>DATMKA010000299.1:0-9640 GCA_035553595.1 Thermoplasmatota archaeon | reverse complement strand
GGGGTGCCTTGGGGGGCGGGACGGCGAGGGCTCACTTGGGCTTTTGGGTGCCTGCCTGGCCCAAGCCCACCCCAACGCTCCCGTTCACGCTCCCGTTCACGCTCCCGTTCACGTTCACGGGAAACGTTGAACGTTCGGCGTTAGCGTGAGCGTTAGCGTGAGCGTTAGCGTGAGCGTTAGCGTGGCCCACCCCCGGATATCGTAAAGGTTTATAGCAAGGAAACCGAAGTACGGCTGGAAATGGCTCCCCCGGACCCCCTCGAGTTCGCCGGCCGTGCCGGCGGCAAGCCCCGTCGCGGCGACCTCATCGAGGCCACTCGCCAGGTGCTTGCGCGCAGCGGGTTCTACGTCTCGGAGCCCACCACGCTCCGCCCCATGGCCTTCGATATCGTGGCGCGGCGGGACCGGGAGCTCCTCATCGTGAAGGTGCTCACGAACGTGGACTCCCTCGCCGACGCCGTGGCCCAGGAGATGAAGGTGCTCGCCCAGTTCCTGGAAGGCACCCCTGTCGTGGTCGGGGAGCGGAGCAGCGCCGCCGCCCTCGAGGACGGTGCCATGTACGTGCGCCACGGCATCCCCATCCTCACCTACGGCACCCTCGTGGAGTACCTGGTGGACGGCGTGAAGCCCCTCGTGTACGCCGCGCCGGGCGGCTTCTACGTGAACATCAACGGCGAGGCGCTGCGCGCCCTCCGCGAGGCCCGTGGGCTCTCCCTCGGTCAGCTTGCGGAGGTGGCGGGCGTGAGCCGCCGCGCCATCAGCATGTACGAGGAGGGCATGGGCGCCATGGTGGAGGTGGCCATGCGGCTGGAGGAATTCCTGGAGGCTCCCCTCGTGGAGCCTGTGGACCCCTTCGGGTTTGCCCGCGAGCACCCCGAGGTGGTGGTCGATTTCTTCTCGAAGCGCGACCCGCCCGCCCGGGCCGACCCGCGCCGTGAGGCCGCCCCCGAGGACCCGGCGGCCGTCCTGGAGGCGGAGGCCTTCCAGATGCTCTCCGTCCTCGGCTTCGGCGTCGTTCCCCTCGGCAAGAGCCCCGTGAACGCCATCGCCACCGACAAGGACCACCTGTTCCTCACGGGTGTGGCCACCATTGACGAGGCCTTCCTGCGGCGCGCCCGCGCCATGGCGAACCTCATGGACGTCACGGAGCGCCACGGCGTCTTCATCGTGGAGCGCACCTACCAGCGCATGACCGTGGAGGGCGCGCCCCTCGTGGCCCGGGAGGAGCTCGCGAAGCTCGACGAGCCCTCGGACGTCCTCGAGCTCATCAAGGAACGGCGCAAGCGACCGGCCCCCTGAGTCCTGTTCCAAGGCCCCGAAACGGTTAAGGCCCGCCCCGTAGCTGCCCGTGCCATGGGAAGGCAGGCTGCAGCGTTCGTGCTGGGGCTTCTTGTCGTCGTCGCCGCGTTCGCGGGATGCACGTCGAGCTCCCGGAGCGGTCCGGGCGGGAACACCAACACGAACCAGGGCCCCGGCTACTTCAGCCACTCGTTCAACGTGCAGGCGAAGACGGACCTCGAGAAGTTCACCTTCTCGAACCCCGGCGGCAGCGCCTACCTCAGCAACGGCATCCACGTGAAAACCGGCCAGTTGAGCCTCACCCTGAAGGATGGCTCCGGCAAGGTGGTGTACCAGGAGTCCTTCTCCATGGGCAGCTCCGGGTCCACGAGCAGTCTTCGCTCTGGAGCCCCCGGCATGTGGACGCTCGAAGTGAACTGGATTGCCGCCACCGGAAGCGGCGCCATCAACGTCTACGGGAGCGCTTAATCATGGCCTCGTCTCGCCTCGTTGTTCTGCTCGCTGTGCTCGCCCTCGTCCCCCTCGCGGCCGGTTGCACCTTCTCCCAGGACGGCACCACGCAGTCCGCCGTCTCCAACCAGAAGGACAGCTTCAGCTACGCCGTGCAAGGCTCCCTCTCCGGAACCCACACCTACACGTGGGAAAACTCGAAGCGCGAGGCGGCCTACAACGTCGCCGTTCAGGGCTCGGGCAGCGTCCTCATCAGCATCAAGGACCCTGACGGGAAGACCATGCTGAACCGCGAAGTCTCCGTCACGGGGCAGACCTCGAAGGCCGGGATCGCTGGCAGTGGCTCCCCTGGCAAGTGGACCATTACCTTCACGTTCAAAAACATGAACGGGCAGGGCGCCATCACCGTGAACGCGCGCTAACCCCGGGGGCTGTCCTGATGCGAACCTTCTGGGTGCTCGCTCTCGCGACCTCCGTCGCCCTTGCGGGATGCACGCTCTCGCAGGGCGAAGGGGGTCAGGCGGGTGTCTCGAACACCCGCGACAACTTCGTGTACGGCGTCCAGGGGGCGAAGTCGGGCACCGAGTCCCACGAGTGGGAGAACACGAAGGGTGCGGGCGTCGTCCGCCTTGCCGTGCAAGGCTCCGGCTCCGTGCGCGTCAAGATGGTGGACGCGGCGGGCGAGACCGTTTTCGACAAGACGCTCACGGTCCTCGGCCAGGCCGCGCAGGAAGCAAAGAGCGCCACGGGGAAGGCAGGCAAGTGGCGGCTCACCTTCACGTTCTCCAACCTGAACGGGCAGGGCGCCGTCAGCGTGCGCGCCGTGGATCCCTGAAGGCGGCTCACGAGCCCCTGACGGAGCGCCCGACGCCACCCCGCGGGGGGCGGGTGGGGCTGAAGCACTCCGCGGCCCACTCGGGCCCCATGCACGCGATGAGGCTCCTCCTCGCCCTTGCAGCCCTGCCGGCCCTCGCGGGCTGCAGCTCCCTGATGGGACAAGGGAACGCGGCCACCGGCCCCAATGACGAGGACATCGGCACGAGCGGCTGGATTATCGAGAAGAGCGACTTCCACTACCGCGAATCCCGCATGGACGGCGGGTCGTGGCGCGAGAGCGAGACCTGGAACAATCCCAAGGGCGCAGGCACCGTCGAGGTGAAGGCCAACATCACCGGCGGGAACCTCAGGATCAAGGTGCATGACGCGGCGGGCAACATTGCCTGGGATGGGAACCTCAACCCGGGGACCTACGATTACCTCGTGCCCCTCGGTGAGGAATGGGCGAAGGGGAAGTGGCGCGTCGTGTTCGAGGCGCGCGAGGCGAGCGGGAACTTCCGCCTCCACCTCTTCATGCGTCCCTACCCCTGATGGACCGTTGAGGGATCCTTCGGCATGGCAGCCGCCATCCTGAAGAAGGGCGGCGGGAACCGGGAGCGCATGCGGCGCGCCACCGCTGTCGCCATCGCGCTCTCCCTCGCCATCGCGCTCCCCGGTTGCATGTTCGGCCTCGGGTCGAGCGTGGAGGAGCCTCCCGAGGAGGACATCGGGAAGCGCAGCTTCGACATCCGGAAGAGCGACTTCGACCACCACCTCAAGAACCTCGTGCGCGACACCTGGCGCGACGAGCTTGCCTGGGCCAACGGCAAGGGGGTCGCGAGCATCGAGGTCTTCTGGAAGATCACGGAAGGCCGCGAGACCATCCAGCTCGTGGATGCCGCCGGGAAGGTCGTGTGGGAGAAAACCCTCGGCCCCGGCGAAGGGTACGACGTCGCGGCCGCCGGCAGTGGCGAGCGCGGCGAGTGGAAGGTGGTGATGGACCGCCAGAGCGTGAGCGGCGAGGTCCGGGTGCACGCCTTCCAGCGCGCATCCCCCTGATGCCGCCGAGCGTGACCCTTAAGACCCGGTCCAGAGGTTAGGGGCCTCATGGCCTCACCCCCGCCCCCGGTGAAGCACGCAAACCCCTACTGGGTGAACCTGCACATCGGCCAGGTGATTTTCGGCGCCCTCGCTGCCCTCCTCACCTACGACCTCATCCAGCGCTTCGGCGCCGAGGAGGAGATGAGCATGACGACCTTCCTCGAGGCGGCGGGCCTCGTGATCCTCACCCTGGGCTTCTTCTTCATCTACCTGCCCAACATGTACCGGCACGGCCTCATGCCGGACTACAGCCTCAAGTGCAAGTTCTGCAACGGGCCCGTGAACCGCTACAGCGAGTTCTGCGAGCACTGCGGCGGCGACCTCATCGCCGAAACGCTCCTCATCAACTGTCCCAAGTGCGAGATCGAGCTCTATGAGGGCACCAAGCACTGCCCCGAGTGCGGCGCGAAAATCCTCCAGAAGGGCGGCAAGAAGAGCGGGAAGGGCAAGAAGAAGGACCGCTCCCCCGAGCAGGAGCAGGCCGAAGGATGGGACACGCCGCTCGACGCGGTAGGACCCAAGCCGTGGGAGAAGTGAGCGCGGATGACAACCTACGCGACGGGGAGCGAGATGTTCTTCCTCGCAGTGCTTCTGGGGGTACTCCCCATGGGCCTCCTGCCGGCGCTCTTCGGCGCGTGGGCGGCCTCCTCCAGGAGGGGATTTGTTCATGCCCTGGCGATCCTCGCTTGCCTCGCGAGCGCAGGCTACGGCGTCTTCGTGCTCACGCTGTATGGTCCGAAGTTCCTCGAAGGGGCGCGGCAGGGCCTCGTGGTGGCCCCCTTTGTCGCCCTCGCGACGGCGCTTTTGCTCGTTGCTGGGGGCTTCTGGGCCAAGGCGTGGGAGGTCCCGGAGCGTGTGGGCCCGGCAAGGTGGCTCTCCCTCGCTCCTGGCGGTGTGATGCTCGCGCTCGCGTTTGTCGCCGCCGCGTTTCCGCGGTCTGTCTAACTTGGACAACTGTCGTTCAGGAACAATCTTTAACTCCCCGCTATCGTCCGAGCGTTCATGATGCGCAAGTTCCTCGGTGCGATGTTCATCGTCCTGGCGGCGGCCTCCATCGTTGGCAGCGCGTTCCAGAAGCCTCCTCAGTACTGAGGGTAACCCACGAACGGGTTGAGTCGGCGCCCATTTTTGCACAACGCTGCTTTCGGTGCTGCACCCAATTGGTTGCGGGCCGACTGTGTGCGGGAATATGCTTAGGCCCTGCTTCGCCATTGCTTAGCATGCCGGAGGCGGCGCTCCCCGCAGGGAATGCCTTTGGGAGGCGTACTGACGCTCCATGCCCGCACCGGCGAGACCCGGGGAGTCTCCAGCCAACCTCTTTCTCCCCGGGTCGTCACTCTTCTTGCTCCCGCTGGCGCGTTTTTCGGGATGAAAAATGAAGAAGGGCCCGCCGTAGCGGGCCGAGGGTGTTGGAAGGCGCGGCCGAGCCTTACATCATGCCCGGCATTCCGCCCATGCCGCCCATACCACTCATGCCGCCGGCACCGCCGCCGGGGGGCGCAGGGGGCGCCGCCTTGGCCGCGATGACATCGTCGATGCGGAGGATCATCTGGGCGACCTCGGTGGCGGACTTGAGGGCCTGGGTCTTCACGCGGAGGGGCTCGATGACGCCCTCCTTCACCATGTCGACAACCTTGCCGTCGAACACGTTGAGGCCGTGGGTCTTGCGGCCCTTCTCGTGGGCGCTGCGGAGGTCCACGAGCATGTTGATGGCATCGAGACCCGCGTTCTCGGCGAGGGTGCGGGGGATGATCTCGACCGCGCCGGCGAAGGCCTCGATGGCGAGCTGCTGGCGGCCGCCGACGGAGGCCGCGTACTTGCGGAGCTGGAGGGCGACCTCGATCTCGGGGGCGCCGCCGCCGGCCACGACCTTGCCGTCCTCGAGGGCCACGCCGACGACGCGGAGGGCGTCCTCGAGCACGCGCTCGATCTCGTCCACGACGTGCTCGGTGCCGCCGCGGAGGAGGATGCTCACGGCCTTGGGGTTCTTGCACTCGGTGACGAAGGTGAACTGGTCGGAGCCGAAGGTGCGCTCCTCCACGGAGCCGGCCTTGCCGAGGTCTTCCTTGGTGAGCTCGTCGAGGTTGTTGACGATGGTGGCACCGGTGGCCTTCTCGAGCTTCTCCATGTCGCTCTTCTTCACGCGGCGGACGGCGTAGATGCCCTTCTTCGCGAGGAAGTGCTGGGCGAGGTCGTCGATGCCCTTCTGGCAGAAGACGACGTTGGCGCCGCTCTTCACGACCTGGTCCACGAGGCCGCGGAGGTAGGACTCCTCCTGGTCGAGGAAGTTCTGGAGGCGGCTGGGGTCGCTGATGGTGATCTTGGCGTCGACCTCGGGCTTCTTGATCTCGAGGGCAACGTTGAGGAGGGCGATCTTCGCGTTCTTCACGGAGAGGGGCATGCCGCTGTGGACGCGCTCCTTGTCGACGATGATGCCCTGCACGAGGGTCGTGTTGTCCACGGAGCCGCCGGTCTTCTTGACGACCTGGATGTCGTCGCGGTCCACGGTGACCTTGCCGGCCTCGTTGGTCTCGGCGACAGCCTTCACGGCCTTCACGGCCACGTCGGTGAGGAGGTCGCGGTTGAGCGCGGCGGCCTTGCCGGTGATGGAGGTGTTCGCGATGATGCGGAGGAGCTTGTCGTCCTTCATGGACACCTCGGTGGCCATGGCGTTGAGGATCTCGATGGCCTTCTCGGCGGCCATGCGGTAGCCGGAGGTGATGATGGTGGGGTGGAGGTCGCCCACGAGGTCCTCGGCCTTGTGGAGGAGCTCGCCGGCGATGACGACGGCGGAGGTGGTGCCGTCGCCCACTTCCTGGTCCTGGGTCTTCGCGACCTCGACGACCATCTTGGCGGCGGGGTGCTCGATGTCGATCTCCTTGAGGATGGTGACACCGTCGTTTGTGATGACGACGTCGCCCATGCTGTCGACGAGCATCTTGTCCATGCCGCGGGGGCCGAGGGTGCTGCGCACCGCGTCGGCCACGGCGCGGGCGGCCATGATGTTGTTGCTCTGGGCACCGCGGCCCTTCTCGCGGGTCGTGCCTTCCTTGAGGATGTAGATCGGCTGGTTGTTGCCCATCATGGGAATCACCGAAGATGCTTGGAAATGCGGCCGCCCACGGGGGTGGCCGACCCTGGCTGAGCCTGGGTACGCCTGGCGGCGTTTCGCGCGAATATGCGAGGGGTTCTATAAAAGCGTATCGGCTCCCTGGGGTGTCAAGGCGTGCCTCGGCCCAGGGGCGTTTACACAGGAGAAAGGGGGTTTGCGGCGCTCAACCGTCCCAATGGTCATCGACGGGCCCGAAGGCCTCGCTCCCTTGGGGGGCGTTGTGAGCGCCCGTGTCTCCCCCCGGGTGGACTCCCGCCTCATCCTACGTGGGTGTATGCACTCCCGGTCGGCGGGGCCTTAGAGAGGGGCAACCCCGGTAGCCGCTGCTTGGCATTAGGGGTTTCGGCCGAAAACAAGGGGGTGACGGTCGCCGGCAAGACTCGGGGCCCCAAGGGACCCCGATGGCTGATGATCGACCTTGCTGAGGGTCGAGAGGGGCAACCCCGGTAGCCGCTGCTTGCGTTAGGGGTTTCGATAGGGGTGGGGCTTCCATTCCTGGCAGGATCGCCCCATTGGCAGCCTGGCGGGGTGGCTTCTTTGGCTCCCGTTATCTGGCCGGGGGGCGAGTCCGGGGACGGTGGACAATTGGTACTCCCTCGGCTCCCGCTTCCTCGGTTCCTCGTGAAGGCCTTCCCGGGCCTTGCCGCAAAACCGGCCGCCGTGCTCGCCGTGCTCGCCGTCGCCGGTTTCGCCGCGGCTGCGGTCACCATCACCTACGCGACCACGAGCACCATCACGACGGGCGTCACGTCCGCTCCCGTCCAGTTCCTTGCCGGGACGGACGCGGGGCCCTCCGCGCTCTCGGACTACGTGACGGCTTACACCATCTCCGCGAACAAGACGTACTTCACTTCCACGGTGAAGGGCGTCCCCGAGGCGACGCTCCTCGTGGGTTCCTACTTCCGGCTGCAGAACGTGGACGACACGACGAAGTCCGTGACGCTGTCCACAACGCAAGTGAGCAACGCCTACGTGGGGGCGTACACGGTGCAGATCCTCGATGGGTCCTCGAGCGTCGTCGGGACCCTCACGCTCACGGAGGCCTCGCCCTCGGTGACGTTCAACCTCCCCGCGGGGGAGACCTACACGGGCCGCCTCACCCTCACGCTCCTCACCGGGGCGGGCGCGAACAACGTGGCGCTCACGAACGCGCTCTCGATGACCGTCGCGTGAGACCGTGACCGGCCGCGGGAAGCTCCTCGCCCTTTCCGGGGCGCTCCTTCTCCTCGGGGTTGCCACCTGGGGGGCCGTCGAGGCCGCCCTCCAGTGGTCCTCCTCCTCCGCGGTCGTCCAGACGAGCGTCGCTCCGCCCGTGGCCCATTTCGAGAAGGGGGACGGCGCCTCAAACTCCCGCTACGTGAAGCAAGTGACCCTCAGCGACAATCGCACCCGCTTCATGGTGGTGGCGAAGCCACGCCTTGGTGCCGAAACGACCGTGAAGGACGTGGTCCGCCTCGTGAGCGATCGCCCAACGGACCGCCTCGTGACGCTCAAAGCCGCCCCCATCACGAACGGCCACGTTGAGGCCTTCACGTGGACCGTGAAGAATGGCCCAACGACGGTTGCAACGGTCGACTCGCTGCAGCCGTCCCCTGCCGCTGCGTTCGCGCTCCCGGCCGGGGCCACCTACAAGATTGATCTCAAGGTCACCTTGGCCGAAGGCGCCGGCTCCTCGGAGGCGGCCGCTTCCTTCTCCCTTGTCCTGGAGGTCCCGTGAGGCGATCCCTGCTGCTAACGGTATCCGTCGCTTACCTCCTCGTGGGGAGCCTGCAGGTGGTGCATGAGGCTGCCTCGGGAAGCTTGGAGCCCCAGCTGGTGGAGGTGCGGCTTGGTGCCCTTGCTCCCGGGAGCAGCCCCGGGCTCAGCTTCACCCGGGGGTCCGCCTCCGTCACGGGGGGCTTGCTTTCGGTTTCCACGAACGTGCTCTACCTCAACAATACGAACGCGACCGGGGCCTCCTACGCGAAGCTTGCCCTCAGCTCGTCCTCCGGGCTTGCGAACCTGGCCCTCGTGGAAGTCGGCCTGAACAATGGCACGCAAACTGCGCAGGTGACGGGGTCGCTCGGAAGCATCACGCAAACAAGCGGCGGCTACGTCCAGCTCCCTCCGGGCAGCGTCAACCGGATCTATGTGACGCGCAGCGTGTCCACCACGGGCCTCCTGAGCACCCTGGTGCTCGACCTGAAGGTGGCGGATCATCCGGATGAGCGCGCCTTCGTCGTGAGCCGCGTCACGATCAGCGTCGCGTGAGCCACGCCGCGACAAAAGCCTCCTTCTCCCCTTCGTAGCGCGCGATGTCTGCCTCGAAGGCCTGCATGAGGAGAAGGAGCCGGTCGGCGTGAGCCCCTTCGAGCGCCTCGAGCCGCTCGGGTGGGATGGGGCAGAACCCGGTGTGGCCCCTGTCGATGAGGAGGCGGAGGCCACCGCGCTCGGTCCGGAGGGGGCTCGGTCGCTCCGCGGGCGAGTAGGGGGCGCGCTCGTAGTAGAACGGGAAGAGGCGGCACAGGAGCGGTTTCGCCTCGTGCACGCCGCACCACCCTTGCCCATCGAGGAAGACGCAAGCGCCGTCCTCGCGCTTTGCAAGCTGGGGCACCTCACCGTTTGCCGCCGCGACGCGGGAGAACAGGAGGTTCCCCTCGCCGTAGGCGTCGCGCTCCCACGCGGGGACGGGAGCCACCCGCGCAAAAGACGCGGCGGGCCGCCCGGTGGCGGCCTCGAGGCGCGCCAGGTCCCGCGGGGTCGCGAACACGGTCCAAGGCGTGCGGCAGCACTTGCCGCCGCAAGGACCGCACTCGGGGAGGTCGATGGCTCGCGCCGCCGCAAGCACCTCCGCCTCCGTGGGGGTCTCCATGGGGCGGGCAG
>DATMKA010000298.1:0-4786 GCA_035553595.1 Thermoplasmatota archaeon | reverse complement strand
CTTCCAGCAGGCAGGCTGCGCCCTCGACGACGACGCGGCCACCGGGGCCTTCGTCCCCCGCGTCGATGCCGCTTACCGGACCACCGTCCCCACGGTTTTCGCCTGCGGCGGCGCGCTCGGCGCGCGGTCGCCCGAGGCCGCCGCAAAGGAGGGCGCCGAAGTGGGCGCCGCAGCCGGGGAAGCCGTCCGCGGCAAGGGGGTTGCGATCCGATGACCACACCCAAGAAGATCGTCTGCCTCTGTGAGGACGTGACGGAGCACGAGGTGGAGGAGGCCGTGAAGGCCGGTTACTCCGACCTCGAGTCCCTCAAGCGCTACACCGGCCTCGCCACGGGCCCCTGCCAGGGGAAGGCCTGCCTCTGCACGGCGCGCCTCATCATGGCCCGCGCCGCGGGGACCGACCTCTCCCGCGTGGGCGGCATCACCTTCCGCCCGCCCGTCCAACCCATCCCCCTCAAGTTCCTCGCCGCCAAGGAGGAGAAGGAATGAAGGACCGCGCGCAGGTCGTCATCATCGGTGGTGGGGTGAATGGCCTCGGCACCGCCTACCAGCTCGCGAAGGCGGGCATGAAGGACGTGGTCGTCCTCGAGAAGAAGTACGTGATGTACGGCGCCTCCGGCCGCAACGGCGGCGGCATCCGCGCCCAGTGGGGCACGGCCGAGAACGTCACCCTCGCCCGCGAGAGCATCCGCATGTTCAACGACCTCTCGGCGGAGCTCAACTTCAACGTCTGGTTCCGCCAGGGCGGCTACCTGTTCCTTGCCTTTGACGAGAAGACCCTGAAGGCCCTCGACAAGACCACGCAGTTCCACCGGACGGTGGGCGTAAAGAGCCGCGTCATCGACGTGGCCGAGGCAAGCGTCATCGCCCCCGACCTCAACACGGAGGGCGTGGTGGGCGCGAGCTTCTGCCCCACCGACGGCATCATCTTCCCCTGGGCCGTCCTCCAGGGGTACTGGCAGAAAGTGCGCGAGATGGGGGTGCAGGTGGAAACCTTCACCGGCGTCACCGGCTTCGACCAGTCGGGCGGAAAAATCCGGAAAGTCCGCACGACCCGCGGCGACATCGCGTGCGAGACCGTGGTGAACGCCGCCGGGTGTTGGAGCCGCGACATCGCCGCCATGGCGGGCGTGAAGCTTCCCAACGAGCCCGTCCGCCACGAGATCATGGTCACGGAGGCGCTCAAGCCCTTCCTGGACCCCATGGTGGTGGACCTCCGCACGGGGCTCTACATGAACCAGGACATGCGCGGCGAGATCGTGGCCGGCATCGGCGACCCCCACGAGAAGCCCGGCATCAACTTCGGATCCAGCTTCGATTTCCTACGCCGCGTGAGCCGCGGGATCACTGACCTCTTCCCGCGCATGCGCGACGTGCGCGTGATGCGGCAGTGGGCCGGCATGTACGACGTGACGCCCGACAACAAGCCCGTCCTCGGGCGCTCCCCGGGCGTCGAGAACCTCATCCAGCTCAACGGCGCCTCGGGCCACGGCTTCATGGTGAGCCCCATGACGACGAAGCTCACCGCGGAGCTCATCCTGCATGGCAAGGCCCGCAGCATGGACATCACGCCCTTCCTCGTGGACCGCTTCGACCGGCCCCTTGAGGTGCAGCCGGACGCCATGGTCATCGGGTAACCGGGCGGTCCCCTCGCGCGCTCCCTCGGGGCCGCGACCGTCCACCATGCCGGGCGCGGCTTGATTCAGCCGCCGCCCCGTTCCAGGGGCGGTGACCCATGATTCCGCAGCACGTCCGTCAGGACATCGAGGCAGCCTTCGGCACCGTCCCCAGCTTCCTCGAGCGCGTCCCCGCACCCCTCATCGAAAGCGAGTGGGAGACCTTCAAGCGCTTCCAGCTTCAGGACACGGCCCTCCCCATGCGGACAAAGGAGCTGCTGGGCCTCGCCGTGGCCTCCGCCCTCCAGTGCCCCTACTGCACCTACTTCCATGAGGCGGCGGCGCGCCTCCACGGGGCCTCGGACGAGGAGATCACCGAGGCGGTGTTCATGGCGAAGCACACGGCGGGCTGGAGCACGTTCCTGCGCGGGAGCAACCAGCCCTTCGAGGAGTTCCGGAGCGAGGTGGATGGCATGGTGGAGTACCTGCGCACCCATGCGGGTCCCGCGGAGGCAGGCCCTGGGGGCGCCCGCCAGGCGGGCCGCTCCCGCTAGAGCACCCCCCGCGGGGGGTTCCGAACCCATGAAGCACCCTGAGAACCTCTAACACGCGCTGGATCAGGTGGTAGAATGATGTACGACAGCTTCGACTATGAACTGGTTTGCGGGCACTGCCAGGCCGACCTCGGCACCTTCGTGCAGGGGGACGACTTCGCCGAGGAGCCGCACGCGTGCCCGCACTGCGCGAGCCGCCACCTCGTCCACCACACGCCCGACGGGGGAGAAAGCTGGGGCCAGTGGTCGGAGCGCGGGCCCGTGGCCCACCTCCGCTTCCTCTAGCCCCGGAAGGAGCCCTCCTCAGGACGAGGAGGGCGCGGCGCCGCCGGCCTCGCCGGAGCGCTCGGCGAGCCAGCCGCACACCTTGGGCCAAAGCTCCTTGTGGGCGCGGCTGCTCACGCTGAGACCGATGTGGCCCGTGGGGACCACGATGCAGTCGCGGTCCGTGCTGCCCGTCGCCTCCAGGAGCCCAGCGGTGCTCTGGTAGGGCACGAGGTGGTCGTACTGGCCCGTGAGGAGCAGCATGGGCATCTTCAGGTTCGCGAGGTCCACGCGTTCGCCGCCGAGGACGAGGGTGCCCTTCGCGAGCTTGTTCTCCTGGTAGAGGTCCCGGATGAACTGCCGGTAGGCCTCGCCCGCCACGGGGATCGTGTCCCGGCTCCAGGTCTCCATGCGGAGGAAGTTCTCCACGAAGTCGTCGTTCGTGACGGAGCGCGTGAAGCCCACGTACTTGCTGAACAGGTTCTCCACGGGCTTCATGGACTGGAAGCCGCCGTCGAGGAACTCGCCGGGCGCGTTCCCGTAGGCCGCCACCACGCGGTCCACGTCGAAGTACTCGGGCTGCGCCCACCGGTTGAGGAGGCTCGCGTCCGACACCTTCTCGTCGTGCACGAGGGGCGCCGCCATCACGATGAGGTTGCGCACCTTCTCGGCGTGGAGGGCGCTGTACATGACGCTCATGGCGCCGCCCATGCAGTACCCGAGGAGCGTCACCTGGTCGCTGCCGGACTCCTCGCGCACCACGTCGACGCAGTTGTCGATGTAGCGGTTCACGTAGTCGTCGAGGGTGAGCCACTGGTCGAGCGGGGACGGGGTGCCCCAGTCGATGAGGTACACGTCGAAGCCCGCATCCACGAGGCGGCCCACCACCGAGCGGTCGGGTTGCAGGTCGAGGATGTAGGGCCGGTTCACGAGGGCGTACACCACGAGCACGGGGGTCGCGTGGCGGTTCTCCTTGCGGGGCCGGTAGCGGAGGAGGCGGAGCTTGTTCTCCGTGTACACCACGTCGTGGGGCGTGGCGCCCACCTCCACCTGGGGCGGGTCCTGCAGGAACTTCGCCATGCCGGAGAGGCGCTTGCTCCAGGTCTCGCTCTGGGTCGCAAGGCCCTTCAGGAAGGCCTGCTGGGCCGTGACCGCGTCCACCCTATTCGCCCCCTCCAGCGTTCTTCTTGCCCCGGCGGGACCGGGTCTCGCCTTCGGGAGCGCCCGGCACCATGGTGAGGCTCTCCTGGGCGTCCACGAGGGTCTGCAGGAGCTTCGTGAGCTCGTGCTGGCGGCGCTCGAGCTCCACGAGGCGCTTCGCGACCTCCATCATGTCGCTGCGGGTGGGCATGCCCATGGCGCGGAGGTTGCTCTCCATCTGGTCCATGCTGCGCTTGCGCTGGTCGAGGGCGGCGTTGAGGGCGCGGCCCTGGGCCTCGGCGAAACCGGGGGTCCAGATGACGTTGCGGATCATGTCGGCCTGGGCGTTCGTCCAGAGGTCGAAAATCTCCTCCACGGGAGGGGTCTCGCCGCGCTGGAGGGCCTCGAGGCTCATGCGGTTTGTTTCCTGGAGGGCCTCTGTCCAGATCTGCTGGGCCTTCGCGAAGGAGGACCCGTTGCCGCCCTCGCCGCCCGTGCGGGCGCGGAGGGTGCCGAGCATGTTCTCGAAGTAGACCGCCTGGGCCTCGGCCGCGGCGCGGGTGGCCTCGGCGTAGGTCTCGGCAAGCTGGCGGTTCATGTCGGTGAAGGTGGCCCACACCTGCTGCGTCTGGGCGTTGCCGTTCCCGTTTTCCTTGGGGTTCTGAGCGTTCGTGTTCGCCATAGGATTCACCCGGTGCGCTCCTTGCTGCCGGTGGTTGCGCGAGCGGTGCCGAGGGTGGTCCGGGTGGCGGCCTCGCCCGCTTGGGCAAGGGCCATCCAGCCCTCCACGGCGCTCAGCGTGAAGGCGCGGTTGGCCTCCGTGAGGCTGCGGGTGGCAGCCACGGCGGCGGTGGTCGCGCTCTCCACCTGGGTTTCCCACGCGGTGAGGAGGCGGTCGAGGGGGTCGAGCGTGAGGGTCACGGTCTGGCGGGCGGTCTCCACGGGCACCGTGGCGGTGGCGCGGAGGGTGTCCTCGGTGGCGCGGCGGACGGTCTCGCCGGTCCGGGCGTCGCCGGTGGTGCGGGAGAGGGTGTCCGCGGCCTGGCGGCCCGTGGACTCGAGGAGGTTCGTGGAGGTGAGGCGGTCCATGCTCGCGCGAAGACCGCGGAGGTTGGCGCGCTGGACGGCAAGGCCGGCCTTGGCGGCCTCCCGGGAGGCCTCGAGGGTCTCGCGCTGCATGGTGAGGCCGAGGTCGAAGGCCTGGTTCCAGAG
>DATMKA010000297.1:0-4841 GCA_035553595.1 Thermoplasmatota archaeon | reverse complement strand
GTCCCAGCGGGGCGCGCGTCAAGCGGGGGGGTGGAGGAGCTCACGGCCACGCAAGCATGAGGCGGGGAGACGCCGATAAGCAATCCTGACCTTTCTTGCCGCCCTGGCCGCGCGGCCAGGCAACCTGGGCGCGGGGGCCGGGGGCCTCTCTACCCCCGGGTGTTGGATCGTTCAATTCATGTGGGTGAAAGGCTGAATCCTATCACGCCTCCCATGGTTCCCCGGGTGGCTGCCATCCGTCTTCCCGGGGCTGCGTGAATCGGATTTCCTTAGAACGATTCACGAAACGTATTTATAGCTGCACTCGCACATAGCCCCCTCGCAGTAGGGCTTGCACTTGAATTCTACACCTGTTTAGGCTGTGGAATGCCAGTTGCGGCACGACAGGATGGCTTTCATTATGACTCGGATGTCCCGCAGGGAGGCAGACCTGGAGATTATCACAGTCGAGGACCTCAGCCAGGCGATTCAGGACCGCATCGGTCTTGTCGAGGAGGAATCCTCCCGTGACGCCGAGTTCGTCATGGACATCTTCGGCTTCAACGACCGCATTATCGACAACGTCCTCGAGCCCGAGGACCGCCAGCTCTTCTATATCCTCGAGGAAGAGGGTCTTCTCACAACAGAGCGTGAGGAGACAACACTGTACGATGGCCGCGAATGGCGCACGCACTACTGGCTCTTCCGCAAGGACAAGATTCTGGGTTACGCCGACTCCTACCGCAAGAAGCAGGAGGAGAAGGCCGACGAGTTCTCCTCCATCTACAACGACCTGCCCGCCGATGTGTGGGCCACGCGTTCCGCGCGCTAAGGTCGCCCTTCTGCACGTCCTCTTCTTGCCCGGTCCCTCGACCGGGCACGCAATCCCCTTCTCTTCTTTTCTAGAACCTTTGGTGACCTCCGGCGAGGCTACTTAAAGCCAGGCCGGCATCGGGAACGCCATGGACCTCCTGCCCTACGCGCCGCGCCCTCACCAGCGCGAGCTCGTGGGGTTCCTCCAGGGCGTGCTATCGGAGGGCGGGCACGGCGTGGTCGAGTCCGGCACGGGCACGGGTAAGACGGTAAGCGCACTCGCCTCTGCCCTGGCCGCCGCCCTCCCGCGGGGGAAGCGCGTCCTCTACCTCACCCGCACGAACAGCCAGGGCAAGCAGGTGGTGGTGGAGGCCCGCGCCATTGCGCCCCGCCTCGGGTCCCCGCTCCTGGTTGTCGCCCTGCAGGGCCGCCAGAACCTCTGCCCCCAGACGAAGGAGGATCCGGAGTTTGCCGAGGCGAACTCGGAGGAGCTCGCGCTCATGTGCCGCGACGCCTGCAAGGCCGTCGAGGAGGAAATCAAGGGCAACAAGCCACGCGTGAAGCCCTGCCCCTTCTTCCGCCGCTCCCTGGGGGATGCCGCCGGCGCCGTCGAGGCCTGGGTGCGCGCGGAGCCGCGCACGGCCGAGGAGCTCATCGCCCACTGCGGGAGCGCCGGGCTCTGCCCCTACGAGATCACGCGCCGTCTTCTCCCCGAGGCGCGCGTCGTCGTTGCCCCCTACGTGTACCTCTTCAACCCGTTCCTCCGCCGCGCCTTCCTCTCGTGGACCGGGGCGATCCTCGACGATTTCGTGGTCGTGGTGGACGAGGCCCACAACCTGCCCGGCTACGCGCGGGAGCTTCTGAGCGCCGAGCTCGGCTCCCGCAGCCTCGACAAGGCCCACGCCGAGGCCCTTGAGCTCGGCGACCCCGCCGTGCTCGGGAACGGCACCGTCACCGACCTGCTCACGGCCCTCCAGGAGAGCCTCCGGGCCCTCTCCCGCGAGTATCTGCCGCCGGGGTCGGGCGAGGAGGACGCGCTCGTGCCCGAGGGCGCCCTCGAGACGGATCTGCTCCAGGCGCTCCTCACCTCCTCGCCGCGCCTCGCAAAGGCGCTGGATCAGGTGGCGGCGCTCGGGGAGTCCATCCGGGAGTCGCGCCGCCGCGCCGGGCGCGTTCCGCGCAGCAGCCTCGCCGCCGTGGCCGCCTTCATGAAGCTCTGGGCGGAGGCGGAGGAGCCCGAGTACGTGCGCCTCGTCACGGCGGCGCCCGACCCGCGCCTGCAGGTGTACTGCCTGGACCCCTCCATCGCCACGAAGGTGCTCCTGGAGACGGCGGGCAGCATCCACATGAGCGGCACGCTCCACCCGCTGGAGGAGTACCGCGACAGCATCGGGCTTCCCGCCACGGCGCCCCTCCGCACCTTCCCCTCTCCCTTCCCGAGGGAGAACCGGTGCGCCCGCTACGACCCGGAGGTGACGACGCGCTTCGAGGAGGTGCGGCACGATGGGACCACGTGGGGCCGGTTCGCGGAGCGCATCCAGGCCGTCCGCGCCGCCGCCGGGTCGCGGAACATGGCGGTGTTCTTCCCGAGCTTCGAGGTCATGCAGAAGGTGGAGCGCGCCTCCCGCATTCCTGGCCTCCTGGTGGAGGCGCGGGGCGCGCGTCAGGAGGAGCTCATGCGGCTCGTCGGGGGCTTCAAGGGGGGCCGCGGCGTCACCCTGTTCGCGGTCATGGGCGGCCGCATCAGCGAGGGCCTCGACTTCCCGGCGGACGAGCTCGAAGTGGTGGTCATCGTGGGTCTCCCCTTCGCGAAGCCCACCGCCCGCGAGAAGGCCCTTCTCCGCTTCTACGACCGGAAATTCGGCATGGGGTGGGATTATGCGGTGCGCGCCCCGATGGTGCGGAAGGTGCTGCAGGCCCTGGGGCGCCTCATCCGCACGCCCACGGACCGGGGTTTCGCGCTCCTCATGGACAAGCGCGCGGCCTCCCTCCGCGAGTTCCTTCCCGACCTCGCTCCCAGCGAGGACCCGCCGGGGGATCTCGCCCGTTTCTTCGACGCGGCGCCCCTGGCCTCGCAAAAACGATTATAATCGGGGAACCGTTAGGGGGACCCGAGGTATTTTATGGCCCTGCCCCTCGACGTTCTCGAGCGCTCTATGAACAAGAAGATGTCCCTCCAGCTCAAGGACGGGCGCGTTCTCGAGGGGAAGCTCGTGGGCTACGACCAGTACATGAACCTGGTCCTCGACGAGACGGAGGAGCGCCACGACGCGAACTCCCGCCGCCTCGGCACCGTTGTGCTCCGCGGCAACAACGTCGTCACCATCACGCCCCACGCCTGAGCGCGCGGCCCACATCTCGGGCCACGAGGCCTCTCGGCACCCACAATCCCTGGGGTTCCCCGAGACACTTCGTGGCACCCGTTTTTAATCTATTTCACAAAGTATATATACGCAGCAGCGCGCATATTCGGTACGGAAGGGCCCGGCTGGTAGTTGTTAAGTGCATCCCATCCCCTCCTAGTGAGGCCAGCACCCCTTCCTTTTTCTCACAGGCCCCGGCATGCCGGGGCCCTCCAAAATTCCACGAGCGCAAGCTCTCCGAGCGAACCTCCGTTCGCGGGGTGGTCCGGGCGCGTAGCGGCCGTAAGGAACGCCGTTCTCATTTCTTCGCGTGGCTTCGCTGCGTCGCCCCATCGCAGCCCTAAGCTGCCCGGGCCCGTGAATCCCGTCGCCCTCCCTCCGTGTCCTCTGAGGTGTCCTCCGTCCCTCTGTGAGCCGGGGACGGGCTGGGGATGGAGGGGGAAGAGCAGCAAGGAATTCCGCGCGCGACCCCGCTCCGCCGGGAACCGCTCTCAGAGCGCGGGGAGCGTCGTGATCTCGCACCCGGTCTCGGTCACGATCACCGTGTTCTCGGCCTGGGCGACCATGCCGTTCTGGATCTCGCGGAGGATCGCGTACTGGCTCACGGCGCCGGTCTGCTCGAGCATGCGCATCGCGAAGGCAACCTTCGAGGCGGGGATGGCTTTCGTGAGCCAGCGCTCGCTGAAGGGGAGCTCCGAGTGGTGCTCCTGGATGTACTTGAGGGCGGCCTTCGCGTCGGGGGTGCGCTGGGGCCGGTTGTTGCGGTAGTGGTAGATGTGGCCGCCGCCGGAGTCCTTGATGCGGCCCGCGCCCGTCGTCGCGAAGGGCTCGATGGCGATGACCTGCCCCGCCTTCAGGCTCCCGTGGCCCATGGCCGCAATGTTGGGGATGGTGAGGCCGGCGTGCTGGTGGTAGTGGTCCACGCTGTGGCCGGTGAGGTTCGCCACGGGCTGGAAGCCGCGGCTCCGGATCTCGTGCTCGATGGCGGCGCCGAGGTCGCGGATGGCGGCGCCGTCGCGCACCACCTTGATGGCGGCGCGGAGGGCCGCGGTCGCGGCCTCCCGCAGCTCGCGGTGGGTGTCCGTGCCCACCTCCACGGTGACGGCGTTGTCGCCGATGTAGCCGTCCACGTGGACGCCCACGTCGAGCTTCACGAGGTCGCCGTGCTTGAACACGAGGTCGTCGTTCACGCGGGGGGAGTAGTGGGCGGCGTCCGTGTTGAAGGAGAGGTTCACGGGGAAGGCGGGCTTGCCGCCCTCCTTCTCCACGAAGGCTTCCACGGCTTCGGCCACTTCGAGGACGCTCGCGCCTTCCTTGATGAGGGTGCGTCCGTACTCGCGGGCTGCTCCCGCGATGGCGCCGGCCTTCAGGTACTTCGCGCGGACTTCGGGGTCCATCTACTCCACCAGATCGATTTCGGGAATCGCGCCCGGCCGGATAACCCTTGCCTCGGTTCCCGTGGCATCCACGATGGTGCTCAGGGTGCCGGGGAGCGCGCCCGCGTCCAGGTAGAGGTCGGCGCGGTTTCCGAGCTGCGCCTGGGCCTCGCCCACGGTCTTGGGGGGCTTCCCGTCCCAAGGGGCTGCCGTGGTCGCGGTGAGGGGCCCGAAGTGGGCGGCGAGCTGTTGCGCCCACGGGTCCGCGGGGACGCGGACGGCGACCGTGTCGCGGGGGCCGAGGAGGTTC
>DATMKA010000296.1:0-11246 GCA_035553595.1 Thermoplasmatota archaeon | reverse complement strand
GCTTCACGGGGTCCGTCATGGGGGCGGCATGGCGGCGGGGCGGCTTGGGGTTTGCGGGTCCACGCGGGGGCACCGGAGGGCGCGGTCCCTAGGAATACGCGGAGCGGGTAGGTGCGCGAAGGACGCGGAGGCCGTTTTGGGGTTCCGCGGAGGCACGGAGCGGCGGAGGACACGCATTGGGCGGTTCCGCGGCCGCCGTCCCACGGCGGATCCCTAGGTCGCTCTCCGCGTCCTCCGCTCCACTACTAGCTCCGCGTGTTCCCAGGCTCAGCGCCCTCCGTAACCCCCGCGGAACCAAACCGCACGCCTTAAGGCCCCCTCCCGCGCATCGTCGGGCCATGGCCGACTTCGACACCTATCTCGCCGAGACCGAGGACGGTGCCTTCTACGGCATTTTCGATCTCACCCTGCCCGCTTCCTGGGAGCCCGGGCAATTGGGCGAGGAGGTGCTGGACGCCCTCGGCGACATCATGGGGTACGTCGAGGAGATGCGCCGCGCCATCATGATCATCGAGCGATCCGGGGGCGAGGTGTCCGTGAGCGAGGAGTTCGAGGACGCCCTCGACGTCGTCTTCGAGAACCGCCTGGAGGCCGAGGCGGCCCTCAGCGCCCTCGACCGCCGCGACCTGCTCGATTTCCTCATCCAGAACCCCGCCGACCAGCTCGGTGACGAGGACGCGGATGAGGACTCGGGCGGCAACGGCTCCGCCTACCTCAACTGATGAGGGCCTTCGTCGTTACTTGCCGCGGCCCAGCTTGCAGACGGCCTTCCACTCGGCGGCCGTCACGGGCGTTACGGAGAGGCGGCTCCGCTTGAGCAGAGCCATCTCGGAGAGGGCAGGCGTCCCCTTGATCTCGTCGAGGCCCACCGCGCGGGGAAAGATCTCCACGAGCCTCACGTCCACCCCGAACCAGGTGGGGTCGTTGCGGTCGCTCTTCGGGTCGTAGTGGTCGTCCTTGGGGTCGAAGGCCGTGGCATCGGGGTAGGCCTCCCGGACGACCTTGGCGATGCCCACGACGGCCGAGGGACTAGCGTTGCTGTGGTAGTAGAACACGAGGTCGCCCTTCTTCATCGCGCGGAGGTTGTTGCGCGCCTCGAAGTTGCGCACACCGTCCCAAAAGGTGGTCTGGTCAGGGGCCTTCGCGAGATCCTCGATCGAGAAGACGTCAGGCTCCGACTTCGCGAGCCAGTACGACTTGGGCATGAAGGGCGGGAAACGGAGGCGCCCCCTTGAGGCTTGCGGAGGCGCCGCCGGGCTCAGCTGCGGATGTCCGTGGGGACGATGCTGAGAACGCTGTCGAGGGTGCAGTCCACAATCTCGTGGAGCTCCCCCATGGGCCACTCGGGGTACACCTTGGGCCGCAAGCACTGGAGGGGCCCCTCCGCGGGCGTGGTCACTTGGGCCGAGACGGGGCTTGCAAGGAGTAACGTGGCGAGGGTGAGCAGGGTCAGTCTTCGGACGAGACGCATGGGCAAGGCCTCCCCGTCCCTTAGCGGAATCGGGGGTTATCAGGGTGCCGTGGGACAGGGTGCCGCCGGCCCTCTCCCCCTAACGAAAACCCTATGACGGGGGCCCAAGACACCTCGGGGGGACATGAGCGGCAGAGGAGGGCTCTCGGTTCAGTGGGGCATGCTCTGCGTGCTGCTCGGCTTTGCCTTCGTCCTGCTCGCCATCCTCGGGTTTGCGCACGCCTATTCCCTCGAGGAGGAGGTGCGGGACCACATCGCCGCCTCCTGCTCAGGCCCCAACGCGAACGCGTGCGGGGCGAAGCCTCTCTCGGGCCCGGCGGCGGGCTATCTTTCCGCCTCCGTCACGGAGCGCTACATTTCCTCCGGTCTCCTCGTGAGCGGGGCCCTCTTGTTCTGCATCGGGTACTGGAAGTCCCGCAGCGGCAACGACTACGGCTACCGCCCCCCTCGCTACTGAGGCTGCCGCGATAGCCCCCGGGGTCCAACGCCCCGAATCCATGGGGCCAAACCCTTTTTTACCCCCCGCTCCGTTGCGGCCCGTGGTGGCTCCATGAAGCTTTATGAATACCAGGGCCGCGAGGTCTTCGAAAAGATCGGCGTCCCGTCCCCCAAGGGCGTCGTCGTTTCCTCCCTCGAGGAGCTCGAGAAGGTCAAGGACAAGCTCTCCTACCCCCTCGTCATCAAGGCCCAGGTCCTCGTGGGCGGCCGCGGCAAGGCCGGCGGCATCCAGTTCGCGGACAACTGGGAGGAGGCCAAGGCGAAGACCAAGCAGGTCCTCGGCATGAACATCAAGGGCCTCACCGTCGAGAAGGTCTTCCTCGTGGAGAAGCTCGACTTCGCCAAGGAGTACTACTGCTCCGTCCTCCTCGACCGCAGCACCCGCACCCCCCTCATCCTGTTCAGCACCGAGGGCGGCGTCGAGATCGAGGCCGTGCCCGACGAGCACATCCGCCGCGTCCACGTCCACCCCTTCACGGGCTTCCAGCCCTACCACAGCCGCGCCCTCTTCGGCGGCCTCAACCTCCCCAAGGAGATCCAGAGCCAGGTCGAGAGCATCATCGCGAAGCTCGTGGACGGCTTCCACAAGATGGACGCCGAGCTCCTCGAGATCAACCCCATGGCCGTGACCCCCCAGGGCAAGGTCCTCGCCGCCGACGCGAAGGTCATCCTCGACGAGGACGCCGCCTTCCGCCACCCCGAGTTCGAGGAGCCCAAGGAGGAGAAGACCCCCCTCGAGCAGGAGGCCAACGAGAAGGGCATCGCCTTCATCCAGCTTGAGGGCGACATCGGCATCATCGCCAACGGCGCCGGCCTCACCATGGCCACCCTCGACGCCATCAAGTTCTACGGCGGCGAGCCCGGCATCTTCCTCGACCTCGGCGGCACCGACAACCCCGAGAAGGTGCGCGAGTGCGTCCTCCTCATGAAGAAGGCCAACCCGAAGGTCATGATGCTCAACCTCTTCGGCGGCATCACGAAGTCCGACACCGTGGCCAAGGGCCTCAAGATGGTGCTCGACTCCGAGAAGATCGACTTCCCCATCGTCACCCGCATCAAGGGCGTGAACGAGGAGGAGGCCCGCGCCATCCTGAAGGAGGCCGGTCTCTACACCTCCAACACGCTGCAGGAGGCCGCGGAGCTCACCGTGAAGGTGCGCAACGCCGTCGCCGACAAGAAGCCCCTCCCCAAGGTCGGGGGTGCCTAAAATGACTGGATTCCCCATCAACGAGAACACGAAGCTCATCGTGCAGGGCATCACGGGCCACCAGGGCCAGTTCCACACGAAGCAGATGCTCGCCTTCGGCACCAAGGTCGTTGGCGGCGTGACCCCCGGCAAGGCCGGCGAGAAGGTGGAAGGCGTCCCCGTCTTCAACTCCTGCTTCGACGCCGTGCGCGAGACGGGCGCCAACGCCTCCGTCATCTACGTCCCCGCGAAGTTCACGAAGGACGCGGTCCTCGAGGCCGTGGACGCCGGCATCAAGGACATCGTGATCATCACGGAGCACGTGCCCTTCCACGACGCCATGGACTTCGTCTGGTACGCCCGCATGAAGGGCGCCCGCGTGCTCGGCCCCAACTGCCCCGGCATGTGCAACCCCATCACGAAGACGAAGATCGGCATCCTGCCGAACAAAATCTTCAGCCCCGGCAACGTGGGCATCGCGAGCCGCTCCGGCACCCTCACGTACGAAATCGTGAACGCCCTCACCGAGCGCGGCGTCGGCCAGTCCGGCGTCCTCGGCCTCGGCGGCGACCCCGTGAACGGCACGAACTTCATCGACGCCCTCAAGATCTTCAACGCCGACCCGAAGACCGAGGCCATCATCCTCGTCGGCGAGATCGGCGGCTCCGCTGAAGAGGAGGCCGCGGCCTACGTGAAGGCCCACGTGAAGAAGCCCGTCTTCGCCTACATCGCCGGCCGCGCCGCCCCCGAGGGCAAGCGCATGGGCCACGCGGGCGCCATCGTCTCCCGCGGCATGGGCACGGCTGCTTCCAAGATGGCTGCGTTCAAGGACGCCGGTGCGGAGGTCGCGAACTTCCCCACCGACATCGCCGACGCCGTCGTGAAGCGCCTCCGCAAGTAAGCGCGCCCCGCGCGCCCGTCCCGCCGCCGGGTCCTCCGGCGGCCCTCTTCTTTTTCCTGCTTTTTGTGCGAGCGGAAGCTTCTTCCCCCTCCATCCCGGTCCCCGGGCCATGCGGCTTGGCGTGAAGGCCCACTGGCGGGATGCACCTGCGATGGTGGAGCTTGCGCTCGCGGAGGGGGCCACGCTTCTGGAGGTGCATCTTGCGCCGAAGGACCTGTTCGAGGACCGGCCGCGCGTTCTGGAGACCTTCCGCCCCCTGCGGGACAGGCTCGCCCTCGTGGTGCACGCGCCCGAGTTCGTCCACCCCCCGGGGGTGCCGCAGCCGATCCTCGTGAACCTGGCCTCGCCGGTGACCGCGACCCGCCTCGCGGCCGTCCGCATGGTGGAGGCCACCACCGACCTCGCGCGGGAGCTTGGTGCGGAGGCCGTCGTGATCCATCCCGGTGGCGCGACGCGCCCCGGCGAAGCGCCCCAGGGGTCCCTCCCGGCCCTTCGCCTGTCTCTCCGCACCCTGGACCTGCGGGCGCCCTGCTACCTGGAGAACATGCCCGCGCACTACCACTTCCGGGACGCGGGGGAGGGCACGAGCGCCCTCGGCCGGTTCCCCGGGGACTTCGAGGGGCTCGGCGGTTTCGTGGACGGGTTCTGCCTCGACGTCTGCCACGCGGCCCTCGCGCGGCCCGAGGGGAGCCCCCAGGTGGCGGAAGCCTTCGCGGACCTCCTCGGCCACCAGATCCGCCACGTGCACGTGAGCGGCGCCCGCGTACCTGCGGGCGAGGGGATTCCGCCCGGCGCGCCCGGGGACGTGCTCACGCCCCGCGTGCTCAAGCGCGTGGCCGCGCTCGTGCACCCGGAGGCGGCGTGGGTGCCCGAGGTGTGGGCGGGCGAGGCGGACGCGGGGAAAGGTTTTCGGTTCGCCCTCCGGTACCTGCGGGAGCACCTTCCGGAGGTCTTCCCCTGATGGACCAAGCCGACGTCGAGCGCCTCTTCAAGCAAGCGACAGCCCGCGCCGTCGCCTCCAACCATGCTTACGACCGCGGCATGAGCGATGCCCTCGCGCACATCCTGGGATACCGCCCGGCGGCCTACTCCCGCAAGCCCACCGAGTGGACCCAGCCCGTTCCCCGCACCGTGGCGGACCTCGACACCACGGCGGACGAGCTTCGCAAGTGACGCACACGGTTCAGAAGGGTTTTTAGGCGGTGCCCCGTACCGTTCCGAGGTCGCCCGTGGCCCTCTCCTTGCGTTCCCCCGTGACCGCCGTCCGCGCCCTCCTTCGGGACGAGCTTGCGCGCGGCGCGGCCGTGAACCTCGGCTTCACGGCGGTGAACACGCTGCTTGCCCTCGTGGGGGGCGTTCTGCTCGCGCGCTACCTTGGGCCTGCCGGCATCGGCATCGTCTCCCTCGGTGTGCTCGTGCTCGAGTTCGGGAGCGTGCTCGACAACATTCCCACGGGCGGGTTCATCCGTGAGTACAGCCAGGGCGCCACGCGGGAAAAGTTCGCGACCGCCCTCGCGCTCCGCATCGGGCTCGGCCTCCTCACGGCGGCCCTCCTCGCGCTCTCGGCGCCGTTCCTCGCGCCCGTCCTCGACATTCCCGTCTACCTGCTCCTCCTGCTCGCGCTCGTCCCGCTCACGAGCGTTATCTCGAGCATGGCCATCATCGTGTGGGAGGCGCGGCGCAACCCGTGGCGCCGCAACCTTCCCGGCACCTCCGAGGCAGCCGTTCGCGTGGTCCTCATCGTGCTCGCGCTCTGGGGTGTGGCCGTGGTCGACGACCCCATCCTCACGGCGGCCGCCATCACCGTCCTCGCCTCCCTCGCGGGGGCCCTCGTGGGGCTTCCCCTGCTGCCTGGTCTCAGCACGAAGGGGTTCGAGGCCGAGCGGGCCCGCGGCTACGTGCGCTTCGGGATGACGGCACAGTTCACGAGCGTCCTCAACAAGGTCGTCTTCTGGATCGACATCCTCATCATCGACCTCCTGATGGGCCACTACACCCAAGGGCTCTACCGCACAGCCTACAGCGTGATGGCCTTCGTGCCGCTCTTCGTGATGAGCGTGGGCATCTTCGCGGGCCCCTCGGTGAGCGAGCGGCACGGCGCGAACGACCACCGCGCCATCGAGCGCCTCGTCTCCCGCTCCTTCTTCTACGGCTTCGCCATCGCCATCCCCCTCGTGGTGGGCGCCCTCGTGTTCGCGGAACCCGTGCTCGGCATCTTCGGCCCCGAGTTCGCTGAGGCCGCCTGGGTGCTGCGGGGCCTCGCCCTCGTCGCCCTCCTCGTCACCGCGATTCAGCCCTTCGAGTTCGCCTTCCCCGCCGTCAACCGCCCGGGGCTTGCCGTCCGCATCCTCCTCGTTGAGGTGATTGTGAACGTCGCCCTCGACCTGCTGCTCATTCCCTTCTACGGCGTCCTGGGCGCGCTCATCGCCACGGCCGCCGCCTACGTGTGCGGTCTCGTGGTGGCCCTCCTCACCTACCGCCAGCTCGGGTACGCGCTGCCGCGGCTGTCTCACCTGCGCGCCGGTTAGTGCCCCGTCTCTGAAGGCTCCGATCCCTGCCCCACGGCCTTTCGACTGGGGCCCCCGGCCGAAACCGCGGTGGGTCGGTGAGACGGTGGTTCACGGAGGACTTATGGAATCTCCGTGAACCACCGCTTCACCGCAGCTCCGCGGTTTCGGCTGAGTCACGGACCCCTCCAAGCCACCCCTCGAAGGCAGGGGCGCTAAACCCTTATGACCCCCTCCGGCATCTTCCGCCCCATGCGGATTGCCCAGGTGTGCGTGCGGTACGGTGCCCCCGGCGGCGCCGAGGCGCACGTGCGCGCCCTCACGGAGGAGCTCGCGAAGCGCGGGCACGAGGTCACGGTCTACACGAGCGATCTCTACACGGAGATTCCATGGGTCCGCAACGGTCCCTTCGAGGCGCCCCCCGAGGGCGTGAAGGTCGTCCGTGTGGGCATCGAGAAGGACCTGTACCCGGGCTTCCGGTACCCCATCATGAAGGACCTGCGGCCGGCCCTCCGGAAGGCCGAGGTGGACGTCTTCCACGTCCACAGCCACCGCTACTACCAGATTCCCGCCACCGCCAAGGAGGCGAAGGCGCGGAAGATTCCCTACTGCATCACGCCGCACTACCACCCTCTCGAGGAGGGGATGCCGTTGTACAAGCGTGCGGCCGATGCCCTCAGCGAGAAGCTCGCCCGGCTCCGGTCCTACAACAAGGCGGCGCGCGTGTTCACCGTCACCGACCTGGAGAAGCGCTTCGTGGCGCACCTCGCGCGCCCCGACCAGATGGTCACCATCCCGAACGGGATTCACGCTTCGCAGTGGCGCACTCCCGGTGACCCGAAGCGGTTCCGTGAGTGGGCGGGCGTCGAGGGCAACTACATCCTGTACGCGGGGCGCCTCGCGAGCAACAAGGGCCTCCGCCATCTCGTGGACGCTTTCGCCCGCATCCACCAGCAGCACCCCGACGTGTCCCTGGTGCTCGCCGGCAAGGACTGGGGCGAGGCTGCCGCCCTCAAGGCCCAGGCGGAGCGCTTGGGCGTCGGCGCGAAGGTGAAGATTCCCGGCTTCGTGCCCGACCGGGAGCTCTACTCGGCGGCCTTCGCGGGCTGCCGCCTCTTCGCCCTCCCGAGCGAGTGGGAGGCCTTCGGCATTGTCCTCTTGGAGGCCATGGCTTGCGGCAAGCCCTGCGTGGCCGCCCAGGTGGGCGGCATCCCCGAGGTCATCACCGAGGGCGTCACCGGCCACCTCGTGCCCTACGCGAACGCGGAGGCCCTCGCGCAGGCCCTCCACCGCGTGCTCTCCGACCCCGCTGCGGCCACCCGCATGGGGAAGGCGGGGCAGGAGCGCGCCCTCACGGAGTTCGATTGGGCGCGCATCGTGGACCGGCTCGAGAAGGAGTACGAGGCGATCGTGCGGGCCTGACGCCGCGAGCCTCCTTCTCTCGGGCCCGACACGCCGCTCACGCGAAGGCGCGGAGGCAACGCGAAGGTTCGCGAAGACTCCGGAAAAATTTCCCTAAATCCTCCGCGTACCTTCGCGTAGCCCTTCGCCGCTTCGCGTGAACAGCGTGTCGGGCCGAGGAATGGCCCACCCGTCTCGCAACGCCGGGCCTAGCTCTCAGACGAGGAGGAGGAGCATCCCCCACGACACGAGCAGCGTGATCACGGTGAGGGGGAACCCGAACTTCATGAAACGCCACACGTCGAACTCCGCGCCCTGCCCCTTCGCCGTCTCCGCCACGATCACGTTCGCGGCCGCACCGAGGAGGGTTGCGTTCCCAGCGAGCGTGGAGGCCGCGGCAAGGGCGAGCCACAGGTCGGGCCGGGCGGCCTCGTGGAGGGCGGGCAGCAGGAGGACGACGGCGGGGACGTTGCTCACGAGGTTGCTGAGAACGGCGCTTGCCACCGTGAGGCCGCCCACCGTCGCGAAGGGAATGAAGGCGAGGCCCTCATACAGCAGGGCGAGGAGGCCGCTCTCGCGGACGCCCGCCATGAGGACGAAGAGCCCCGCGAAGAAGACGAGGATGCCGAAGTCGATGTTGCGCACAATCCGCGTGGGGGCCACGCGGCCCACGGGCCACGCGAGGAGCACGAGCAGGAGACCCCCGAGGAGGGCCACCTTGTCGAGAGCAAGCTCCATGGGGCCCCAGGGGGTGGGCACGGTGAGGAGGTGGCCCACGACGAAGCCCGTGAGGATGAGGGCCGTCACGAGGAGGGAGGCCACGAACAGGGGCTTGTTCGTGATGAGGGCGAGGGGCTGGTCCGGACGGTGCGCGAGGGGCTTCGCGAGGTCCTTCCGGAAGAACCACAGGCCAAAGACGGCGGCGACGGCGAGGCAGGCGAGGGCAACAGGCGTGAGGGGGGCGCTGAAGGCGAGGAAGGTGAGGCCGCTCTCGAGCGCGATAAGGGCGTTCTGCGGGTTCCCCACCGGGGTGGCGACGCTCCCGATGTTGGCGGCCACGCACTCGGCCGCCAAGTATGGCATCGGGTCCACCTCCATCTCGCGGCAGGCAAGGACGAGGATGGGGGTGAAAATGAGAACCACCGCGTCGTTGAGCACGAGGGCGGAGAGGACGGCCGTCACGGCCATCACGGCGACGAAGAGGCGGCGCTGGTTGCCCGCGTGCGTGACGACGACGCTCGCCACCACGGCGAACACGTTGGCCGCCTGCAGGCCCGCGACCAGCGCCATCATCCCGAGGAGGAGGAAGATCACTTCGAGGTTCACGGCCGCCACCGCGTCGCCCCAGGCCACTACGCCGAGGAGCACCATGAGGAGGCCGCCGAGGAGCGCGAAGCCGGGCCGCTCCACGAAGCGGTTGAGGAAGCCGGGGCGGCCGCCGCGGCTCACGAGGCGCTTCGCGCCCCGTCCCACGGCGGGGACGCTCAGCGCGGCGTAGGTGAGCAGGAACACGGCGAGGGCGACCAGGACCACGGTCGTTCCATCTGGTGGGACCACATGAGGTTTATGAGGCGGACCGCCCCCGGCGCGCAACGATAGGTATAAAAGTGGAAGGTGGCATTTGAGGCCCGATTTCCCATGGCGAACAAGGTCTGGATGGGCGTGTCTGCTGCCCTCCTTCTGCTCGGCATCCTCTTCTACGTGATCATGGCCGTGCAGGGAAGCGCTGGTGATGTCGGTGTCTACACCGTGACTGCGGTCCTTGTGGCCTTCGGTCTTGCCGGCCTCTGGGCTTCCCGTACCGACCCCCGCTCCGACGGCTGAGCGCCGTACCGGGCGGGCATGACCCCGTTTCTCCTCGTCCTGGCCGCCCTTGTCGGCGCGGCCTTCTTCACTCCCCTCCTTTTCCTGGTCTGGATCCGCAACCGCGAGCGGTACCGCCGCGAGCGCCTCCCCCCGCTCCTCAAGGCCTTCCTGTCGGGCGCGGTGCTCGGCGTCATCATGGCGGGCCTTCTCGCCACCATGGTGGCCTACGTCATTCCGCCCGCCACCGTGGGCGCCTTCCAGGAGGCTTTCCCCTTCCTCACGGCCGGGGCCTTCCTCGCCGTTGTCGTGGCGCCCCTTGCCGAGGAGCCCGCGAAAGCCGTTTGGTTGCTCACTTTCCGTGGGGAGCTGCAGGAGCCCGAGGACGGGCTCGTGTACGGTGCCGCCATTGGCCTCGGCTTCGGCGCCACGGAGAACGTCCTCTACGCGCTCGTGACGCTCCTGTTCGGGGGCGTTGAGCTTGCGGTGGCCACCGTGGTGTTCCGCACCCTTGGCACCGTGCTTCTCCACGGGGCCGCGACCGCCCTCGTGGGGTATGGCGCGACGCGGTCGCTCCGGTGGGGCGCCCACGTCCACCTGCCGGGGCTCGTGCCCGCCCTCGGTGTCGCCGTGCTCCTCCATGGGGCCTTCAACGTGCTCGCCTCCGTGGACGATTTCGCCGTGAACCTCGCCGGCGTGCTTGCCGCGGCCCTTCTGTTCCTGGCCGTTGCCGCGCGGGTGCGCGCCCTTGACCGACGCGGCCCTCACGCCTGAGGGGCCCCCTCGCGCTGTGGCTTGCGGCATGGCGAGGGTCGCTCCAAAAGGGCTTTTCATTGGTGCGCGGACGAGCGCCTCGCGATTGAGGGTGGTAGAATGCACCACGAGGTCCCCCACACCAGCTTGCTTGCCGACTGCTTCCTGATGGGAGGTGCTTGCGCGTGAGCGCGAAGCGCAACGCCCGCAAGGACGCCTCCCCCGAGGAGGCCACCGTCGTTTCTGCCCCGGCCCCCGAGGCCGAGGGCCTCACCCGCCGCCTGCCCGTGGCCCGGGTGGATCCTCCCACGAGCCCCTCCAACCCCTCGGCGGCCCTCACGGTGGAGGGAAACCTGACGATCGCCGAGCGCGCGAAGATTGGGGAGTCCCTTCACGTTGCCGGCAACCTCCGGGTGGGCGACGGTGCGCAGCTCAAGGGCCCCATCACCGCTCTCGCGGACACCGACATTGGCGCGGGCGTCACGGTCGAGACGAGCCTCGACGTCCAGGGGGGCCTCGTGTGGGGCCGCGGCTCCACCGCCTCCTCGGTGAGCACGGCCGGGGCGTTCAAGACGGCCGACGGCCTCGTCCGGGCCCAGAGCCTGCGGGCGCGCACGGGCGTGCGGCCTGCCACGGTGGGCGACCACGGGGAGGTGGCCTGATGCTGCCCCTTCTTCCCCTCGTGCTCGCGGGCGGCCTCTTCGCGCGCCGCCGGCCCAGCGAGGA
>DATMKA010000295.1:0-2553 GCA_035553595.1 Thermoplasmatota archaeon | reverse complement strand
GTACTGCTGGATGCCGGGGCCCGAGTGGTCGTCGGCTGTCTCGGCGGCAAGCGCCACCACGGCCACCGCGTCGTAGGCGTACTCGGCGTACACGTTCGCCTCCGAGCCCACGGCCTCGACGTAGTCGGTGAGGAAGGTGCTCGTGGTGGAGTGGAGGGACGGGTTGAGGGCGATGCCCACAATCACGACGTCGTCCACCAGGCTCTTCCCCGTTCCGTCGTTGCCCACGAACAGGTGAGCGCCGTAGGCCGCGCCGGGGGCGTAGAGGTCGACGCTGTCGAGGCCCGCGATGTCGTGGAGGGCCTGGACGAAGCCGCCAAGCTGTTCCGCGTCGCCCGCAAACAGGACGGTATCGAAGTCGGTGGTCTCCGCCACCATGGCCACCTGGGTGGCGGCCTCAAGGTACTTGGGCGCGAGGGGGTCGATGCCGATGGGGTCGCGGTACTGCGCCCCCACCCCTTCGAGGGAGTTCACGATGCCGAGGACCACGTCGTACCCGTAGTCATCACCCATGTACACCACTTGGTAGGGGCCGCCGTCGGTCTTGGTGGCCTGCTCGACCATCGCGACGCCCTCGGTGAGGTTGAAGGGGTGGACGCGGGCCGTGAACAGGTAGTCCTTGCCGGCCGTGGCGTTGGTGCCGCCCGCGCGGGCGGCCACGAGCACCGTCTGCGTCTGCTCCGCGAGCTTCGCAAGCTCCGCAAGCTGCGCGTCCGTGCCCGTGAACAGGATGGCGGTGGCGCCCAGGTTCGTGCGCAGGGAGTTGAAGGCGGCGCGGGCGCCCGCGACGCTGCACTTGCCGTCCGCGTCATGCAGCTCCACGGGGAGGCCGTTCACGCCGCCCGCCGCGTTGATTTGGGCCACGGCGAAGCGCATGGCGTCCACGTCCGTGCTGCCGCCGCTCGCGCACCCCGCGGCCTTGTTCACGATGGCGCCGATCACGAGGGGCTCGGTGGGCGTTTCGGCCGCCACGGAGCCGCCAACAAGGAGGGGGAGGAGGGTTAGCGCCGCAAGGGCAACAGAGAGCGGGCGGGCTGTCAACGCGTGCCACCTGGTCGCTCGCGCATCCCCTCGCCCGGATATATAGGCTCGGATAGTGTGGCCGTGGAAACGGGACGCCCACCTGTTGCGGCGCTATCGGGCTCAGAATTCCACGGAGGGGAGAACGGGCTTCGCGTTGCGCCCGGAGAGGCCGCCCTCGATGGCCATGTGGGCCGCCTCGGGGTTCGCGTCGATGCCGGCGGGCCGGTTGAGGTGGAAGTCCATCATCCACGTGCGCCCGTTGTCAAGCTCCACCACAGGCACCTTGGAGGGCTCGGGGTTGAAACCGTGCATCTTCTGGTAGCTCGTCTGGCTCTGCCAGCAGGAGGAATTGATGAGGGTGACGCCGCGGTAGTTCTTGATGCCGGCGCTGTGCACGTGCCCCGTCACGAAGATATCCGGAACGGAGTCGATGACGAGGTAGTCCTTGTGCTCGGGCGCGATGGGCGTGCGGAGCCCGTACACGGGGAGCACGTGGCGGCGCTTGAGCATCTCCTCCATGGCCGCGAGGGGCTCCTGGTAGGTGAGGCCCTGAACGCGCATAATCCAGTCGTCGAAGCTGCGGCCGTGATAGTTCAGGATCTCCACGCCCTCCACCTGGAGGCGGCAGGGGTTCCCGATGTGGACGACGCGCTCGTCGAAGCACTTGCGGTACTTGTCGGGGAAGGCGGGCTGCGGCTCGGCGGGGCGCACGAGGTCGTGGTTGCCCGGGAGGACGAAGATTTTCACGTCCTGCCGGATGCGCGCCAACTGCTCGCCCGCGTACTGGTACTGGCCCATGCCGTCCACGATGGAGAGCTCGTCCTCCTGGCCGGGGAAGATGCCGATGCCGTCCACGAGGTCGCCCACCACCACGAGGTACTTCACCTTCCGCGCAAGGGCACGCTGACGCGAGTCGCCCACGGTGCCGTTGATCCAGCGGATGAAGCGGTCCCAGTCCTCCTGCAGGAAGGTCTTCGCGCCGAAGTGGACGTCGCTCACGAAGGCGACAGCCGCGCCGCGGTCGCCGCGGTTGGGCGTGCGGCCCTGCGGAATCTCGGGGCGCACAATGCTCTGCAGGATGAGGAGGTCGCCCTTGCTCGGGGCCTTGCAGACGACGCCCACCACCTCGTCCTCGATGAGGGTCTGCGCGTCCTGGATGATGCGGTGGTCCGAGGCAGGCGCCAGGATGGCCTGGGTGCCCGTCTCGTCCTCGAGCTCGATGAGGCGGTGCCCGTTCTTGGTGGTCCGCACCTCCGTCACGATGCCCACGATCTTGATTTCGGCCTGGGCGCCGGGACGGATGGCCTTGATGGGAACGCAGCCCACCATCTCGCGGCGCTGCCGCAGCATCTTGCGGATGCGGGCGAGGCGGTCGTTGAAGTAGCGCGTGAAGTCGCTGATGAGGCCCTCGCTCGTGGACTGCCCGGTGACGTCGCCGTCCACGGTCCACTTGTGGTCGAAGCCTTCCACGGGGAAGGGCGCGGCCTCGCCGGGGATGATGCGGAGCGGGGTCGTGGTGAGGTCCCCCAG
>DATMKA010000294.1:0-6421 GCA_035553595.1 Thermoplasmatota archaeon | reverse complement strand
GCGGGATACCAAGGGTTTCCGCCTCTACTCCACGGTATAAGCCCTGCCGCGTTATTAGTTTACTTATTGAACCAGCCGGCACGACGGCACCTGGTTTAAAAAGGAGAGCCCAACATGGTGGACTTCAATCTCGCCCCCGCGGAGCGCCGCAAGATCCAGGAACTGAGCGCCTTCCTCGACGCCGAAGTGCAACCGCTCCAGGAGAAGTACCTGCCCCTCGCCACCCACGAGGCGCGCGTCATCGGCGAGGACGGCCTCCTGCGCCCCGACCTCATGGAGATGGCGAAGGAGCTTCGCCGCCGCAGCGCCAAGGCCGGCTTCTACGCCATGCACCTGCCCGAAGAGGTGGGCGGCCTCGGCATGAGCGCCACGGGGATGCTGCAGGCGAACAAGGAGGTGTTCCGCCGCGGCATGGGCTTCACCTTCGCCGTCATCGCCTCCATCGAGGGCCCCGGCCGCATGCTGCTGAGCCTCAACGAGGACCAGCGCCGCCGTTGGCTCGCCCCCATGGTGCGCGGCGAGAAGACCAGCTGCTTCGCGCTCACGGAACCGGGCGCGGGGAGCGACGTCCGCAGCATCCAGACCACGGCCACCCTCGACGGGGACCACTGGGTCCTCAACGGCACGAAGGTGTTCATCACGAACGGTCCCTACGCGGACTTCGCTCAGGTGTTCGCGAAGACCGGCCCGGACGAAATCAGCGCCTTCATCGTGGACCGCGGCACCCCCGGCTTCACCATCGGGGAGGGCATGGAGACCATCGCGAACAACGGTCTCCCCTGCGAGCTGCGCTTCGAGAACTGCCGCGTCCCCCAGGAGAACCTCATCGGCGACACCGGCCTCGGCTTCTACCTCGCGCTCCAGAACATCAACGACATCCGCATCCAGATCGGCGGCATGTCCCTCGGTCTTGCCCAGTTCTGTCTCGACCGCACCGTGGACTACGTGAAGGGCCGCACCGCCTTCGGGAAGCCCATTAGCAAGTACCAGGGCGTCTCCTTCCCCCTTGCGGATTGCGCGACGGAGCTGAAGGCCGCCGAGATGCTCGCCATGTACACGGCGTGGCTCATCGACCAGGGCGAGTCCCCCATCCAGGAGACGAGCATGACGAAGCTCTACACCACGGAGATGCTGTGGAACGTGGCGGACCGCTGCATCGGCGCCCACGGCGGCGTCGGCGTGCTGCGCGCCACCCAGCTTGAGCGCATCCTCCGCTGGGCCCGCGTCATGCGCATCTTCGAGGGCACGAACGAGATCCAGCGGCAGACGATTGCGAAGACGATGGGGCTTTGACCTCGGTTGCCGGGCTTGGCGGGCCCGAGACGCTTGGGGCTTGCTCGTGCTGCGCGGCCCGCTCGCCCGTTCAGACCGCGACGAGGCGCGACGGTCCGCGATGGAACGCGATGCAGACTTTAAGGCATCATGCCAAGCCCCGTGGCCACCACCGGCTCGGCATACATCACGTTGAAGGCCTCGAGGACGGGGTCCAACGCCCCTTCGCTGTACCGGTGCCAGCCGAGCACGTAGCTCACGTGCGGGATGCCCAGGGAGTCGAGGGCGATGCTGCTCCCGATGCCGTTGTACTGGCCGACGGGGTCCACGAGCTCGATGGCCCACCCGCCCGCGAGGGCGCGGGTCGCGTAGTGGAGCTGCCCCGGCCCCGTGGGGTCGTCAGGCCACCCCGGGTTGTAGCCGTGGGCAAAGCTGAGGTGGGGCCGGCCCTGCGCATCGAGGACGAGGTCGGGGTCCTGTCCGTGCCGGAAGCCGGCGTCCACCCGTTCATAGGTCCAAAGCGAGGTGGGCGAGGCCCGGGTGACGTAGGTGAGCCCTAGGTCGGTATGGCTGCACGCGATGTGGGGCCGGTCCTGCGCATCAAGGGCAAGGGCCGCCGAGTACACACAGACGGACCCGAGTTCCTCGGCCGTCCACCCCCCCGAGGGCCCCCGCATGGCATACCACACGCCGGGGTTCACGTTGCTTGACATGTCGTACGCCACGTGGGGGCGGCCCGCGCTGTCGAGGCGGAGGGTGATCTGGTTGTTGCCCGCATCATAGAAGCCGGGCACGGTCTCTACGGTCCAGGCGCCCGTGGCCGGATTCCGGTACGCGTACTCGATGGCGTCCGTATCGAAGTTCCCATAAGCCAGGTGGGGGCTTCCAGCCGCATCTAAGGCCAGGGACACGTCGAAGGTGGACGCCGAGGCTTTCACCACCTCCCGGGTGAGGACGCCCGCGTGGTAGGTCGCATAGACGAGGCCCGCCGACCCGGCATGGACGATGTGCGCGCGGCCCGCCGCGTCGAGGGCGAGGTCCCCTAGCCAGGCCTGATCGGCCACAAGCACCCGCTCCCACGCAAGGCCGGCCCGCCACGAGTAGTACACAGCCACCTTGTCGCTCGGGGCACGGTCAACATAGAGCAGATGGGGCACGTCCCCGGGCGCGATGAGGAGGGCGGTATCCTGGTACAGGAAGGCATTATGGGAGAGGGTCTCCGTCCGCCACGGCCCCCAGGCGGGGACACCGTTCGGGAGGGCCGAGGAGGGACCCAGGAGAAGGGCCGGGAGTGTGAGGAGGGCCACGACCACCCCCACCGACAGGACACGCTGGCCACGCCGCACGCTGGACAAGGGGAGCCTCCACGCCGGAAGGCGCCCCGACGGGGCATAAAGGTTGTGCTCCGACGGGCGCCCAGGGGGCGACTCCTCCAAGGCGGGACGCAGACCCGAGTTCCCTATCCCGCTCACATCCATCTGATGTCCTCCCAGGGGCGGGGCGGCTTGGGCGCGTAGGTGCATTGGTGGTCGAGGACGACCCCGTAGGAGGTCTCCGTGCTCGCGTCGTGCCGCACCATGAAGGTGAACACGTCCGTGGGGAGCACGTTCGTCCACTCGATGGTCTCGGTGCTGCCGGGCCCCGTGCGGCTCTGGGTGTACCTCGCGGGGTCCCCGCCCGTGTTCTCGGGTGCGCTCTTGTTGCCGTAGAGGTCCACGTCGTGCCCGTCGTGGGCCGTCACCACCACCTTGAAGCGCGTGCCGCAGTTCACGGGCAACTGCACGCGGTACAGGTCGTAGTCCCCCGCGGTGCCCCCCGGGGGCTGGAGCACCCCGTAGGTCTGGTACGTCTTCAGGGTGAAGGCCTGCTGGACCGGTTTGGTGAGGTTCACCGTGGCGTTGAGGTAGCTGACGGCACGCCCCTTCCACAACTCAAAGCGCACCATGTAGGAGCCATTGGGCGCGTTGGCGGCATTCCAGGTTTCGGCGAGAAGGCCCTTAGCGTTGGTTTCCGTGCGGTTTACGAACAGGACCCCCCGGATCCCCTCGCTCTCGCCCGTCACTCGCAGGTGCACCCGGTCCACCCTGGCATGGGGCACGCCCCTCACGCTCACCTCACCCAGGATGGCCACGCCGCAAAATGAGGCAATACTATAAGTATAAGTTCAGATAACATAGGATTGTGGGGCTAACCTACTACGACGTGACATCGCTCGCCTTCGGCGAGTCTGAATTCACGGTTGAGGACTTCGCACGCCGGACGGGACACCCCCGTCCGGCAAAGGCCCTTAGCGAAATGAAGCGTCGGGGGCTTGTGGAGCGGGTCGGTCGCGGGCGCTACCGGTGTCTTGCGCCAGGCGAGCGACCGGACCTGAGGGCGGCCGAGTGGGCCCGCGTTCGCGAGCTCGTGGCGCACGCCCCGCTGGAGAAGGCTTGGACGGGCCCGACTGCCGTTGAAGCGTGGACGGAAGGACGATATCGCTTGTCGCCCTCGCCGTTCCTTCGCGAGTTCCACGTCGCGATTCCCAAGGTGAAACTCGGCGAATGGCGCGAGTACCTGAGGGCCCATGGCGTTGCGGTCGAAGGCCGGAAGCACATTGGCGCGCGGGTGCATCTCGTCCCCGTCGAGCGGCTCGATCGCGTCGAGGTGGTCGCAGGGGAGCCCGTGATCAGCCGTGAGGAGACAGAGCGGCTCATTCGCGAGCACCCGGGGCTTTACGAGGGCGCGCTGGAGGAACTCCGTGGCGCCTGACCCGGGCGCCCGCGAACGCGCCGTCGCGGAACTTCTCGATCGTTGGCCATGGGAATTAGGCGGCGTCATCATCGGCGGGTACGCCATCGCCGCCTATGGAAAGCCCCGGTATTCCACAGACATTGATGTGGTCATCAAAATCGAGGCGTTCGAGGCGCTCGACAAGTGGCTGCTCAGCGAGGGCTTCACGCGTGGACCCATCCCTGAGGACCTCGAGCAGAACTATGCCGGCAAAGGCTTCCAGTATGTCCGTGAGAACGTGACGATCGACGTGCTGCCGGGCGTCGTGCGTGACCGCGAAGCCGGCGTGAACGTGCCGGAACGGTGGATCACGAAGGACGCCCTGACAACGCGCCTCTTCCTGTTGGAGAGCGCGACGAAGACCGAGGTTCCCGTCTGCAGGCTGGAGGCCTTCGTGGCCCTCAAGATCCAGGCGGGCCGGGAGAAGGACCTCAGTGACCTTTTCGTGCTCCGCGACGAGAAGATCAATGCGAAGGAAATCCAGGAGATGTTCCAGTCGCTACGCACGTCGACCCTTGAAGCAAAGCTCCGGCTCGTGCTCAAGCGCCTGGATGATGAGAAAATCTTTAACGACTCCATGGCTCGGCTTGGACTCAACCGCCGCGGCAAGCTTGATCGCGGGGCCGAGTGGGCGAAGTTCAAGGCGAAGATGCGCGCGATTATCGAGCCCATCCTTACCGCTTGAGAGGCTGGGGGCCGTCGATAGTATCTCTCCTCCTGGAAGTGTCCCTGCGCGACGGTGTCTTGCCGACTGCGCCAGGAACTTCTCGACGACGGTTCGCCCCTCCTGCGCGGCTCGCTCGGAGGCCGAGACCGCGACGCTCGCCAAACTGCATTCGGCCGCGCCGCAACCCTTTGACGCCTCCGACTTTGGCGGAGAGCGCCTCGCGCGCACCGCTCGCTGCGGTGCGCGCGACGCTGCGCGAAGGTTCGCGAAGGGGGGAGGGCATTCACAGCCTCGGGGCCTGCGCCCCCTCGGCCTACTGTTAGCCGTTACAGGCCCGGCGCGTCCCTCTCGCAGATGTGCGCGGCCCGAGGCCACCCCTCCCGCATGTCGGCCATGATGTACTCCGCGACCGGCACCGCCTCAGGGCCCTTGGGCGTGAGGGTGCTCTCGATGTGGAGGAGCGTTCCCCCGTCCCCTTGCGGCTCTGCCCGGAACTCGTCGTGGATGCGAACGCCCATCGCGTCCTCGATGTCGAAAGCCCATGAGCCGTCCGGCCGCAGCGTCATCGTCTCCCGCAGCTCCATCGTCGAGCCGTCGGGGTTGCGCCAGTAGGTGAGCAGTTGACGGCGGGCATCCTCGCGGTGGAGCGTCCGGATGCGGTACGGCTGCTCCTCCGGGTCCGTCGCGTGGTAGTCGTCGGGGAGGTCGGTCCACCAGGCGCGCACGGACTCGGGCGGTCGCCGGATGGTCAGGTCCATCGTCACTTTCCTCGGGTTCTCAGCCATGGAAAAGGGTTGGGCGCAACGCTGGAAAAATGCGAGCCAGGCTGGGGGCGGGGCCGCAGTCCTGGCTGGCTGGCCTGGGCGGCTGGGGCTCAGTTCAGCCTGAATGGCTGTGGCTCGTCCCGGAGCCCGGCTCAGCGCTCGACTCAACGCGAAGAGACCAAGAGGCGCGAAGGGCCGCGATGAAGGAGGATGCGTGGTCTTCCTTGCAGCCTCCGCTGCTCCGTTGCATCGCTGCTCCGCGTTGATGGGTGCCAAGGGGCCGGCGTCAACGCGGAGCAACAGGGCAGCGGAGCAGCGGAGCGGCATCATGGCTCGTGAATCCTGGAGGGCAGAGCCCTCGGCCGCTCCGCTCGGCTCAACGCGAAGGACCGAAGAGGCCCGAAGGGGCCCGATGCAACGAGAATATGAGAAATCCTTCGCGAACCTTCGCGCCCTCCGCGGCTTCGCGCTGATTTGGTGTCGGGCTGCGAAGAAAAACGAGGAGGGGGCCGCCAGCCCCCGCAGCAAGGTGGCTTAGAGCCGCTCGACGATCGTCGCGATGCCCTGGCCGAAGCCGATGCACATGGTGCTGAGACCGTAGCGGCCGCCGGTGCGCTCGAGCTCGTTCACGAGCTTCGTGACGAGGGCCGCGCCGGTGGCGCCGAGGGGGTGGCCGTGGGCGATGGCGCCGCCGTTCACGTTCACCTTCGAGGCGGGGATGCCGCAGTCCTTCATCCACGCGAGGGGGACGCTCGCGAAGGCCTCGTTGCACTCGAAGGCGCCGATGTCGCCGAGCGCCAAGCCGGACTTGGCCAGGGCCTTCTCCGTGGCCGGGATGGGCCCGGTCAGCATCGGCATCGGCGCGGAGCCGGTGACGACCGCCGTGTGGATCCGCGCCAACGGCCGGAGGCCGAGTTCCTTCGCCCGATCGCTGGTGGTGATGAGC
>DATMKA010000293.1:0-2505 GCA_035553595.1 Thermoplasmatota archaeon | reverse complement strand
GGATAAAAGGGTTGGGAGAGGGGCGGCGCTGGGGGTGCGTGCGCTGCTCGGGCCAGCGCCCAAGGGGATCACAAAGGGACGAAGGATACCTCAAAGGACACAAAGAGGGGTTTGCTCGTATCCGGGGGCCCTGGCAGCGTAGGGCTGCGAAGCCGCGAAGGGGCGAAGGACGGCGACGGACCGGCTCACGGCAGGGCCAACCGCAGGCCTACCGGGACCGACTCGGGTAATCCCATGAGCACGGGCTCGGCGTAGAGGAGGTCGAAGCAGAAGTCGGTGTAGAGGTCCCCGAGCTGGCGGGGAACGGTAGAGCAGCCGTCGAGGGTGTTCCGCACCGGGTAGAGGAGGCGGGGGCGGTCCTCCCCGTCGAGGGCGAGGACCGGCCGGAGGGACACCGCATCATTCGTGTCGTCCACCTTCTCGTCCAGCCACCGGCCGTCCGCCTGCCTCACGGCATGGTGGACGGCGCCCTTCCCTGTGGGCAGGCCCGTCAGGCCGAGGTTGAAGTAGTTGATGTAGGCGACGTGGACGCGATCCAGTGAGTCCACCGCGATGTCGGTGGCCATGGCCACGCCGTGGGGGCCTGCGATGATCGTCTCGCGCACCCAACCGTTGGCGCCGGTCCGGTAGGAGTGGAAGGCCGCGCCGTTCCCGCGGAAGGCGATGTGGGGCGTGCCCGCCGCATCCACGGCGATGCTCATGCCCGCGACGCACCCTTGTGGCATGGGCACGACTTCCCGGACCCACCCCCCGGAGGTGGTCCCCGGATCGAGGGAGGCGTAGCGGAGGCTGCACTCGGTGCTGGTGAGGTAGCGGTAGGTGAGGTGCGCGCGGCCTGTCGCATCCGCCGTGAGGTCGTGCTCGAAGCCGTGGGAGTCGCTCCCGCCCTCCACGAGACTGATGTGCCACGCTCCCGTCCCGGGATCGCGCCAGGCATGCTTCATGCCCGAGGTGGCGGCCGTGGCCCCGATCCAGTTGTAGCTGACGTGGACGCGGCCTGTGGGGTCGAGGGCGATGCGGACGTCTGGCCAGGCCCCGCCCACGGTGGGCGAGTCCTCCTCCACCACCTCGCTTGTCCACACGCCCGTCCCGGGGTCGCGTCGGGCATACCGGACGGTGTCCACGGACTCGGCCCCGTCGATGTAGGCCACGTGGACCACGCCCTGGGCGTCCACCGCCAGGAAGGCGCCATCGGCGTTCGGGAGCGCAAGCTCCTTCGTCCACACCAGCCCGCCAGGCACCGGAACCTGCCGCTGGTACCAGAGGCCAGCATACCCCAGCTTGTAGATGGCGTGGGCCAGGCCCTCCGCGTCCACCGCCAGGCCAGGGTAGTCCCCGACGTCCCGCCCGTCGATCCAATGCAGGCGGTAGGGGCCCCAGGTGCCGTCTCCCTGGACGGGGCCGGGGACGGCTGCCGCTTGGAAAACCAGAGGAACGAGAAGGAGGGCCCCTATCGCGAAGGGGAGAGCGCCGCGCCCTGTGCGCCGTCCGAGAGCCGTGGTCCTCACTCGCGCTATCCTCCCTGATTGCACGGGAGGCACCCTGGGGGGCCTTAAGGGTTGTGGAGGGCGGGGTTGCCAGGTAGCCCCGTCCAGAAAGGCAGAATCACCCTTCGCGGCCCATCGCCGCATCGCCGCTTCGCGTGTCCTACGTTGCCCACACCGGGCGGCACGAGCAAGCTTCCCTTTGTGTCCTTTGAGGTATCCTTCGCCCCTTTGTGATCTATCGCCGCGCGCCGGGCTCTGAAGAACAATCAGCCCATCTCTGTGCCTTCTGGGGTGGCCTCTGGCCTCTCGGTGATCTTTCAGGAAGACCTGGAGGTAAGCAACAGGAGAAAACAAGAAAAGAAGCGGGGCCCGGGGGCGCCCGGGCCCACAGAGGATTAGACGAACTCAGCGTCGCGGCCGGCGGGGATGGGCTCGAAGTTCTCCTCCGCCACCGTGTTCGTGACCGCGTTCACGCGCATCCACCCGTTGCTGCCTTCGAGCTTCCACACGGGGAGGTAGAAGGAGCCGCGGGGAGTGAGCATGGCGTCTTCGGCGAGGGGGCTGATCTTGCGCTTCTCCACCCACATGGTGCCAGCCTTGTTCTGGACGGCGTTGACGTCCTTGGTGCCGTTCTTGAGGGCCTGGGAGAGGGCCTTGTCGCGGGCGGCGCTGGCGTCGAGCTTGCCGGGGAGCGCCGTGCCCTGTTGAGGCATCTGGGGGCTCACTTCGGGCACGTTGCCCTCGGCGGCTTCGCCGGTGTAGGCGTTCACGACGACGGTGCCCTTGAGGGGGGCGGGGGGGTTGCGAATCTCGGGCGAGGCGCGGTAGCCGCACTGGTACTCGAAGGCGTAGCTGGGGACGTACTCCAGGGTGGCGGTGACGTCGCCCGCGAGCTTTCCGCGGGTGTGGCGGATGATGTCGCGCTCGTAGTAGGTGGGGCGCGCGTACCCGGCGGGGGCGTTGGCGCGGGCCTCGGCGGCCGGAGCCTGCGCTCCGAAGGAAGCGGGCGACGCAGCCG
>DATMKA010000292.1:0-6045 GCA_035553595.1 Thermoplasmatota archaeon | reverse complement strand
GCCCTATTTAACCGGCCCGCCATGGGGGCGGCGTTATGCGCCTCGTGATCGCGGAGAAGAACCAGGCCGCCGAGCAGATCGCCCGAGCCTTGGGTCCCACGCGCCGCGAGCGCTACCGCGACCACCCCATCTACGACGTGGAGGGGGGCCGCACCGTGGTCGTCCCGCTGCGCGGCCACATCGTGGGGCTGGACTACCCCGCCCAGTACAACCGGTGGCGCTCCACGCCCCTGAAGGTGCTTCCGACGGCGCCCATGGAGAAGCAGGTGAAGGAGCGGACCATTGCCGAGGCGCTGCGGCACTTCGCGAAGACCGCCACCGAGATCGTGGTGGCCACCGACTTCGACCAGGAGGGGGAGCTCATCGGCCTCGAAGCCGTCGAGATCGTGCAGACGGTGAACCGGGCGGCGCCCATCCTGCGGGCCCGCATGAGCGCCCTCGCTCCCCAGGACGTGCGGAAGGCCTTCGCGAACCTCACGGGCCTCGACTACCACCTGGCGGCGGCGGGCGAGACGCGGCAGGTCGTGGACCTCGCGTGGGGCGCCGTCCTCACGCGCTTCATGACGCTCGCCTCGGGCCGCACCGGGAAGGACTACCTCAGCGTGGGCCGCGTCCAGACCCCGACGCTCGCCCTCATCGTGGACCGCGAGCGCGAGATCGAGGCCTTCAAGCCCCAGCCCTACTGGGACGTGACGGCCGAGGTGAAGACCGCCTCCGGCGACCGCTTCACGCTCCAGCATGAGGGGAACCGCTTCGAGGAGGAGGCGAAGGCCGCGGCGGCCCATGAGCGCGCCGCCCAGGCGAAGGAGGCCTGCGTGGCAAAGGTGGAGCGCACGCCGCGCACCCGCCGCCCGCCCACGCCCTTCAACACCACGAGCTTCCTCCAGGCCTGCGGCCGCGTCGGGATCCGGCCCCCGGAAGCAGCCCACATCGCGGAAACCCTGTACACCCAGGGCTTCATCAGCTACCCCCGCACGGACAACGAGGTGTACCCCTTCAGCACCCCCTTCGACGGGATTCTCGCGCAAGTGGAGCGCGTGCCCGGTTACGGCGAAAAGGTGCGCATGCTGCGCACGGAGCGCCGCCCCTACCCCACGCGCGGCCGCAAGGAGACCACGGACCACCCGCCCATCCACCCCGTCGCGGCGCCCACCCGCGCGCTCACGGAACGCGAGCAGAAAGTGTACCAGGTGATCGTGGACCGGTTCCTCGCGACGCTCGCGCCCGACGCGCGCCTCGAGATGACCCGCGTGAGCGTGCCCGTGAACGGGGAGCCCTTCAAGGCCACCGGCGCCCGCATCCTGGAGCCCGGTTGGATGAAGTACGAGGACCCCGCGCGCTTCAAGAAGGCGCGGAAGGCGAAGAAGGACGGCGAGAGCACGCCCGAGGCCGACCTCGAGGACGACGCGGCCGTGCTTCCCGCGCTCGCGGAGGGCGACCTCCTGAAGGTGCTCGGCGTGGACAACACCCGGAAGGAGACGGAGCCGCCGCGCCGCTACTCCCAGACGGGCCTCATGAAAGTCATGGATGACCTGGGGCTTGGCACGAAGTCCACGCGCCCGAGCATCCTGAAGCAGTTGGGAGACCGCGGCTACATCACGGGCGACCCCGTGCGGCCCACTCCCATCGCCTATGCGGTCATCGACACGCTGCGGAAGGGCGCGCCCGAGATCACGACCCCCGAGATGACCTCCACGCTGGAGCGCGAGATGGAGGCCGTGGCCGCCGCCAAGGCCACGAAGGCCGACGCCACCGGCAAGAGCGCGGGGCAGCTCCTCGTCGTCATCGACAAGCTTGAGGCCGAGCGGGGCGGCGTGCGGGGAGCCATCCAGCAGGCCGTGGTGGCGGGGGATGCCCAGAAGGAGCCCCTGTTCGCGTGCCCCGCGTGCGGCAAGGGCGTCGTCGCGCGCGAGTCCCGCGAAGGCAAACGCTTCGCGGGCTGCACGGGCTTCCCTGCCTGCAAGCGCACCTGGCCGCTTCTCCAGAAGGGCCGCCTCTACCCCTCGAAGGACCCCTGCGCGAAGTGCCGCGGCCCTGCCGTGCTCGTGTACCTGAAAGGCAAGGCCCGGGCCTGCCTCGACCTCAACTGCCGCCACCAGGAGCCCCTTGCGGCAGCCGCGCCCAAGCGCGCGCGGGGCGGGTCGCCAAGGCGCCGCGGCGGCTCCGACGCGGCTGAAGCGTGAGGGGAGGCGTGCCGCCTCGCCAGGTCGGGCCTTGCAGCGGGAGCGCCCGCTTCCTTCGCCGTGATAGGCTTTATGCAGGAGCCCCCAATGGACAGGGTAAGGGCCGCCCCCTTTCTTCCTCCACGGCGGCCCAGCCCTGATGACGCCACCGGCCGGGGAAGCTGGCGGCGCCATCCTGAGGCGGGCGAGGTAGCGTCCATGCAGGGTCAACGTCGCGTGGCTATCGTGGTGGACTGCCAGGTCGGGCGCTCCGGCAACACCGGTCTTGCCATGAACACCCCTAGCATCCTTGGGTGCATGATGCTCGAACCGGCATCCCCGCGCGCAATGCAATCCGGCGTCCGTGAACTCCGTGTCAAAATCCACGTGAACTACCACCTTCGCCTTCACGCTCTCAAGCTCCTCCACGGGAAGCCCATGCACGAAGTCATCGTGGAAGCCCTCGACCACTACTTCGAGCACGTCATCAAGGTCCGCGAGATGGAGCGCGCCCAGGAGTCCGGCGCGATCCCCACGCCCGCTCCCGCTGCCGAAGCGACCACCGAATAAGGTCCCTTCGCGGCATATCCCGGGGACGCGCGCGTGCGTCCCTACCCTCCCTCTCCTTCTTCCGAGTCCCCCTTCTCCCCATCCCCTTCCACCGCTGCGGCCTCGGGGCTCGCGGTGCGGGCGCGGGCGAGGACCCTGAGCGCCACGTCCTGCTGCAGGCCGCGCTCGTCCCGGAGGCCGAAGCTTCCCTGCTCGCGGCCCTCCAGGAGGAGGTCCATCATGCGGGCCTTCTCCTCAAGGACGTCCGCAACGTCGTCGTCCACCGTGTTCTCCGCGAGGAAGAAGTGCACCGTCACCTCGCGGGCCTGCCCCTTGCGGTGGAGGCGGTCCATGGCCTGGCGGTGGTTCGCGGGATTCCAGTCGAGATCGAGGAAGACGCAGTGCGCGGCCCGCGTGAGCGTGATGGCGGTGCCCGCCGCCACGAGCTGGCCCACGAAGACGCGGGGCCGGTCCTGCTCCTGGAAGGCGCGCACGTTCTCCCCGCGGGCCTGCGGGGCCGTGGCGCCCGTAAGGGTGACCACGCCATAGTCCTTGAGTTCTCGCGCGAGCGTCCGGATGGGCTCCACGTACTTCGTGAAGAGCACGAGCTTCTCGCCGCGGTCGAGGTGCTCCCGCGCAAAACGAAGCACCTCGGGAAGTTTCCCCACGAGCGCGGCCTGCTTGAGGCGCTCGAGGCGGCCCGCCGTCGTCACAAGGTCGTCCCGGAGGGCCGTTTCCTCGTTCGCGCGGAGGTAAGCACGGAACCCATCCTCCTCCGAGTCGTAAGCGCGGCGCGCCTCGCCCGCGAGGGGCACGTGGTGGACGCGGAAGCGCTTGTCCGGCAGGTCGGGGAGGGCGTGGCGCTTCTCGCGGCGGAGCATCACGCCCATCAGGTACTCGCGAAGCACCCGCAGGATGGCCTCCTTCACCTCGGGCGTGCCCGCGTGGTAGGGGTCCACGAAGCGGCGGCGGAACCACGCCTCGTCGCTCCACTCGTCCGGGTGCAGGAAGAACAGTTGGGACCGCACCTCCTCGGGCGAGTTCATCACGGGCGTGCCCGAGAGGATGAGGCGCCGCGGCACCTTCAGCAGGTGATCCACGATGGCGCGCGTGCGTTTCGCGCGCTTGTTCTTGATGTAGTGCGACTCGTCGAGGATGACGAGGTCGAAGGCGTCGGGCTTCAGGTGGGCCCCGAAGCGCGCCAGGCCCGAGTAGGCCACCACCACGTACTTCGCGTTCGGGTGCGCGCCGAGCACCTCCTCCGCGTCCGCGCCGGGGTTCAGCACCACCGTCTCCTCGCTCGTCCATTGGCGCACCTCGCGCTCCCACACGCTGCGGGCGCTTGCGGGGCACACGACGAGGATGCGGCCCGGCAGGAACTGGGCGGCGGCAATGGACTGCAGGGTCTTCCCGAGCCCCATCTCGTCCGCGAGCAGGCAGGTGTGGTCGTGGTGGAGGATGAAGGCGACGCCCTCGAGCTGATGGCTGTCGAGCCGCGTCTCGGGCTTGAGGCCCGGGATAGGTTTTTCCAGGGGACCGCGCCAGGGGGCCCGGGGCTTCGGCCGCGCGCCCGTCTCGTCCTCGGGGAGGTGCTCGGGCCACTCTCGGAACTGCTCCTTCGCGGGCGCGAGCTTGCGGTACTGCACCTCGGCGCCGAGGTCGCGGAGGCAACCCACGATGTAGTTTGCGCGGGCGCTCGGCAGGAACAGGTGGCCGCGCTCCCGGTCCTCCTGCCACCCTTCGGGGATGAGCGCTTCCAGCGTCTTGAGCAGGATGGAGGAGAGAATGGGCTTCTTGGCAGCCGCGGGGTCGCGGTGGGAGCGGAACTCCGTGAGGCGCGGCGGGAGACACGCCTGATCCACGACGACCACGATGCGCTCCAAGGGTTGGGTGCGGAGCGCGAGGTTCACCACGGGCGTGGCCCCATCAAGGATGGCGCGGTGGAGCACTCTCCCAAAGCCCGGGGCATCCTCCAGGAGCCACACGCCTTCGGGGTCCTCCGCGAGCAGGGGGCGGCCGTCCGCTTCCGAGATGCAGAGGTCGTACACGCGGGAACGCGTCTCGTCGTTCCCACCCAGCAGGCGCAGCGCGACGGGCGCCTCGGGCGCGCGGAGGTGGAAGTGGAGGCGGAGCCCCTCCAGGGGGCCCGTCGTGCCGGGGCCGCGGATCTCCACGCCGCGGGACTGCAGGAGGCTCACGGCGAGCGCGACCCCCTCCAGGGGACCCGCCCACGTTTCGTCCTCCTCGTGAAAGCCCGCCGTCTTCAGGAGCGTGTGGACGCTCGCGGGCATCGCGCGGCCCTCGGGCCGGAGCGTGAACCCCTTCTCCGTGGGGACGATCACGACGACGCGGGCGCCGCGGTCCTCCCGCGCGAGGGAGGGTGCCGTCATCTCGCGCGTCGGGGCGGGGCGGTCGCGCCGCAGGCCCCAGGTGCCGCCGCCCGCCGCTCCGCGCTCCCCGGGCGCTTCCGTCACCACGTCGTGGCCGAGGGTGCCGAGCGCCTTCTCCAGGTCGCGCACCCGCTCCTCGGGGACGATATAGCCCAGGAGCGTGGGCTCCCAGCGCCCCCCGAGCTCCTCCACGGCAAGGCGCGTTTCGAGGGCGACGCGCTCCGCTCCCTCCGCGTCGGGCCGCTCGATGCGTAGCACGTGCATGCCGTGGTCGGGCGCGAGGTAGGCGCGGGCCTTCGCGCGCTCGCGGACGACGCGGAAGTCGATGCCGCGGAGCGTGAACTCCCGCAGCAGGTTCGCCTCGCTCATGGCGGGCACCAGGTACGCGTTCGTCTCGCGGCGGAAGTAGGGACGATACTGGAGGATCCAGGTGCGGAGGTCCGGCCGCAGGGCCTCGGCGCGGATCTCGAGGTGGCGCCCGTCGGGCGTGGCGACCGCCACCACGGTTTCGCGGCGGGCGCGCCCTGCCACGGAGCGTGCAAGGCCGGGCGTCACGTGCGCGACTAGGGCGGCGGCCGTGTGCTCGCATTGGTAGCGCGCGGGCAGGAGCGCCTTTTCGTCGCAGGAGCACTCGCTCAGGCCCGACTCGAGGAGGATGAGCACCTCGTAGCGGCGGTCCGTGCGCACCGTGGCGAGGAGCGCTCCCCCCGTGACGAGGGGGGACTCCACGGCTCCCGCTTTTGCTGCCTGCTCCCCGCGTTCGAGGGCGCCCGCTGGGGTGACGGAGCGGACGCGCTCCAGGGTCCAGGGGGCGGCAGGGGGCGGCGCGGATGCCATTTCGGGGCCTGACCGAGGGTCGATCCTGCCACCTAGACCGCGCCCCCACATAACGCTTCGGAAGTCGGCCCGGCAGGCGAGGGCTCAGCGGTGCCGCTGCTCACGCG
>DATMKA010000291.1:0-15022 GCA_035553595.1 Thermoplasmatota archaeon | reverse complement strand
GGCGGCGGCCCTCGGGGGGCGGGGGCGCGAGGGTGAGCGCCTCGGAGGCTGCCCCCGGGGAAGCGAGCGGCCCGAAGTAGGGGAAGCGCCGCGCCCGGGCCGACGTCCTCCCCGACGTGGTGCGCATCGACCTGCCGGTGGTGCAGGACCTGCGCGCTCGTGGCGTTTCGCGCAATCTCGCCCACGCGCAGGCCGCCGACCTCGCCCGCGCCGTCCTGCGCGTCGTGGGTCCCGAGACGGCCACCCTCGCGTGCACGGGCGAAGCCCCCGGGCTTCTCGACCGCCTGCGCGGCGTGCGGCCTGGTCCCCTTGGCCTTGGTGCCGGATGGCGGGCCGAGATGCCCACGCCCGCCTGGAGCGAGGCTGACCTGTGGCGCGCTCTCGCCGGCCTCTCCACACCGCGACTCTAAGCGATGGCGTGGCTTCAGGCATCCTGCCGCGCGCCCAAGCCCTCGCGTGCGTCGCGGATCGTCTCCACACCAGGCAAATTCATCGATGACCTTCGAGCCCCGTACCAATTTGCTTATGGAGGAACGGGCCGGGAGAAAGTCGCCGGGTAGACGACATGGCGATTTTCGCTCACAAGCTTCTCACTCGGGAAGAGGTGCTGGACAATGAGCTCCGCAAGGCCATCATGGAGCACCTCAGTGAAAACCCCGGGAGCTACCTTGGGAAGATCAGCCGCGAGCTGAACGTTCCCACGAGCACCCTGAAGTACCACCTGAACATCCTCCGCAGCTTCGACCTCGTGAGCACCGTCCGGAAGGGCCGTTGCCGGCACTACTTCCCGAAGCGGAAGCGTTTCACGGACGTCGAGAAGAAGATGTACGCCGCCATCGAGCACGGCCCCACGCGGCGCATCGTGCAGATCATCGCCGAGAACCCCGGCATCAGCCAGGGCGGCCTCGTGCAGGCCACCGGGCTCAGCCAGTCCACCGTGGCGTGGCACATGGCAAAGCTCGAGGAGATGAACCTCATCCGCAGCGAGCGCAACGACGTGAAGGAGTACCACCTCCGCTCGGACTTCCGCGAAGTGCTTCGCGCCCGCTTCGGTGGCGACATCCCCGCGGCGAGCGCGCCCATGCCCATGGAGGCCGCGGCGGCCCCGCCGAGCCCCTTCGCCTCGATGCCTGCGCCCGCGGCTTCGGAGAGCCCCTTCGCGATGGGCTCCATGGAGGCCTCGCCCTTCGCGGCCACCCATGAGCCGCCCGAGGCCGAGCCGCAGCTGCCGCCCCTCGCTCCCACGCGCGAGGCCGAATAAGCGTTGACGCGGCGGGGCCCGTCCCCGCCTTCTCCCTTTCACGTACAGACACACGCAGCCCCTACATGGAGGCGCACCCCATGTGCTCCTGGATGCCCGATGACGTGCTTCAGAAACCCGTGTACAGCGGTCTTGGCGAAGAGATTGGCGTCGTGGTGGGTGTCGAGCCGTACCCTTCGGGGTTCGCCCACAAGCTCCACGTCCGCGAAGCGGACCCCATAGGCACCGTCGAGGTGGTGCACACCATCGATGAGCGCTTCGTCAAGGAAGTCACCACGGACCGCATCCGCCTCAAGGGGCCGCGCGAGGGGTTCCACATCACCCGCGTGACCTCCGCCGGGGCCCCCGCCGCGGCCGGGTTCCGCCTCCGGAGTGACCGTTAGGGTTTCGGGTGTTGTACCAACACGTTCTTGCCGACTCCCGGTCGTCCCCAAAGCGTCCCGCACCCTTCCGCGGCGGGCCCCTTTGGAGGCATGGGCTTGGTCGGCACCTTGGTCGAACCCGCTTCGGAACTTTCCTCGTCGCAGCCGGCGGAAGCCGAAGGGGTTGGTCCCCTTGCGCGCACGGCCCTCGGGCTTGGCGTCCTCGCCGTGCTCCTGACCGCTGTTGCCATCGCGTTTCTTCCCACGACTCCCGGCATCACCGTGGCCGCCCTCGTGGTGGCCTGCGGCTCCGCCTCCCTCGCTTGCGCCGTGACTGCCATGGCGCTCGGCCGCGCCGCCACGGCGGAGCGAGTCCGCCGCCTCGAGCGGGAGGCCCTTGTGGAGGAGATTCAGGAGATGCTGTCTGCCTTCGAGGAGCGGCTCTACCGGGCCGAGGCCCAGGCGGCCGAGGCCCTGGGGGACCGCCGCAAGGAGGCGGAGGCGCCGCCCCTCCGCGCCGCCCGCAAACACCCATGAGTTACGTCAGGTAACCCACATTTTCATACAATGGCTGCGGGGTGGCCGATGGAGACTCCATGACGGCGACCGATGCACCGAAGCTCAGCGGCCAGGGGGCCACCGATTACGAGCGCTACCTGAAGGTGCCCGAGCTCCTGTCCCTCCAGAAGCCCGCCGAGAGCCTCGCCCACCACGACGAGCTGCTGTTCCAGGTGGAGCACCAGACGGCCGAGCTGTGGTTCAAGCTGGTCATCTTCGAGATGGACGAGGCCATCCGCCACATGAGCGAGGATCGCCCCCTCGAAGCCGCCACGCTCCTCGAGCGCGCCACCCGCGCCATCCGCGTCACGGCCGAGCAGGTGCTCATCCTCTCCACGATGGCGCCCCGCGACTACCACACCATCCGCCTCGCCCTCGGGCGCGGCTCCGGCGCCGAGTCTCCCGGGTTCCGCGGCATCCTCACGAACGCGCCCAAGCTCTGGGCTCCCTTCAAGGATCTTCTCGGGAAGCGCGGCGTCACCCTGTTCGACGTCTACCGCGACCACCGCAGCCACTACGACGTGTTCCTGCTCGCCGAGGCGCTCACGAACTTCGACATGTACTTCCAGCTCTGGCGCCAGAACCACGTCACCTTCATCAAGCGCGTCATCGGCCGCGACGTCCGCAGCCTCCAGGGCTACAGCGTGCACGACCTCGAGAAGGTGGTGCAGATGCAGCTCTTCCCCGACCTCTGGACGGTCCGGAACGAGCTCACCACCTTTACGGGAACGTCGCGCCCGCTCTAGGTCGGTGTGACGCGGGTTAAACCGGGCAACTTTCCCTGACTCGGGAAATTTTTGCCCCAGGACTTGACATATTCACATCGACGCCGCTATCAGCACGTTTAAGGGAAGAACCTATGATAGCGTGGTTGGCGATCCCCCATGGACAAGCAGGTCCTTTTCCGGCTGGATGAAAACCTCCTCATGCGCCTCGACCGGGCGCTTGGGACCCAGGGCTACAAAACCCGCAACGCCTGGTTCAAGGAGATGGTGGAATCCTACCTCCAGAAGGCCGAGAGCGGAGCGGGGGCCCAACCCCCCCGTGCCCCCGCGAAGAGCTAACGCTCCCCCCTAACAGTCTCTCTTCTTTTTCATTCCCCTTCTCCTGCAGCCGGAGGCCCGTCGCGGGCCCCGCGGCTCAGGCGAGGACGCGGAACTTCACGCCGTACCGCGTGACGCCCTGCTGCCGGTAGAGGCGCCGCACCACAGCTTGGAGCGGCGCGCCAATCTTCAGCGCCGCCGGATCGAGGTCGGCAATCTGCGCCGCCACCCGCGGCCCTTCCGCGAGCTCCACGACGGCCACGCCGTACTCGCCCGTGAGGGCCTGCTGCAGCGCGAACTCGCTGGGAGCGCCCCCGCGACCGATGATCGTGCACGCGTACACGGTGCCACGGCCGCTCAGGCGCTCGGGAGCGAACTCCCGGCCGCCGCACTCGGCGCAGGCGGGGCGCGGCGGGTACTGCAGGCTCCCGCAGCCCGCGCAGCGGTCCGCAAGGAGCCGCAGGCGCGCCGGGAGGGTTTCCGCGAAAGCGGGAAGGCTCACGTAAGCGCCCATGGGCTCCTCGGGGATGCCGGTCTCGAAAGCGAAATGGCCGCGCTCCTGCATTGCGCGAAGAAGCGAGATGCGCTTGGGGGCCACGGCTAGCGCCCCGAGGACGTCGCCCGTGCCTTGGGGCTTGCGGAGGACGCCGAGGCGGAGCACCTGGGCCGTGGAGGCCGTGGCTCCCACGAGGAGGCCCTCCGTGCCTGGCGCGGCATCGTTGAGGGCCTGCGCAAGTAGGAGGAGGGGCTGCGCGGCGCCGGCCTCGCCCATGCGCTTGCGGAGGTCCGGTTGCGCGCGCACGCCCTCAAGGGGCTTCCCGTCGGGGCCGGGGACGGCGAGGTCGCCGGGGAAGCGGAGCACGAAATCAGGACGCACCGCCTGGGCGGGGATCGTGGAGCTCGCCTGCGCGAGGAGCGCGTCGCGGTCCGCGCCCACCTCGGGGGAGCGGAAGAAGCCGCGGCCATCCATCACGCGGTCGGCCGGCTCATGCTTCGCGGCGGCGCCCGCGGCGTGGAGCGCCACGTGCCCGCCGGGACCGATGAGGAAGGCGGCGGCGCCCGCGCCCTCCGGGTGCTCGGCGGCATCGCCGGGCGCGGCGCGGGGCACGTCCGCGGCCACCACGAGCGTGTGGTTCCGGACGGCCTCGCTCGAATCGAAGCCCGCGACGAGGGCGGCAAGGCCCGCGGTCATGCGGCCCGTGACATCGAGAAGGCGCGCGAACCGGGCGCCCACGACCTCCGCCACAACGGCGGCGCCGGGGTCGGCGCCGCTTGTCGCGAAAGCGACGAGCCCAATCTCGGCTGGGTCGATGCCCGAGGCCTCCACGGCCTTGAGGGCGGCCTCCGCTGCGAGGGTGACGGCGTCCTCGTCGAAGGCGGGCACAGCTTTCTCCTCGACGCCGCGTGCCGCGTAATGGCCCCATGCCTGGGGGTACTCGCTGCCTGCAACACGCAGGCGGGGAACGGCAACCCCCATGGCGAGGATGCCGGGGGAGGGCTTGTGGCTCATCCGCTCACGCTCCGGGAGTAGACGTGGACGACGCAGGTGGCGCCGGACCCTCCCACGTTGTGGGTGAGGCCCGTCTCCGCGCCCTGCACCTGCCGCGCGCCCGCTTGGCCACGCAGCTGGAGGAACACCTCCACAGCCTGGGCGGTGCCCGTGGCGCCGAGGGGGTGGCCCTTGGCCTTGAGGCCGCCGCTCGGGTTCACGGCCACCTGGCCCGTGCGCGAGGTGGCGCCCGATGCTGTGAAGGGGCCGCCCTGGCCCTTCTCGGTGAAGCCGAGGTCCTCCACAGCGAGAAGCTCGGCGATGGTGAAGCAGTCGTGCACTTCCGCCACCTTCACGTCGCGCGGCGTGAGCCCGGCGCGGCCGAAGGCGGTGCGGCCTGCTTTCACTGTCGCGTCGAGGCGCGTGAGGCTCTTGCGGTCGTGCACGGCGAGGTAGTCGGTGGCGGCGCCCGAGCCGCGAATCCAGACGGGCGTGTCGGTGAGCTGCCGCGCCTTCTCGGCGGAGGCGATGATGACGGCGCTCGCGCCGTCGGTGGTGCTGCAGCAGTCGAACACGGTGAAGGGCTGCGCCACCACGGGGCCCGCGAGGGCCTTCTCGAGGGTGATCTCGCGGCGGAACTGCGCCTTGGGGTTCTTCGCGCCGATCGCGTGGTTCTTCACGGCCACGTGCGCGAGGTGCTCGCGGGTGGTGCCGTACTCGTGGAAGTGGCGGGAGGCCATCATGGCGTACACGCCGGGGAAGGTGAGGCCCGCGAGGCGCTCCCACTCCGTGTCGCCCGACACGCCGAGCCAGAAGCGCTTGTGGATGCCCGTGAGATCATTCATCTTCTCGATGCCGCCCGCGATGGCGACGTCGCACGCGCCCGAGGCCACGGCGAGGTAGGCGTCGCGGAGCGCGAAGCCGCTGGAGGCGCACGCGTTCTCGACGCGGCGCGCGGGGACGCCCGCGGCGCCCGCCTGCTCCATCATGTAGGCCGCGAGGTTTCCGAGCTGGCCGCCGCCAAAGCCAAGGCTGCCCACGTAGGCCTCCTCGAGGTCCTTCAGCGCAAGGCCGCGGTCCACGGACCCGAGAGCCTCCAGGACTGCCTCGTTGAACAGGTGCTTGGCGGACTCCGGGCGTTCGCCGAAGGTGCTGAGGCCCGCGCCCACGATGGCCACGTCGCGCATGGGCCGGTGAGGGTGGCTTACCCCCATCAACCTTGCTTCCCTCACGGGGCCGGTGGAGGCCGCTCGGGGGCGGGGGCATGTTTATGCTCCCCCCGGATACTGCGTGGTGGGAGTTGGCATGACATCCCTTCGCTACCTGCCTTGGATGCTCGCTGCCCTCGGTGGCCTCCTGCTCGTGAGCGTCGTCGCCCTCGGCATGGACCCCGCCGTTACCACCACCACCTCCCAGGGCACCATTCCCTTCGCCCTCGGGCCAGGAGAATCCCGTGAGATCGTGGTCGAGGAGCGGTGGTCCCCCGACCCGGCCGTCACCCGTACACCGGATGGCCTCCTCCGCACCGCGCCGCGCCCCTCGGACCTTCCCTGGAGCGATGCCACCCTCACGACCGCGCTCCACATCCGTCCAAGCGCCCAGCCTGGCCGGGCGAGCGCCCCGGACCTCCTTTGGGAGGTCACGGTGCCGGGCCAGAACCCGATCCAGGATACGCCCGAGGCCACGCCGCCTCCCCAGGCGGGCGGAGCGGCGGCCGAGTTCCTCGCCGGCTGGGAGACTCGTGCGCCTGGCTTGACGCGTCTCACGCTCCAGAACCCGAGCACTGAGCCCGCTGCGGGCGAGGTCGTCGCCACCTTCACGACCACCACCGTGGAGCACCCCGGCCGCATCCTTGGCGTCGGAGGGCTCCTCGTGTTCGCGATGGGCGCCGTGTGGCGCCCCCTCTTTGGTCGCCCGCCACGAGCCGCCTGAAGAATCGACGGGTGCATCCCCGGAAGAGCCTATATCCTCGAAGTGCATGGGGGTAGGCACGGAAAGGTCCCCATGGCCGCCCCCGATCCCCAGCTTCTCTTCGATGCCGCCGTCGTCCTCGCCACGAGCGCCATCTACTTCGGGGTCGGCCGCCTCATGGCGCGCCGTCCCGTGCACTCCCGCGAGGCCACCTTCGCCACGCGCATGTTCGCGCTCTGGTGGCTCGCCCTCTCGGGCGCCACCGCCGTCGGCGGCCTCCAGACGCTCCTCTTTGCCCTTGACGCCCGCAACGTCCCCCTCGAGATTGCCCTCACCTACCTCGGTGCGCTGCTCCTCCCCGTGGCGCTTCTCGGGCTCCTGTATTACCTGCTCTACATCTATCTCGGAAAGGAGTGGATCCTGTGGCCCCTCAGCGCTCTCTACGCCGGGATCCTCGTGTTCTTCTTCTACGCCGTGGCGAAGATGAATCCGACTGGCATCGAGCGGCGCGGATGGACCGCGGGCATGGGGTACGCGAACACGCTGACGCCCCTGGAGATGACCCTTGCCCTCGCCGCGCTCCTCGCGCCGATCCTTCTCGCCGCCATCGCCTACGGGTCGCTCTACTTCCGCGTCACGGACCGCACGCGCCGCTTCCGCATCGCCCTCGTCTCCATGGCCTTCCTCGGCTGGTTCGGCAGCGCCGCCGTCGGCAGCATCGCCGGGCTCGGAGAGGTCGTCTTGTGGCCGCTCGTGAGCCGCATGATCGGTCTCGCCGCGACCTCCCTCATCCTCCTCGCGTACCGGCCGCCGCGGTGGCTCCGCGAGCGCTTCGCCATCCAAGGGCTCGAGAACGGCGGCGATGGGCATCCTCAAGGCCTGAGCGCGGGCCAGCCCCGGAAGACGCTTCTCCCTCTCGCGGCCTACTCCTGGGGGGCCGCCGCCGGGCCGTACTCCAGGACGAGCTCGAAGCGGACCGTCTGATCGACCACGAGGCCCGGGCTCGCCGGCAAAAACGCGACGGTGTGCTTCCGTCCCCCCTTGAGGAGGTCAGGGTCCACGTCGAGGACGAGCGGGCTCATGCCTTCCCCCTCCGCGACGTGGTGGGTTCCGTTCGCGAGCACGACCCGCAGCGCCGCGGCGAGAGGCGTGCGGGCCTCCCAGGTCGCGGTGAGCGTCGCCTTCGTCGCGTTCGCCGGGAAACGATCGAGCTCGGCCCCGCCGGGAGCCCCCGACCAGCAGGTCCCGAGCGGGGGGCAGGGGTGGCGGACGACGGCGAGGCCGGTGGCCTCCGCGGTGAGCGTGACCGGTTCCCCCGCCGTCCCGTTCGATGGCAGGGGAGCGCCCTCCGCTTCCAGGGGGGTTGGGTCGTCGGTCCCTGGGGGTGACGCGGTGGACCCGAAGCAGCCCGCAAGAAGCAGTAGGAGGGTCGTAACGCAGGGAAGGAGGATAGGGTGCGGGGACGCCATGGGATCCCGCGGGACTTCCGCGCGGGCCCCATAGCGTTTTTCGTCGCGTTGTTTTAATTTCGCCGTTACCGGGCCGCGTGCGTGGGCGGGAGGGAGGCGCGCAGCTCGCGGATCTTGTCGCGGTAGAGGGCCGCCATCTCGTAGTCCATGCGTTTCGCGGCCGCGCGCATCTTCGCTTCGAGGTCGGTGACGATGAGCTCCACTTCCTCCGCGGAGGCCGTCTTGAGCTCCACCTTCACTTCCGTGAGCTCGCGGTCGCGCATGCGCCGCACCGCCTTCTGGATGGTCTGGGGCGTGATGCCGTGCTTCTCGTTGTAGGCGATCTGCACCTTGCGGCGCCGTTCCGTCTCCATCATGGCCCGCTGCAGGGAGCCGGTCATGACGTCGGCGTAGGCGATGACGGTGCCGTTCGCGTTGCGCGCCGCGCGACCGAAGGTCTGGATGAGCGCGGTCTCGCCACGGAGGAACCCTTCCTTGTCGGCGTCGAGGATGGCGACGAGACCCACCTCGGGAAGGTCGAGACCTTCACGGAGGAGGTTGATGCCCACGAGGACGTCAAAGGTGCCAAGGCGGAGGTCCTCGAGGATGTCCACGCGCTCGAGGGTGTCGATGTCGCTGTGGAGGTAGCGGACGCGGATGCCGTGGCCCACGAAGTAGTTCGTGAGATCCTCCGACATCTTCTTCGTGAGCGTCGTCACGAGCACGCGCTCCTTCACGGCCACGCGCTTCTTGATCTCGCCGAGGAGGTCGTCCACCTGGCCCTGCACGGGGCGGCGAATGACGACGGGGTCCACGAGGCCGGTGGGACGAACGACTTGCTCCACGATTTGCTCGCTCACTTCGCGCTCGAAGGGCCCAGGAGTGGCGGACACGTACACGGTCTGGCCCACCTTCTTCGAGAACTCCTCCCACCGCAGGGGGCGGTTGTCGAGGGCGCTCGGGAGGCGGAAGCCGTGCTCCACGAGGGTCTCCTTGCGGGCGCGGTCGCCGTTGTACATGCCACGGATCTGGGGCACGGTCACGTGGGACTCATCGATGACGGTGAGGAAGTCGTCGGGGAAGTAATCCATCAGGGTGTAGGGGGGCTGTCCCGCCGGCTTCCCCGTGAAATGCCGGGAATAGTTCTCGATGCCGGAGCAGTACCCGACCTCGCGCATCATCTCGAGATCGTACTTCGTGCGCTGCTCGAGGCGCTGGGCCTCCAAGAGCTTCCCCTGGCGGCGGAGCTCGGCGAGGCGCTCCTCCATCTCGAACTCGATCTGGGCGCTGATGCGCTCCATCTCGTCCTGCGGGGTCACGAAGTGCTTGCTCGGGTGGATGATGCACTCCTGCAGCTTCTGGACCACGTTCCCCGTCACGGGGTCGAGGCGGCTCACGGCCTCGATCTCGTCGCCGAAGAGCTCGATGCGGAACACGCTCGCGCCGTCCGTGAGGCGCACCTCGATGGTGTCGCCGCGGGCGCGGAAGGTGCCCCACTCGGGCGCGGTGTCGTTCCGCTTGTAGTACGCGCCCACCAGGGCGCGCAGGAGATCCTCGCGGGGGACGGTGTCGCCCACCCGGTAGCGGAGCTGCGCGTCGCGGTACTCGTTGGGGTCACCCAAGCCGTAGATGCAGGAGACGGACGCCACGATGATGACGTCGTCGCGCGTCATGAGGGCCTGCGTCGCGGAGTGGCGGAGCTTCTCGATTTCCTCGTTGATGTCCGACTCCTTCGCGATGTACAGGTCGTTGTGAGGCACGTAGGCCTCGGGCTGGTAATAATCGTAGTACGAGACGAAGTATTCGACCCGGTTCTCGGGGAAGAACTCCTTCATCTCTTCGTACAACTGGGCGGCGAGGGTCTTGTTGTGGCAGATGACGAGGGTGGGCCGCTTCACCTTCGCGATGACGTTCGCCATCGTGAACGTCTTCCCCGACCCCGTCACCCCGAGCAGGGTCTGGTGTTTCATGCCCTTCTGGAGGCCCGTGACGAGGCTCTCGATGGCCTTCGGCTGGTCACCCCGGGGCTCGTAGTCGCTTCGCAGCTTGAAGGCGGCCGCCATAACGCCCGCTCTACTGGCACCTTGGGCTTAAAGGTGACGCGGGGTTCCCCGAAAGGCCGCCGCAACGGCCGCCACGCCCGCCAGCAGGCCCCAAAGGCCAGGCCCCGGGGTCTCCTTCGGCTCCTCGGGCGGCTGCTCGACCACTGGCTCGGGCGCGGGAGGCACGAGCTCGGGGACCAAGACGACGGCGCTCGCCCAGTGGTCGCCGGGCCCGTTGAGGCCGTCGCCGTTCACCGCGTTCGCCGACAGGTAGGCCGTGACGGTGCCCGCGCCCGCCGCGGGGGCCGTCCACCCGAGGGTCCACTCGCGCTGCCCGTTCCCGTCCCCGGTGTGGGTGGCGCGGACGCCGTCCACGATCTGAACGGTGGTGCCACCGATCGGGTCGAGAAGCCCGGCGGAGCCGTTCTCGGCCTCGAGGTCGAGGCTGAAGCCGCCCTGGTTGAGGCCCACCGGGAGCGCGGCGGGGCCGGTCACAGTCACCGTGAGGGTGTAGTTGCTCCCCGGGACGTAGGCTGCCGGGAAGCCCGTGACGTTCACGGAGGCCTGCGCGCTCATGGCGCCGTGGCAGACGCACCCGCCCTTCCCCACACCGTCGACCCCCGCGCTGTTGCCCGCGGAGGGACCCATCGCAAGCAGAAGGAGCGGGGCGGCCACGGCAAGGACCAGGAGCGGCAGGGAGCGGCGCATACCGGCCCGGAGCGGGCCGGGAGGTCATAGCCCTTCCGCGGGAGTGGGAGAAGCCGGCTACAGCAACCCTTATGAGCCGATCCCGGGGATGGCTCGCGCATGCGCGCCCTGCTCCTTGCCCTCCTCCTCGTCACCGCCGCCGTGGCGGCCGGCTGCGTCACCTCCGAGGAGGCACCCGCGACCCCCGCCGATACGGCGACTCCCGGCAACCTCACGAACGTCACCCGGGTCGTCACCATTGTGGACCCCGCGGGAGGCCTCGGTGAGCCGAGCCTCGGCGTCACGCCCTCGGGCGTCCTCTTCACGAACGGCGGCTCCGCTGCCGACCCCATGATCGTGTACCGCAGCCGCGACAACGGCACCACCTGGGAGAACATCGGGTTCGCGCCCGAACTCATCCCCAACCTCGACCCCGACCTCGCCGTGGACGTGGACGGCACCGTGTGGGCCAACGTCCTCTACGTCGGGTGCAATGCCGTGGCCGTGAGCCGCGACGAGGGCGAGACGTGGACCATGAACCCCGCCGTGTGCAACGGCCCCGTGGGCGACCGCCAATACGTGATCCCCACCAAGGGCGGCACGGCCTACCTGTACTACCACCAGCTCCCCACCTTCTACCAGACCGGCATGAAGACCACGGACTACGGCCTCACCTGGGTCCCCACGGGCCCCATGGAGTTCCCCGACCACCACCTCCTCGTGAACGGTGGCAGCGGCTGGGGCGGCGGCGGCTTCTGGAACCCCGTCACCGACTCCGTGTTCGCCACCTACACGTGGAACACCGCGGGCGTCGTGGACGTCCTGCTCGGTGGGGACGGCGGCGTCCGCGTGCCCGCCTTCAGCGTCACCCGCAACGGCGGCCTCACCTGGGAGGTGGGCCTCGTCACCACGGAGCCCTGGGGCAACGCCCTCGGCCTCGGCCTCGTCGTGGGCGCTGCCGACGACGCGGGCAACGTGTACGTCGCCTGGGGCGAGAACCTGGAGGACGAGACGCGCATCTTCATGGCCGCGAGCAAGGACGACGGCAAGACCTGGAACGCGCCCGTGCGCGTCGATGACGGCACGAACGGCAGCCGCGTCTTCCCCGCCATCGCCGCGGGCGCCGACGGCAAGGTCGCCATCGCCTACTACGAGACCGCGACCCCCGGCCACCCCTACGAGGTGGGCGAGGAGGCCGTCTGGAACGTGACCCTCGCCTGGACCGCGAACGCCACTGACGAAGCTCCCGTCTTCGAGCGCGCCACCCTCAGCAAGGCCCCCGCCCGCGTGGGCGCCATCTGCCCCAACGGCGCCGGCTGCGACAGCGACCGCGAGTTCCTCGACTACTTCGCCCTCAAGCGCATCCCCGACGGCCGCGTCGGCGCGGTGTGGACGAGCACCGAGGACGTGAAGGGCAAGACCGTGAACGTGTACGGCGCCTCCGACCTCGCCGTGCTCGCCTGAGCTCCGCTCACGCAGCGGTACCAAAAAACAGTCCCCGGGGGCGCCGAGGCCCCCGGGTTTCTTTCTTCTCAGTTCAGGAGGACCGTGGAGAGGTTGAGGCCCTCCACGGTGAGGCGGCTGTCCAGCATGTACCCCTTGAGGTGGCGCTGGGCGGCGTAGGCGGGCTCGCTCAGGGACCGGCCGTAGAGCTGGCTGTAGTCGCTCCGGAGGCGGAGGAAGGCCAGGCTCGTGGGGTGGCTGAAGGTCACGTTGAAGCCCGTGTCCTCGAAGAACTTCGCGCGGAAGGTGTGCAGGGCCAAGAAGGCGATGCCGTCCTCGCTGCCTTCGAGGGTCATGTTCACGCCCTCCTTGTCGGACTCGAAGCGCACCCAGTCGTCGTGGCGCCAGGGGCCCACGGTGACGTTGCCCGAAACGCTCGTGACTGCCGTGCTTCCCGCCTGCAGGAAGTAGGTGTGGAGCGCGCTGGGGGAGTCGTAGCGGTTGTAGCCGCCGAAGGTGCAGGGGTGGGCCGCGATGAAGTCCTCCATGAGGTCCTGTTCGCAGGTGAGGGTGGCGGAGCCCGCGAAGCGGGGCGCGCCCTGCACGGTGGCGGGGTTCAGGGCGAGCTCGATGCCCGAGGCGTCGAGGAAGCCGGAGAGGCCCTCGGCGGTGGATTCGGGGGCGTGCACGCGGATGAACCGGAAGGGCTGCGAGGCGCCGAGGGGCGTGGACACGATCTGGCGGGCCACGGGGTCCGTGGGGCTCATGCGGTAGTACGCGACAGCGAGGGGCGTCCAGGTGACGCCGTCAAGGCTCGTCTCGAACACCGTGTTCGTGGTGAGGTTCACGTTGATGGTCTTGGGGGGCGAGAAGCCCTGCTCGAGGAGGGTCGAGCGGCCGAGGCCGTGGGCGATGGTCCACGCCTGGGGGCCCAGGTAGTACGTGTTGTGGCCAATGTGGCCCCAGCACTGGGGGAGGAAGGCGCTCGTCTCCATGTCGAACTGCGCGTTCTGGGGACCGCCGTTGCAGCGGAGGATGCGCGCGTGGGCCGCGGTGAAGACCTCCACCTTGGTGACGCCGGTCTCGCGGAGGCCGTAGGCGTTGTACGCGCGGGCCGCGATGGGGTACACGCCGCCGGGCGTGAAGTTCGCGACGATGGGGTTGCCGACCGCGTCGGGGAAGAGGCCGTCGCCGTTGAGGTCCCACTCGATGCGGGTCACGTCGGAGGTGTGGTCCGCCTTGAGGGTCTGCACGTCCGTGGCGCCGAAGAGGTAGTTGCGGCTCACGAGGGCGCCGCCGCCGTGGTAGACGCCAGGGTCGGGGACGGCGGAGCCGGTGCCGAGGATCACGATGTCGAGGGTGTACTGGTCGAGCACGGCCACGTAGGCGTCCACGCGGGCCGTCCAGGTGCCCGCGAGGGGCGCGGTGACGGTGAGGCGCTCGGGCTTGCTCGTGCCGGCCGCGCTCTCGCCGCCCACCATCTGCCCGTTGGGGTCGAAGAGGTGGAGGTCGAAGTCGCCGAAGTCGGCGTCGAGCCAGTCGAGGGTGGCGGTGAAGCCGGGGGTGCCGGCGGGGACGTTGAAGGTGTGGCTGCGGCGGTCGAGGCCCGTGGTGGCGGCGCTGTCGACGGGGACGCCCGCGAGGATGCTGCCCGTGAACTTCTGGGAGCCCGCGGGGTTCACGCCGATGGCCACCGTGTCTGTGGCGGTGGCGCCCAAGGCGTCGGTCACGGTGAGGGTGAGGTTGTGGACGCCGGGGAGGAGGCCCGTGGTGTCGAAGCGCGTGAGGGTGGCCGTGGGGGCGCTGAACTTCGCGCTCGTGCCCAGGAAGGACCACGCGTAGGTGTAGGGCGCGGTGCCGCCCTTGGCGCTGCCGCGCATCTCAAGGCTCGCGCCCACGGGGCCCGTCTTCGAGTCGCCCGCGTCGGCGACGAGGGGCGCGGCCCCGCTCGCCGGAGCGAGGGGGATGAGGGGAATGAGAAACAGCGCGAGGATCGCTGCGGCAAGAATCGGCCTAAGGCGGGGAGAAACCATGGGGTCGATAGCCTCCGTGACGGGTGCAGGAGGCATGTGGGGTATTAGCCGTTTTGGTGGGGCGATACCGAAAACAAGAAACACGGGCCCGTACAGGTCCGGGGGACGCAAGCGCATGCTTGCCGCCAAGGGGTGAGCGCGGAGAAGGGGATTCGAACCCCTGAGGGCAAGGCCCACCGGTTTTCAAGACCGGCGCGTTAGGCCGCTTCGCTATCTCCGCAAGGGGGCGCGGGAACGCTCCCGGAGGGCCGCATAGCGGGGCCTTCCGCTATGAGAGTTGCGTTCGCGAAAAGGGGGGATGAGCCCGGTCTCGGTGTCCCGTGGGAGCGAGACCGGGGAAGCGTGGGATAACGCTGAACCTTCCAAGCGAGGGAGCCGCATATAACGCTGACTGTATTGAATGACGAGGATAAATCTCCGCGGCCGGGGAACGTTCTTGACCCGCCGCCCCGTTCCCGCCTCGTGCACCGCGCGCTCGCGCTCCTCGCGCTCCTCCTGGTCGTTGCCCCCACGGTTGCCGCGCAGGCCCCGGGGACGCCCTCCGCGACGGTGGACCTCGCGCTCCCCCCGCGCGTTGCGCTCTCGGAGGCCGTCCTCCTCGTCGGGAACCTCACCTTCGAGCCGGCCACGGTGGAGCGCCCCGGCGCCGTCGGCGCCATCGCCTTCGACCTTCCCCCGGGCCGCCTCCTCGTGTGCAACCGCGACCGGAGCACGGGCGCGGTGCTGCCCCCGCTGGACCCCGAGG
>DATMKA010000290.1:0-4179 GCA_035553595.1 Thermoplasmatota archaeon | reverse complement strand
GGGTACCTCCTGGACCGTAGCGGTGACGACCTGTATGTTGCCGGCGCCCGAGGGGTCAATGGTGGCGGGTACGCTGGAGCGGGCTCACTCATTGACCTCGGGGGGAACGATACCTACCAAGCCTCCGGGTTCCAGGCGGTGAATGGCGGCGCCCAAGGCGACCGCGGCTACCTCTGTGCCGACCAGCGATGCGTCTACTACGAGACCCCAGCCGTCGGGCTGCTGCTCGATGGTGGGGGCAGGGACAGGTACATCGACGCAAGGGGTGAAGCGGTGGATGGCGGCGTGAGCGTCCCGATGGGGTCCTACGGAATCCGCCTCGACCTCGCTCTGCCCTGAGAGGGTTCCATTTGCGTCCTCTGCTAGGTGCCCAGGACTGGCTGCTCTAACCTTTGAGCATGTCTCCTCATAGGATGGACCACCGCCTGGGTCTGGCGATGAGAAGCAAGAATTTCGGAAGGGGGAGCATGCCGGCCGAACCGCGCGGCGATAGGAGGCGGATCGAGGGTACGGGGGCCCATGGAACCTTGGCCCGCCAGCGTAAGCCATATGCTGCGAGGTGGCCATTTCGCCTGGTGAGTTCATGAGCGTTCCTCGTCCGCCCGCCCCTTCTTCCGCTGGGAGGACAAACTACAGCACCGGCGCCCCCTGGGAGCCGATCGTGGGGTACTCCCGGGCCGTCAAGGTCGGGAACTACGTCCACGTGTCGGGCACCACTGCCACCGGGCCGGACGGCAAGATCGTGGGGAAGGGGGACGCCTACGCGCAGACGGTGCAGACGCTCCAGAACATCGAGCGCGCCCTCCACATGGCTGGGGCCACCATGAAGGACGTCGTGCGCACCCGCATCTTCGTCACGAGCATCGAGGACTGGGAGAAGGTGGGGCGTGCCCACGGTGAGGTGTTCGGGGAGATCCGGCCCGCCGCCACCATGGTCGAGGTCAGCAAGCTCGTTGACCCCGACATGATGGTGGAGATTGAGGCGGACGCTTACCTAGGATAACGTCCGCCGGACACGGTCTGCATGTGCGAGCGGCTTCAGCGGCCGTTAACAATCTCAAGGATGGCATCTCCATACGACACCGCCCTCCTGCTGCCGATCCCGTGGACGGCGAGCAGCGCTTTCAGATCCTTTGGTCGTCGGACGGCGATTTCATGGAGCGTCCGTTCCGGCAGGACTAGGTAGAGGGGTACACGCTGCCGCACTGCTTCCTGTTTTCTCCATGCCTTAAGGCGATCGAGGAGCTCCGAGCGTTCCAGCTCGGGGCGTGGCGGAGGCTGCGCTGGGATCCCCCGCGATGGGTGTATAGGGGACTTGTCAAGGCGAGGGGGTTTCGCTCCCCGCTCTAGCCTCGGCTGCGTCAGCACGAGTGTCAAGAACTCCCATGCCCTCCGCCAGAGGGGTAGCGGGTCCGTGTGCTCGGCCGAAGGTGAGGACGGGGCGGTTGCCGGTGGAGGGGGCGAAGTTGGAGAGGCCAGGTGGGAAGGGGGATTGAGCATCTCGATCCATGCCTGGCCGTACTTCATCGCGCGGATCTCGCCGACGCCATCGATTCGGCGCAGGTCTTCGAGGGTGGCGGGCGCCGCTTCGGCTAAGGCATAGAGGAGCCTGTCAGAGGCGACTGCCATCTCGGGAATGGCCTCACGATGAGCTTGCTCCGTCCGCCAGATGAGGAGTGCACGGTAGCGCTCTCGCACCTCTGCGGGCGCGGCCCTCGGAAGGATCTCGTCAAGCGGATCGGGGCTGGTGCCGGGGAAGAGGGGAAGTTCTTCCCCTCCAGGTTCGGGCAATGGGGGTAGTTCACCGATAAAGGGGGATGGGTTCTCGGCGCTCGTGACAAGGAACAAGCCCTCACGCGCCCGAGTCATCGCGACGTAGAATAGGCGGCGCTCCTCTTCGAGCCTCCGGGTAAGGTCCGTCTTGCGGACGATCTGGAGGATCCGCGGGTCTTCCCGCACCGTTGGGAAGCCCCGGCTCCCACCCCGTAGGCCGACGACGAAGACGTAATCCGCCTCGAGGCCCTTGCATGCATGCATCGTTCTCGCTCTGACGCGAAGGCCTTCCGCTTTCAGGGCGTCGAGATAGGGTGACGCATCGGAGCGTTTGCGGTAGATCAGGAGGATGTTTTCCACCTGGCATCCCGAGTCCGAGAGCTCCCGGACGCGGGTAGTGACGAATTTCGGACCATCGAGACGCTCCTCTTTGGCGCGGTAGATCGCCACGGGGGTGCCGTCTCTCCGTGCCGCCACGGGTTCCTTGTCAATCTTGTACCGGTTGTGCGCGATGAGCGCGTTGGAAATCTGCACGATCTGCTGGTGGCTCCGATAATTGAGAGGGAGAACGTAACGGCCGTGGTCGGGAAAATCCATGTGGAAATCGACAATGAACTGCACGTCTGACCCGCGCCACCCGTAGATGGCCTGCCAGTCATCGCCCACGCAAAAGAGACGGTTCTCCTCCCCAACAAGGGCTTTGAGGAAGCGGACCTGAACGGCGTTTACATCCTGGTACTCATCCACAAGCACCTGCCGGTAGCGCTGGCGATACTTCTGGCGAACGTCCTCATGGGACTCGAGGAGCCTGGTCGCAAGGATCAGGAGGTCGTCCTGATCGATGAGGCTCTGTTCGGCGAGGCGCTTCTGGTACTCAGCGCAGAAGGGCACGCACACCGTGTAGAACACGCGGATAATTTCATGGGTCTCATACCGGGCCTCCCGCACAACCTCCTTAAGATCCTTGCCATCGACCTTGACCTTCGTGTTAACTTCTAGGAGGAGCTGGAGGAGCTGATGTAATGCAGGCCCATACTCGCTAAATCGTGCTTCGAGGTCTGGTAGCCGAGGGCGCGAAGGGCGGGTATGCAGGTAGGCCGCAAGCTCGTCGCGGAGGCGCTCTTCCAGCCTCGCGAGATCGGTCATTTCTTCCTCGTGGGTCTCGATGAGCCTCAGGCCTTGGTAGAGTTGCTTTTTCGCGTCCCGCCCCGCCAAGTAAGCAGCGTCGAGGTCGCCCCAGTGTTCGATGTAGACGTCCGCCTCAGGGAGGTAGAAGTCGGGATGAATCGTTGTTCCCCGAACCTGCAGCGGCCGCTCATACTCGTAATTGATGTTGCTCACGTACAGGAAGTTGGCGATGTCGCGCTCGGACTTGGACCGGACCCATTCGCCCCGGTAGGTGCGGTAGTACTTCTTCGTGCGATGGTCGACCGGAAGGGGCAGTTTCTTCATCGGTTGAGGTACCGCGCCAAAGTAGTCCTCCAGTAGCCGGATGATGTGCTTCATGGTCGTCGGGTCCTCGGCGAGGTCGAGGAGTACCTTACGGGCAACGTCCGACGACTTTGGCCCGGGGGAACCCCCTGCCTCGCCGATGCCCCCTTCTCCGAGGATTCGGAAGCGCTCGTGGAACTCTTTGGCGCCATCCTCCCGGAGGATCCGGTATGCGATGGAGTGGAATGTCCCGACGGTGACATTGTCAATCGCCGTCTCCTTCTCACCTCGGCGTCCCGTGGGGGACACCGTTTTCCCAACGGAGGTGGCAAGCCGGGCACGGATCTCCTCAGTCGCATCACGGGAGAAAGTAACCGCCATGATGCTATCGCCACGAACACCTTCACAGTAGATCTGGTGGAGGATCCGAGAAACGAGGACCTTCGTCTTCCCTGACCCAGCGGCGGCGATCACGAGGGCAACGCGTTGAGGCGCAAGGACCGCACGGATCTGGGCCTCACTAAGGCCTGATAGGATGGCGGCCTCGTTGGCCTTTCGGCGCGGCGAGGGTGCTACAGGATCCCTTTTCACGCCCAGGAGATAGCCCGAATGTGTATTAGGATCGTTTAACGAGGCCGGGCGGACCAGGGGACCTGGGCCCAAAGGGCGGGCTCCTTAGCTCGTCCCTGTGCCCTTCTGCGGGTAATGCACATCCAGCGTCAGCTGGTACTCGCTCGCGAGCCCACCGTCCGTCAGCAGATACGCCGTGTACGTGCCGGGCCCGCGCAGGGTCGTGAGGTAGGCCTCCGCGAACAGGTCGTCGGCGACGCCGCCCGCGTACTCGCCGCCGGGGCCCTCGATGGAGATCCAGGCGGCGCGCAGCGTGCCCACCTGGGGCCGCAGGTCCTTGAAGCCGATGTGGAGGTACTTGGCGTCCTCGCGCACCTCGAAGGTGGTGACGTAGGCGTTCACGGG
>DATMKA010000289.1:0-6343 GCA_035553595.1 Thermoplasmatota archaeon | reverse complement strand
GCGCATGGGGGCGGGCTCCGGAGGGGAGTCTGGTTCCGGTGTAATAACCGTTCCGGATTCAGGAGAAGTTGAAGAAAAAGAGAAGCGCGGGGGCTCGGGGCCCCCGCGGGGCGCTGCGTGGTTAGCAGCGGGCGGCGTTGGCGAGGAGGGCGTGGGTGGGCAGGTTCTGGCCGCGGGCGACGGTGTCGTCGAGGCAGTCGGCGTCGCGCCAGGAGACGGGGTGGTTGTACCAGGGGATGCCGAGCTCCATGTCCTTCACGGTGGAGGTGGCGGAGACGCCCGTGTAGGCGAGACCAGCCTTGCCGCCGAGACCGCTGCGGTAGCCGTAGGCGGTGTTGTACCAGGCACCGTTCGTCAGCGTGCCGAGGGGGTGGGCACCCACGGGGCTGAAGATGATCTGGGTGTCGGAGGCCCAGCCAGCGCCGGACACGACGGTGTCCATGTTGCCGTCGCCGTCGACGTCAAGGTAGATACCGGCGGTGTAGACGAAACGGCCCTCGGGCTGGTTGGGGAAGTTGTTGGCGGAGCCGTTGCAGCCGTCCTGCTCGAGGTCCTGGTAGGCGATGTAGTCGTAGGTGGGGCGGTTGCTCGGACCGAGGACACCAGCGAGGTTCTCGTGGTAGAAGCGGTCGAAGGTGGGGGCGACACCGGTGTCGGAGTCGTGGCTGCTCTTGTCCGTGTTGTCGGACTCGGAGCTGTTGTAGGCGCGCTCCACGTCGTCAGCGAGCCAGATGAGGCTCACGTCGACGCCGTTCACGTTGTTGCCGTCGATGCCGAGGTTGTCAGCGCCGAGGCCGTTGCCGGAGAGGCGGTCGAAGGTGAAGTCGTCCACGTAGGTGTACATGCCCTCGACGGTGGCGAAGGTGCCGCGGGCCATGGGCACGAGGCAGCGGGTGCCGGCGCCCTGACCGGGGGCGCGGAAGTCGAGCCAGGCGACGGCCTGGGGGTCGTGGACCTGGAAGGCGTTGGTGCCGACGGAGCTCGCGCCGATGGGGCGGAGGTTGCTGGGCTGGTGGGCGGCGTCGGAGGGGCCGATGGGGCGGTACTCGTTCTGGGTGAGGTCGTCCACGTCGCCGGAGGCGATGAACTTCTCAACCTGGTAGTTGCCGTCGTTGTTGAGGTTGCCGGCCGCGTAGACGCGGGTCACGGGGGCGACGCTCTTGAAGGCGCCGTCCGTGGAGGAGCCGGCGACGACGAGGGCGCCGCAGGAGCCGATGCAGCCGTCCTTGTTGGCATCGTTCCACTGGCCCCAGACGAGGCTGTAGCGGACGGTGCCGGGGCAGATGAAGCGGCCGCCGGTGGCCTCGCGGGGAGCGAAGCCGGGCGTGTCGCAGTAAACGTACATGTCGAAGTACTCGACGGTGCCGGACGCGGCGGCGGAGGTGGGTGTCAGGGCGCCGGTGGCGGTGTCGAAGCCGGTGTTGGGCTCAGGATAGTTGTCCTGGGCGGCGGCCAGGGGCACCATGAGGAGGGCACCCAGCACGAGGAAAACCGTGGTCTTGTTCATCTCTCTCACCTTTGGAAATGCGGTTCTGGCGGCGGAACCGCAACGCCTCCCCTGGAAAAGGTGTCTCAGCCTCCCTTTCCCGGGCGCGGATTGTGCGAGGATGAGAAATCCTCCCACGCTCCAGCCAAGCACGTGACTCGCTTGACCCCTCTTAAGCATTTTCTGTAAATCGTATTCGGTTCCCGCCCCGGGGCGGGGCTGGACTTTGAATGGTCAAAAGAAAAGGAAGGGGGCGATGCCCGCCCCCAGGTGCGCCCTTATTCGGGGCAGCGGACGTTGTTCAGCAGGGTCACGCCGTCGCCCACGTAGGTGGTGCCCACGAGGCGGTGGTCGAAGCAGTCGGCGTCGCGCCAGGAGACGGGGTGGCCCGCCCAGAGGGTGCCCTCGCCGCCGTTCGCCGCGCTCATCTCGTCGCCCTGGGTGGAGGCGGGGTTCACGCCGGCGTAGGAGAGCCCGGTCTTGCCGCCAACGGAGGCGCGGTATCCGTAGGCCGTGAGCCAGTAAGGGCTGTTGCTGATGGTGCCGAGGGGGTTGCTGCCCACGGGGCTGTTCACGGCGCCGGGGGCCGTCCAGGAGCCGGAGTTGATCTCGTAGTCGCGGACGCCGTCGTCGTTGAGGTCGATGGACTGGCTCGCGCTGAAGGAGAAGAAGGTCTCGGGCTCGTCGGGGAGGACGTCGTTGGCGAAGTTGCAGCCGTCCTGCTCGAGGTCGTTGATGACGCCCCAGGAGTTGGAGGGCTGGTCCTCCTCGCCGAGGACCTGGGCGAGGTTCTGGTCGTAGAACTGGTCGAAGGTGGGGGCCACGCCCGTGTCCTTCTCGCCGGACCCGTCCCAGCTGTGGCCGGGCTTGTCGTCCTTGCTGCTGTTGTAGGCGTTCTTCACGTCGTCGCCGAGCCACAGGCCGCTGAGGTCGGTGCCCTGCACGGTGTTGCCCTCGATGCCGAGGTCCCGGGGGCCGAGGCCGTTGCCGGAGAGGCGGTTGAAGGTCCAGTAGTCCGCGTACTTGTAGACGCCCTCCATGTCGCGGAAGGTGTTGCGCGGGGGGAAGATGCAGCGGGTGCTCGCGCCCTCCTCGGGGGAGCGGAAGTCAGCCCAGGCGATGGCGGTGCCGTCGCTCACCACGAAGGCGCTGCTGCCGTCGGAGGGGAAGAGGTCATTGAGCTCGGGGTTGCCCATGTGGGCCTCGTCGTTGGGGCCGATGGGGCGGTACTCGTTCTGGAGGAGGTCGTTCGTGTCGCCGGAGGCGAGGAAGGCGTCCACGTCCACGTTGCCGTCGTTGCGGTAGGAGGCGAGGCCGAAGGCTTCGGTGACGCCGCTTGCGGCCTTGAAGGTGGGGTCCGTGGTCGCGCTCGAGACGCCGAGGGCACCGCAGGAGCCGATGCAGCCGTCCTTGTTGGCATCGTGCCAGTAGCCCCAGACGAGGTTGATGTCGGTGGTGCCGGGGCAGAGGAAGCGGCCGCCGGTGGCCTCGCGGGGAGCAAAGCCCACGAGCTCGCACGTGATGTACATGTCGAAGTACTCGACGGTGCCCGCCTGGGCCGCGGAGGTGGGGACGACGGCGCCGGAGACGCGGTCGAAGGGGCTGTTGGGCTCGGGATAGTTGTCCTGGGCCGCCGCGAGGGGCGCCGCAAGGAGCAGACCGAGCACGGTCAGAACGGTGGTTGTCTTCATGGTCTCACCAAGTCCGCGGTTTCCGCGACCGCGGGCGCGCGAGGCGGAAAAGGTGAATGCTCAGCCTCCCTTTCCGTCGCGGCCGGCGCGCGCGATGCGCGCGGCTGCCGCGTGGCCCCGGGAGGCTCGACCCCTCATAACGTTTCTTGCGGTATTGTCGCACCAATCCCGCCTAGGGCCGGGTGCGCCACACCAGGAGAATCGCTGCCGCGCCGATAGCAGCCACGGCGAGGAGCGCGCCCGCGGCGGGGATGCCCGCGCTTCCTTGGGACTCCACGGGCGCGGGCGCCGCCGTGGTGGGGACGGCGCTCGCCGCTGGCACCACGGGGAAGTCCACGGCGGCAAGGGGCGACCCGGCGCTCGTGAGCACCTTGAGGACGGGCCGCGCCGCCTCCACGGTGGCGCCTGCGCGGAGCACGAGGCCCACGGTGGCCGTGCCGTTCACGGGGATGCGGTCCGTGGGCGGGAAGGCCGCCACCGCGCCCTTGGGGAGGCCCTTGATCTCGAAGGCGAGATCGAGGGGGACGTTGCCCGTGTTCACGACGGTGAAGGCCACCGTGGTGGGCTCGCCCGGGCGGAGCGTGGCCGCGGCGGTGGTCGCGGGCTCCACGCGGGCGCGCGCTTCCTCCCGCGTCACGTACTGGTGCACACCCTCGGCGGGAGCGCGCGCGGCCTGGCCGTGCGCTTCGGCCGTGAGGTAATACTGGACAGGCCCGGCGGCGCGGGGCGCGGGCACGGCCACCGTGATCTGCTGGCCCTGAACGCGCGCCGCGAGGGGCACGAAGGGGCCCTCGGTGCCGTGGCGATAGTGGAGGGTGGCGTTGGCGCGCGACTTCGTCGCCGTGAAGGTGAGGGGCGTGGCGTCGAGGGCGTTCCCGCGCGCGGGGGGTGCGTGGCGGAGCACGAGCGGATCCAGGTCCTTCTCGTCCACAACGGTGAACGCCCGCTTCGCGATGGGGGATGCGCCCGCCGAGGAGAGGGCTTGCGCTTCGAGGGTGTTCTCGCCCGTGCGGAGGCTTCCCGCCTGGAGGGTGAGGCTCCAGTTGCCGAGGCCGTCCGCCTTCGTCCAGGACCCGCCGTTCACGCGGACGTACACGCCCGTGAGGGTGCCCTCGGGGGCGTTGGCGCTCCCCGACACCACGAAGGGGAGTGCGAGGCGCTCACCAGGCGCGGGCGTCTCGAGGGAGAGGGAGGGCGGGAGACGGAGCCCCGTCTCGCCTTCGCCGTCACCGCCCGTGCCGGGGGCCGCGGGCAGGGGAGCCGGGGTGCCGTCGAGGAGGAGGGCGCCGCGGCCGAGGTGCGTGGGGAGGACGCGGTCTGTGGCGCGGTCGATGCGGGAGAGTCCGTTGAGGGTGCCGAGGTACACGGTGGTGGGCGTGAAGGCGAAGCTCGTCACGTAGTCAGCGAGCAGCCCGTCCGCGGTCGTGTAGCGCCGCTGGGCGTGGGTGTCGAGGTCGAGGCGGAGGGCGCCGCCGCCCACGAGGCCAAGCCACAGGGCGCCGGGCTCGGGGGCCACGGTGCGGAGGCGGTCGTCGAGGAGCTTGCCGTTCTCCGTGGACCAGGACTCGTAGGAGGCGTTCTCGCGGTGCCACAGCACGAGGCCGTGCTCGCGGGTGCCGATGTAGACGCGGTCGCCGTCCGCCGCGAGGGTGGTGATGACCCGGCCCTGCACGAGGTCGGTCTGGACGAGGTCCCAGGTTTCGGTGCGGCGGTCGAAGCGCGCCACGCCGCTCTCGGTGCCCACCCACACGTGGGGGTAGTCCACGAGGACGGCGTTCACGCGCACGTCGCCGGGGTACTCGGTGCCCGTGCCGTAGCCTTTCCAGGTGTCGTGGGTGCGGTTGTAGCGGACGACGCCGAGGAAGGCGTTGCCCACCCACACCTCGTGGGCGTCGCCGTCGATGGCGCGGGCGGCTTCGCCCCCAAGTGCGCTTGGGTTCATGGACTGGAAGCCCCACTCGCCCTCGTCGCGCGTGAGCCACGAGATGCCGCCCGTGGTGGCGAACCACCAGCGCTCCTCGTCCACGTGGATGCCGTAGACCCAGTTGCCGGCGAGGCCGTCGGCCATGGTGAGGTGCGTGAAGCGGCCCGTGCCCGGCGTGTACCTGAGGGCGCCGGCGCCGGTGCCCCACCACTGGGTGTCGCCGTCCGTGGCGGCGGTGATGAGGATGTTGCTCCACGGCCCGTTCCCGGTGCGGGAGACGGTGTAGTGGACGCGGGTGAGGTCGAGGACGTTGAGGCCCGTGCGCGTGGCGATGGCCACGTGGGTGGCGTTCACCGCCGCGATGTCCGTGACCTGGGGGTCGCTGAGGCCTTCGCGCGTCCCGGTGCGGAGCCACCGGTCCTCGCGCTCGCGGTGGATCGCGATGCCCTGGGTGGTGCCCCACCAGATTTCCTCGCCGATGCGGGCCACGGCCTGCACGTCGCGGGTGCTGATGCCGGTCTCCTCGAGGGGCACGCGGGTGAGGGTGCCGTTCTCGAGGGAGTAGGCGCCGCGGCCGGTGGCGAGGAGGACGCGGTCTCCGTCCACGAGGAGGTTGCGGACGGCGGCGTCGGGGTACCCGTTCTCGCCGCGCCGCCAGGTCTGGACGGCGCCCGTGGCGGAGTCGAGGCGCGTGAGGCCCGTGGCGGTGCCGGCCCACACGATGGGGCCGTCCACGGCCACGGCGAAGACGCGGCGGCCGAGGAGGCCATGCGTCTCGTTGTAGAGCGTGCCCTTGAGGCCGGGGAGCGTGTAGTGGAGGAGGCCCGCGTCGCTGCCCACCCACAGGTCCGTGGGCGTGGCGTCGAGGGTGAGGAGGAAGTCGTGGAGGGCCCCCGTGAGCATGGTGTGGACCGTGATGGTTCCCGTGGGCACGTGGAGGCGCGCGAGGCCGCCCGCGGTCGCCACCCAGAGGTCGTCCCCCACGAGGCGGGTGGCATGGACCAGGGTGCCGGGGAGGCCGTGGTAGGTGGTGTAGACCGTTCGGGTGGAGAGGTCGGGGGCGGTGCGGACGAGGCCTCCCTCGGTGGCGAACCAGAGGTAGCCGTGGGCGGGGTCGGCGGTGACGCCGAGGGCGGCCGAGATGTCGGTGAAGACGGTGTCCTCCCCGGGAACCTCCGTCCGCGAGGCCTCCGCAAGGGGGGCGAGGGCGCTCGCGACTAGTAGAAGGAAGAGGGCCAGGAG
>DATMKA010000288.1:0-4193 GCA_035553595.1 Thermoplasmatota archaeon | reverse complement strand
AGCCGGAGAGGGTCCACTCGTTGTAGCCGACGCGGCCCCCTCCCGCCGCCCAGAGGAGAAGGATGAGGGCGAGAGCGCTCGCGAAGGTGACGAGGAGCCCTCGGACGAGACGGCGGCGCGCGCGGCGGTCCATGAGGCCCGGGAGAGGGCGCGCGGAAGATAAGCGGTTGGTTTGTGGATTACGCTTAAGTCGCGGTCCCGGCATCCCGGCCTCCATGGCGAAGAAGGTCGCGGTCATCGGCGGCGACGGCATCGGCCCCGAGGTCATCGGCGCAGGAATGCAGGTTCTGGAGGCGCTCGCGCTTCCCATCGAGTATCTCCCCGCTCGCGCGGGCCTCCAGTGCAAGCGCGACACCGGCAGCTACCTCCCCGAGGAGACCCTCCGCGCCGTCGGCGCCGCGGACGCGGTTTATTTCGGCGCCATCACGAGCCCCCTCGCCTCGGAGGACCCGAACTACAAGTCGGTGATCCTGCAGCTCCGGAACGAGCTCGACGCCTACGCGAACCTGCGGCCCGCCGTGGACTACGGTCAGCCTTGCCTGTACCCGGGTCTTGACCTCGTGATTGTGCGCGAGAACTCCGAGGGCCTCTACAACGCGCCCGAGACCGTGGACGCGGAGGGCGTGACGACGCACCGCCGCGTCACGCGCAAGGGGTGCGACCGCGTGAGCGAGTACGCCTTCCAGTATGCCCGCGCGAAGGGGCGGAAGGAGGTCACGTGCGCGCACAAGGCCAACGTGCTCCGCGAGAGCGACGGCCTCTTCCGCAAGACCTTCTACGAGGTGCACAAGCGCCACGCCGCCGCCGGGTCCCCGGTGGCCGCGAAGGACATCCTGCTCGACAACTGCGCGATGCAGCTCGTGAAGAACCCCCGCGGCTTCGACACCATCGTGACGCTGAACCTGTACGGCGACGTCTTGAGCGACCTCGCCGCCGGCCTCGTGGGCGGCCTCGGCTTCGCGCCCTCGGGCAACTTCGGTCCCACGAAGGCTCTCTTCGAGCCCGTGCACGGGAGCGCGCCCGACATCACGGGGAAGGGCATCGCGAACCCCGTGGGCGCCATCATGAGCGCCGCCCTCATGCTTGAGTACCTGGGGATGCAGCGCAAGGCCGAGGAGATCGGTCGCGCCGTCCGCGCCGCCCTCAAGCAGGGCATGACGCCCGACGTGGGCGGCAAGCTCGGCACCCAGGCCTTCACGGACCTCGTGGTGAAGGCGCTCCGCTGAAGCCCCGGTTACCCGTCGATCAGGGTCCACGGGTTGAGGGTGCCGCCCTTCTGGAGGAGGGTCGCATCCACCAGGATGGCGTGGGTTTCGTGACCGAGGGAGAGCTCGAGGGCGGCCTCGGTGGCGCCCTCGGGGGCGGCCTGGACGAGCCCTGAGCGAGTCCAACCCGGCTCGACGGGGACGCGCTCGAAGTCGCCGCGAAGCGGGCGGCCGGCGGCGTCCCAGAAGAGCACTTGCAGGAAGCCCATGCTTCCGGTCGTCCCTTCGGGAGCGTCGAGGCGCACCCAGACGCTCGCGCTGTAGGAGCTGCCGGCCTCCACGGGGACGCGGGCGCTCTCAAGAATGTGGTAGACGTACTGCGTTTCCCCGGCGTGGAGGCGGAGGGCCGCGGTGCCCTCGCGCGCGCCGACGTGGGTCCAGGAGGCGTTCCCGACGGGCTCCCCTTCGGAGGCGTCGTAGAAGAACGAGTAGGTCCACCCGTCCGGGAGCGCGCCGGCCTCCGGGCTGCACCCGGTGCAGGTCTCGAAGCCCGGGTTTTGCAGCAGGTTCGGTGTGTTGCACCCGGTGCGGGCGTCCGCTTCCGGGTGGAGGCCCGAAAGGGGCCCGCAGGGAAGGAGGATCTGGTGGCTGGCGAGGGCGCTCAAGGGGAGCGCGGTGAGGAGCAGGACCGCGACGAGGGCGGGAGAGGTGAACGGGCGCATGGTGGCCTCCGCGACGGCGATGGGGGGAGAACGCCATAACCGTTCCTCCTGAGGGGAGGAGGGCTGCAACGGCGCTGCTGCGTCCGCGTCATGGGTTGGGTGCCCGGAAGGTGCCCTCGGGGGAGCGGCGCGGGCCGTCGCGGGGGGCAGCGCGGGCGCCCTCCGGCAGCTCGTCGGCCCGGGGAGCCCCGAGGGTGAACCAGAAGGTGGCGCCCTCCCCGGGCGGGCTTTCCACCCACACGTCGCCCTCGTGCTGCTGGACGATCTTCCGCACGATGGCGAGGCCTGCCCCGGACCCGGCCACCTGCCCCGCGTTGGGGCCGCGCTGGAACACCTGGAAAATGCGGTCCTGGTACTCGGGGGGCACGCCGGGGCCGTTGTCGCGCACGAAGAAGCGCCAACCCGTCCCCTGGGCCTCGCCGCCGATCGTGATGCGCGGGTCGGACCGGTCCGTGTAGCGGAGGGCGTTCGAGACGAGGTTGGTGAGAATCTGCTCGAAGCCCACGCGTTGCGCGTAGATTTCTGGGGGCATCTCCTCCACCTCCACCGTGGCCCTCGTCTCCTCGATGCGGTCGGTGAGGCTGTCCACGACACGGAGCGCGACCTCCTCGGGCGGGAAGGGTTCGCGGCGGATGGGTTGGCGGCCGATGCGGCTGAGCTCCAGCATGCCCTTGACCATGGCCTTCATGCGACCCGCGCTCTGGTAGACACGCTCAAGCATCTGCCTTGCTTCCGGCGCCATGTGGGGGCCCTGGTCCTCCAAGACGAAGCCGGTGAGGGTCTCGATGCCGCGGAGGGGCTCGCTGAGGTCGTGGGAGACGGTGTACGTGAAGTCCTCGAGCTCGGCGTTGAGGCGCCGCAGGTGCTGAAGCGTCGTCGCCTGCGCGAGGTTGGCTTCCTGGAGTTCCTCGAGGGCCTCGCGCAACCCCTGCTCCGCCTCCTTGAGGGGCGTGATGTCGATGAGCGAGGAGAGGATGTGCTCGATGCGGCCCTCGGCGTCCCGCTGGATCACGGCATCCACGATGACGTGCATGGAGGTGCCGTCCCGCCGCAGGAGCGTCCCTTCGGCGCGGAGTTCGCCGTCTCGCAGGAGCGCGGCGACGTTGGCGGCCGCGTGGGCCTCGTGGCCGGGCGCGGTGCGCGTCGTCACGTGTTTCCCGCGCAGCTCCTCCGCGGTGTATCCCGTCGCCCGCGTGTAGGCGGGGTTCACGTCGAGAATGTGGCCTTCGGCGTCGAGAATCTCGATGAGCGCGTTAGTGTTCTCGTAGAGGCCGCGGTAGCGCGCCTCGCTCTTCTCGAGGGCGGCGTGCATCTGGCGCCGGGCGAGACTTTGCGACACCTCCCTCGCGGCAAGGCGCAGAAGGCGCAGGTCGCGGTCCTCGAGCGGCGCGCCCTCCCGCGTGGCCAGGTTCAGGGTGCCGTAGACGCGCTCCTCGGACAGGATGGGCGTCACGGCGAGGGCGGTGAGGCTGTGGACTGCCGAGAGCCGCCGGAGGTCTGCGTTGGAGTGGTCCCGCACGAGGTCCCTCACGATGACGGTCTCCTGTTTCCGCACCGCTTCCGTGACGGGGAGGTCGGATTCCGAGAGGAGCTGGGTCCCGACCACGGCCACGAGGTCGGGCGGATAGTTGATTCCGGTGATGAAGCGAGTGGTCCCGGTCGCGGGGTTCGTCTCATAGAAGCCCACGAGGTAGTGCGGGTTCACCGCCTGGGAGAGGAGGTGGGTCACGCGCGCCGCGAGGTCCGGGATGGTTTCGGCCTGGTTTGCGGCTTGGGCGATCTCCCCGAGCGTTCGCTCCAGCCGCTCCTCCTGCAGGCGTTCGGTGACGTCGTGGGTGAGGAACTCAAGCAGGGGCCCGTTGGGGGTTTCCACGAGGTGGCCGGAGAACTCGACGGGCACCCGGGAGCCGTTGCGGTGGAGAAGCTCGAAGGGTTCCCGCTCGGCGCGGCTCACCCCCTGCGCGATGGCCTTCTGGATCGTTCTTGCGGCGGCCACGTTCTCGGGAGCGACCACGATGGAGAAGTGGCGGCCCACGAGCTCCCACGGCTCGTATCCGAGGACGCGGGCGTATTCCGGGTTCACCTCGAGGAAGGTGCCTTCGAGGTCAAGGACCGCGATGCCTTCGAGGGCTTGCTCGAAGAGGGCGCGGAACCGGGCCTCGCGGGAGCTGGAGCTGGCCCGGTGGGCTGCCTCCCGTTCTCCGGTGCGGTACTCAAGGTCGCTGAGCAGGATGTTGAGGGCCTGAGCGACAAGGGTGAAGGGGGC
>DATMKA010000287.1:0-7997 GCA_035553595.1 Thermoplasmatota archaeon | reverse complement strand
CCCCTCAACCTCGTGAAGGTCCGCCTCCTCCCCGGCCAGGATGCGGCGCTTGACGCCTTCCTCGCTTCCCCCGAGGCCGCCGCCGGGGACGCGAAGGCCGTGAAGGAGGCCCTCACGCAGGCCCACTGGTCCGGCCCCGTGGCCTACCTGCCCCTCGAGACCACGGGCACGGCGGACCCCGCCCGCACCGTTCGCGAGGTCGCGGGCCCCTTCCTGGAGGTCGTCTCCGTCACCCCCATCGAGCAGGTCACCGGCGTCGAGGAGGAGGAAGAGGAGGAGGCCCCGCGGCGGCGCGGCGACGGCGGCAGCCGCCCCAAGAAGGCATCCGCACCCCGCAAGTCGGCGGCGAGCGAAGAGGACTGAGCGCCCGAAGGTCCTCACGAATCCTTTTCGCTCTCGTGTGCCGCGCGGATGGCCTCGAAGAGCGCCTTCGCCTCGGGGATGCCGTAGTCGGGGAAGTTGTAGCCTTTCGAGCTTTTGAAAAGCTCGACCAAAACCCAAGCAATGGGCCCCTGCGGGGGCCCATCACGGCAGCCACTACGTCCGCGCTTCTTTCTCGTGGGCGTCCCTGATGGCCTCGAAGAGCGCCTTCGCCTCGGGGATGCCGTAGTCTGGGAAATTGTAGTCGTTGAGCCAGAACCGCCGGAGGTCCCCGCGGTGCGCGCGCTCGTACTCGAGGACCTTCGTCATCATCTGGATCTTGTCGGCGGCGCCCACGATGCGGGCCTCGAGCGTCTTCTTCTCCTCGGCCTCGTGCCACAGGTCCACGTAGGCCTGCCCGAGGGGAGCCAGGATCTCGGTGGCGGCCCGGGATTCGCCGCGCTTGATGGCTTCCTTCCCGATGAAGTGCGCCGTGGGCGCGGGGAGGTCCATGATGAGGCTCTCGGCGAGGTCGTGCACGAGGGCCAGGCGGAGGACGCGCTCCTTGTTCACGTGGGGGCCCACCTCGTCCGCGAGAACCATGGCCGTGAGGGCGACACCGTAGCTGTGCGCCGCGAGCGTTTCGGGGTTCTGCACCTGGCTCATCACGAAGCCGGCGCGGGGCAGGCGCTCCAGAACGTCGGCGTTCCGGAGGAACCGCAGCAGGGTCTCGGATCGAGGGTCCGCCATCGGGGCCACAAGGGGGCGCCGAGGGATGAGGATTTGCCCCCTGAGCCCAGGGGGCGGCACATAAGGCTTCCGGTAACTCCCCAGGTGACCTTGAGGAAAGGACTTGCCCCCGCTGTGGAATCGCCGCGTCACGCCCCGCAAGGGGCCAAAGAGGTTGGTAAGTATGGCATCCAAGACCCTTACAGTGACAGTCCGCGCTGACGACCTTGGCAACTTCGTCGACGCGTGCTCGGAAGCAGGCTGGCTTTTCGAGGACACCGGCGAGCGCGTCATGACCGATGAAGGCCCCGACGCCGAAGCCGTGATCCGCATCACCATTCCCGTCCGCGAGCGCAAGACCTCCGTCCAGACGCTCCTCGCGGGCATCTCCCGGTAAGTCCCGGCGGCACACCGGTTCGCTTTCTCGGGCGCGAAACCCCCCGCGCCCGCTCCTTCTTCTTCATCCTCGTTTTCCACTCCTGTTCCCCTCCTCAACCGCGCTTGCCGCCGCGCCGCGACCAAGGGGACTTAACGCTATCGGGAATTCCCCAGGGGCCCTGAGTCCCACTACTATGCACCCACTAGCTCCCGGGGGCTTGGGAAGGAGGCTGTGGTTCGCACCACCGCAACACCCGTAGGAGAAGCCGACAATGGCAACAGACCGACACATCCGGATGAGCGTGACAACAGACGATCTGACACTCCTCGTGGACAGCTGCTCCCGCGTGGGCTGGCACATCCACGACACGGGGGAGCGCATCGCCACGGACGACGGCCCTGAGGGCGAGGCCGTGGTCATCGTGCGCGTTCCCGCCGCCGCGCGCACAGGCACCGCCTCGGCCATGCTCGCGCCCTGCCGCTGAACCGCCTGCTGCCGCCCCCGTCCATCGATGCTGACACCCCACACCCCTGCGGTCGGGGGCGGAACCTCTTCTTTTTATCCCACGGACCAGCGCTCGCCGTGCACCTTGCGGTAGGGCGCCGTGGAGGGCACTACTTCGCGCTCTTTAGGCGCCACGTCCTCCGGGAACAGGAGCGCCGTGCCCGCAAGCGCGGCGAGCGTCGCGGCGCAGGAGCGGCCCAGGGCGAGCGCGTCGTAGCCGCCTTCGAGCACAGCGCACACGCGCGGGTGATCGCGCGCAAGGGCGGCCACGGTGCGGCCGTAGAAGTTCGCCGTGAGCAGGAGGCTCCCGAGGGGGTCGCGCCAGTGCGCGTCGTAGCCCATGCTGAGGATGAGGAGGTCCGGGCGGAACTCGCGGAGCGCGGGGCGCACCACCTCCTCGAACAGTTGACCGCACGCGGCCTCCCCCGTGAGAGGCGGCACGGGCAGGTTGATCGTGAAGCCCTCGCCCTTTCCCGCGCCCGTCTCGTCGAGGTGGCCCGTCCCCGGGTACAGGGGGGACTGGTGGAGGCTCACGAAGAGAACGTCGTCGCGGTCGTAGAACGTGTCCTGGGTGCCGTTCCCGTGGTGCACGTCGGGGTCGAAGATGGCCACGCGGCGCGCGCCGCCCTCGCGGAGGGCCCATTCGGCGGCGATGGCGGCGTTGTTGAACAGGCAGAACCCCATGGGGCTCGTGGGTGTGGCGTGGTGGCCCGGGGGCCGCGCGAGGGAGAAGGCGGGCTCCCCGGAGAGGGCGAGGCGGGCCGCCTCCACGGCGCCTCCCACGGCAAGCTGCGCGGCGCGCCAGGTGCCGGGGCTCGTGGGGGTGTCGAGGTCGAGGGGGCGGCCTCGGTCGCAGGCCGTCTCCACGGTCTTCAGCATCTCGGCCGAGTGGATGCGCTCGATGGCGCCCGCCGGAGGGTCGGGCGGGGCCGCGGCCCGGAGGCGCCCCGCGAGGCCGGTCGCCTGGAGGGTCGAGAGCACGGCCTCGAGACGGCGGGGGCTCTCCACGTGGGTGCCCGGGTCGTGCTTCAGGAAGGCCGGGTCGTAAAGAAGCGTGGCCACGCCCCAAGAGGGGCGGTGGCTGGAATATAGGCCTGCCGCTTACTCGCGGCGTGCCTCGGCGTCATCCTTGAGGTACTCGAGGGTGTCCTCGACGCTGCGGCGCGATTCGCCCGAGTTCTCGGAGACGGCCTCGATGAGTTCCTCCTCCGATTCCAGGCGGTTGTTCTTCACCTCGTCCGGGATCGGGGTGACGGACTCGGAGCCCTCGTAGTAGTCCACGATGTCGGCCTCGATGTCCTGGTAGATGTCGTTGTTGTGGAGGGCGGCGCGGCGGCCGTCCTGCGCCTTGGATCCGAAGTGGGAGAGGCGAGCGGCCCGGGAGGCAACGCGCTCGGCTCGGTCGTCGCCGTTGGGGTTCCCCAGGATCATGCGTCTCCCCCTTGCTTGGTCGCTGCGGTCATTTTCAGAATCACCAGCGTGGCGAAGGCGCCGGGGCGTGTTCCCACTTCCGGCCGGGTGGTCGATGGCGCGAAGGGCGCGCCGCGGTGGTCGCGCCCCGGCCCGCGCGCCCTTTGCTCTCCTCGCGCGCCCGCGCGCGTAGGAGCGCGTGTAAGCGCGTAGCGCGATTGCGCGTGCGGGCGCCGGAAAACAGGCCTGCGCACGCGTGCGCGCGAACATGGTCAGTTGTAGTTTCACCTGTTGTGGCGCACACCCAAAAAATCTTATATAGAGAAGCCACCCTCAAAGGCAAACCCCCCCGGGTGCCGGTCATCATGAAGGTCGTCATCATCTCCGAAAAGGACATCGCCGCCGCCAAGATCGCGAAGATCCTGAGCGACGACGGCGCCGTCCAGTCCAAGATGTCCGGCGTTAACGTCTACGAGTGGAAGGACAAGAAGGACGAGTACGCCTGTATCGGTCTTCGCGGCCACATCATCACCGTGGACTACCCGAAGCAGTTCAACCAGTGGTTCCGCGTCAAGCCCAAGGAGCTCATCTGGGCCGAGCCGGAGAAGAAGGTGGACAAGGAGGCGAAGAACATCGCTTCCGCCCTCGAGTCCCTCGCCCGCGACGCGGACCAGGTCATCCTCGCCACTGACTATGACCGTGAGGGAGAGCTCATCGGGCTCGAGGCCCTCAACGTGATCATCCAGCCCGACGTGGCCCTCGACCTCCCCGCGGAGGACGAGAAGCCCAAGAAGAAAAAGAAGGGCGCGAAGGACGCCGAGGCGGAGGCCGAGGAGGAGAAGCCCAAGAAGAAGAAGGCGACCAAGGCCACGAAGAAGGCCGCGGCCCGCACGAAGCCCCTCGACGTGAAGCGCGCCCGCTTCAGCGCCCTCACGAAGGACGAAATCAAGCGCGCCTTCAGCCAGCTCACCCAGGTGGACGAGAACCTCGCCATGAGCGCCGAGGCCCGGCAGGTCGTCGACCTCGCCTGGGGCGCCACCCTCACCCGCTTCATCAGCCTCGCCTCCGGCCAGGTGGGCGACGACTTCCTGAGCGTCGGCCGCGTCCAGTCGCCCGTGCTCGCCCTCATCGTGGACAAGGAGAAGGAGATCCGCTCCTTCGTGCCCGTCCCCTACTGGGAAATCCACGCCACCCTCCAGAAGGGCGAGACGTTCCCCGCCGCGCACCAGGAGGGCCGCTTCTTCGAGGAGCCCCAGGCCCGCGCCGTCCACGGCCGCCTCGCGGGCGTGAAGAAGGCCACGGTGAAGACGGTCACGCGCAGCGAGCGCACCGAGAACCCGCCGGACCCCTTCAACACCACGGCGTTCCTGCGCGCGGCCACGGCCCTCGGCTTTGGCGCCGCGAAGGCCATGAGCGTGGCCGAGGACCTGTACACGAGCGGTTGGATCTCCTACCCCCGTACGGACAACACGGTGTACCCGCCCTCCCTGGTGCTCAAGGACATCCTGCAGAAGTTCGCGGAGCCCCGCAGCTTCGTCGCCGCCGAGGCCCAGGCCCTTCTTGCGAAGGGCGAGCTGAAGCCGACGGCGGGCAAGAAGACCACCACGGACCACCCGCCCATCCACCCCACCGAGGTGGCCATGCGGACGGACCTCAACGAGGAGCAGTGGAAGGTGTACGAGCTCGTGGTGCGCCGCTTCCTCGCCACCCTCAGCGAGCCCTCCACCTCGGAGAGCCTGAAGGTGACCTTCGACGTGGGCGGCGAGCCCTTCAGCAGCAACGGGCGGCGCATGGTGAAGCCCGGCTTCCGCGGCGTCTACCCCTACAACAAAGGGTCCGACATCCTCCTCCCGCAGATGGAGGAGGGGGACAGCATCACCGTCACGGGCGTGGGCATCGAGGCCAAGAAGACGAAGCCCCCGGGCCGCATGAGCCAAGGCCGCCTCATCCAGGAGATGGAAAACCTGGGCCTTGGCACGAAGTCAACCCGTGCCGACATCCTGGACAAGCTGTACCGCCGCGACTTCGTGCGCAACAACCCGCCCGAGCCCACGGAAACCGGGTTCGCCGTGGTGGATGCCCTCGAGAAGTACGCGACGATCATCGCGAAGCCCGACATGACGGCCACTCTCGAAAAGGAGATGGACGAGATCGCGGAGGGCCAGCGCCCCATGACGGGCGTCATCCTCGACAGCCGCAAGATGCTCGAGCAGGTGGTGGAGGTTCTTGAGGAGAACCGCACGCTTCTCGGCCAGGAAATCCGGCAGGCGATGATCAAGAAGAACACGATCGGGACGTGCCCCCAGTGCCAGAAGGGGCTCCAGATCCGCAAGGGTCGCACCGGGAAGCGCTTCGTGGGCTGCGCCGGGTACCCCGAGTGCACTCAGACCTACCCCCTGCCCCAGTTCGGGAAGATCATGGGCGAAGGCGTGGCCTGCCAGGTGTGCAAGGCGCCCGCCATCAAGATCATCAACAAGGGCAAGCGCCCCTGGATCACCTGCGTCACCATGGGCTGCGAGGGCATGAAGGACTACAAGCCCGCCCGCAAGTCGGACGCGCCCGGCGAGGAGGGCGGCGAAGGCTCGTCCCCCGCGGAGGCCGTGCCGGCCGGGGAGCCAGCGCCCGCGGTGCTTGCGGCCGACGGGGATGGCGAGGGCGAGGAATCGGACTTCTGACCGGGCAGGAGGGCGCCCGAGCGGGGCTAGCTGACGTCGGCGTCAATAGCCGCTCGCGCTATTGACGAAACGCGACCTCGCCGTCAATAACGCAGCGAAATATTGATAAGTCACGGGTGCGTCTGTGATTCCTGGCATAAGTGACGGAGACAAGGCTTTGCGTCACTAGCCCTGGAGTGGGGTGCCCCTTGGATCTTTCTTTCTACGCGAACCCCCCTGGCCGGCTTGAGAAGGGGCTCCGCGAGGGCGGCGAGTACACGTATTACGTCCCACCGCCGGTGCCGCGGAAGATCTCCTACTCCGACCCCCTGGTCGAGGCGCTTGCTGAGGCCCAGGCCCAACTTGGCTCCCTGACGGTTCTTGAGCGGATCCTTCCGAACCCGACGATGCTCATCATGCCCTACCTCCGACGCGAGGCGGTCCTCAGCTCCAGGATTGAGGGGACGCAAGCCTCCCTCACGGATGTGTTGGAAGGGGAGGCCGCTAGCGAGGATGAGATTCCCCCAGACACCAGAGAGGTCCTGAACTACATCGCTGCCCTGCGGCAAGGGCTCACCGAAATCCAGACACGCCCGCTGGACTTGGCGTTGCTCAGGGAGCTCCACGCCACGCTCATGAGCGGCGTCCGCGGAGTGGACAAACAACCGGGAGCGTTCCGCACCGAGCAGAACTGGATCGGGGGGTCCTACGGAAGGGACCTCGGGAACGCCACCTACGTTCCCCCCGCGCCTTCACGGATGGGCGAATGCCTCCAGGATTTCGAGGCCTTCCTTCGTACGCCGCCCCAGATGCCGCCCGTGCTCCAAGCGGCACTCCTCCACTACCAGTTCGAGGCGATTCATCCATTCCTCGACGGCAATGGACGGATTGGACGGCTGATGATTATCCTGTTCCTCGTCCAGCGGAGGACCCTCACCGCGCCCTACCTGTATCTGAGCGCCTACTTTGAGCGCAACCGCACCAACTACTATGAGGCGCTTCGGCGCGTCTCCGAGGTTGGAGCCTACGAGGAGTGGCTCCTCTTCTTCCTTGAAGGGGTAACGACCCAGGCGGAGGATGCCGTGAATCGCGCCCACGCCCTCGCGACCCTCAGGAGTGACTTCCACAGGCGCCTCCAAGAGGCGGACGCCACCGCCACCGCCTTCCAGATGGTGGACAGGCTCTTTGTTACCCCCTTCATCACGATCCCCCAAGCCCAGAGCCTCTTCAACATCGCCTTCCCCACGGCCCGCCGCGCCATCGAGGACTATCTGGAGCCCGTGGGCGTGCTCGTGGAATCGACGGGAAAACAGCGGAACCGCAGGTGGAGGAGCCCCGCGATTCTGAAGATTCTCGAAGTGGAGACGGCCACCCCACCGCGTGAAACCCCCATGGAGTTCTGACTTGAGAGGTTACGCGAAGGCGCTGTACCCGGCTTCGGGCGCCTGCCCGTAGAACAGGGTCACCGCCATCTCGTAGGGCTGGTCCTTCGTGAGGGCCACGGCGTCCTCCGCGCCCACCACGTAGGCGGTGAGCGGCGCGCCGGAGGTGGCGACCTCTCCGGGCAGCTCGATGCGGAGCGGCGAGGTGCCTTCGGCTTCACCAAGGATGGTGCGGTCGGGGCCGAGGACGAGGAGCTTCAGCACCGAATTCACGGGGCCCGGGGTCGTGGGCGTCCACCGGGCCTCGGCCACGATGACGGCGAGGCCGCTCGTGACGTTGTACTGGAACTGCTTGGGGGCGTCGAGGTGCGTGTAGCGGCCCGCGGCTCCCACCCACAGGGGCACCACGCCCTCCTCGCGGTAGAACTCAGCGTAGCCGCCCACGGCCCCCTCCGTGCCCGGGGCGAGGGCGTCCCCTTCCGCTTCCGACAGGGCAGCCTGGAGGCACCCGGGGGTCGCGGCGAGAAGCGCCAGGAGGGCCGCGAGAAGGGGCACGCGCATGGCGCACGGGTCCGGGGG
>DATMKA010000286.1:0-3907 GCA_035553595.1 Thermoplasmatota archaeon | reverse complement strand
GGATGCATGAGTCCCTGGAAGGCGGGACCCCTAAGTATCCCTTTCGACGCGCACCGGGCACCCGGGCGCTTAGACGGCCACACCGAAGAGGGTGCCCACGCCGTACGTGATGGCGGCGGCGACGGCACCCAGGATCATCATCTCGGCGCCGGACTTGGCCCAGTTGAGACCACTCAGGATGGCCTTGGCGGCCCCGGCGGCGAAGAGGCCGCCGAGGCTGAGGACGGTGGCGATGGCGAGACCCGTCATGGGCTCGAGCCCCAGGAAGAAGGGGACGAGGGGGAAGACGGCGCCGATCACGAAGGCAAGCATCACGAGGCCCATGGCGACGAAGGGCGAGCGGTCGCTCTCCTCGCCCACGCCGAACTCCTCGCGCATCATGAACTCCACGAACCGGTCCTCGTTCGAGACCACGTGCTCCACGATCTTGTCGATGACCTCGGGCGGGTAGTGCTTGGCCTCGAGCATCTCGCGGATCTCCTGCCGCTCGAGCTTCGGGTACTTGCGGATGTGCTGCCGCTCGCGCTCGGCCTCCGCGGCGTAGTACTCGGACTGGCTCTTGGTGCTGAGGTATTCCCCGAGGCCCATGCTGAGGGCGCCCGCCACGGCGGCGGCGAGGCCTGCGATGGCAATCTGACCCGAGGCGAAGGCGGCGCCCGCGACACCGGCGACGATGGCGTAGACGCTCACGAGGCCGTCGTTGAAGCCGAGGATGAGGTCGCGCACGTAGTTGCGGACGACGCTCTGCTCGGCCGCCTCGCCCTTGGGGATGCCGGCATGGCGCTTCCCTGGCGGGGGCAGGTGCTCCGACTGGAGGTCCTTGAGGCTCTTGTCGCGGGCCTTCTCGTGCTTCACGGGGGCCGCATGATCGGGTTCCCTCAAGAGGGTTTTGGACCGCTTCCGGCAGGGGCCGGGCGACCCGCCGCGGCCCCAGGCAGCGGCTTCCAGAAGGGGCCACCGTAGGGGCCCGCGAAGCTCACGGTTTCGCCATGCCGCACGTACCCCACGCGGTCCGCGAGGCCGGCCGCCGCGACCTCTTGGACGAAATCGTCGAGGGCGGAACGGAACACCGTGTAGTCGTTGTAGTGGATGGGGATGGCGTGCTTGGGGCTCACGCGGCGCAGGAACTCCACGCCCTCCTTCGCATCCATGGTGGCAAGGAGGCCCAGGAGGCGGGTGCCCCCCAGGTGGAGGATGGCGAGGTCAATGTCAGGGTAGCGGCGGGGGATCTCGTTGAGCCCCTCATGGACGAGGGTGTCGCCGCTGATGAGAAGGCGGAACCCGCCGGGGGTTCCGGGGGTGCCGAAGTCGATGAGGCTGCCCATGACGGGCGGGAGCGCGTGGCCGATGGGCCCGTGCGCGTGGGTGCCCGGCATCGCCGTGAGGGTGAGGCTCGTGCGCCCCTTCGTGATCGGCACGCTTTCCCAGGGCTCGAGACCGCGGGCGGCATAGAACCCTTTCTCCTGCAGGGCCTCCGCCCCCTTGGGGGTGGTGAGGATGGGCGTTCCCTTGGGGATGCGTTTCATGGCGATGCGGTCGAAGTGGTCACCGTGCAGGTGGGAAAGCACCACGGCGTCGTAGGGCGGGAGCGCATCGAAGGGGACGGCGGGGTTCGTGAGGCGTTTCGAGAAGAGGCCGTACCCCAGGTAGACGCGCTGCCCCTGCTTCAGGAAGTTCGGGTCCGTGAGGAGCGTGATGCCGCCGTAGCGGAGAAGCATCGTTCCGTTGCCGATGTACTGGATTGACCCTTCGCGGGGGCCCTCCGTGCCGTCGTCCTTGAGGACCAGGTTCCGTGCCATGCGCGATTCCCAAGCGGGGCTCGGGCCGCAGGGGAATAACCGTTCTAACCGGGTCGTCGGACCCCGTCAGCGGCCGGTGAAGGCGGGCTTCCGCTTCCCGAGGAACGCGTCCACGGCCTCCTGGTGGTCGGCGAGGGTGAAGCAGAGCCCCTGGAGGTTCGCCTCCGTGGCAAGCGCCTCCTCGAGCGACTGGGTGGCCCCCAGGAGGAGCGCGCGCTTGCCGAGGCCGTAAGCAAGGGTGGGCCCGTCGGCGAGGCGGCGCGCGAGGGCCTCGACGCGGCCCGCGAGGTCGGCAGCGGGCACGGCCTCCGTAACGAGCCCGAGGTCGGCGGCGCGGGGGGCGGGCACGGGATCGGCGAGGAGGTACAGTTCCCGGGCGGCCCGGAGGCCCACGAGGCGCGGCAGGAGGAAGGAGCCTGCCGTGTCAGGCACGAGGGCCATGCGGCTGAAGGTGGCGCCCACCTTCACGGTGTCCGCCGCGAGGGCGAAGTCGCAGCAGAGCGCCAGCATAAGGCCCGCGCCGTAGGCGTCCCCCTGCAGGCGGGCCACCGTGGGCTTGGGGAAAGTGAGGAGAGCCCGCGCGAGGGCGCCGAAGGCCTCCTCCTGCCGCGCCTTGGTGGCGAGGGGTTTCCCCTGGCGGCGCTGCATGTCCTCGACGTCGCCGCCCGCGCAGAAGACGGGGCCCTCGGCGGCGAGGACGACGCAGCGGACGGCGGGGTCGGCGGCCTCCTTGAGGGCCGCGAGAAGGGCGGCGAGGAGGTCGGGGTTGAGGGCGTTGCGGACCTCGGGCCGGTCCAGGGTGAGGGTGAGGATCCCGTTCCGGGTGTCGCGGCGGAGCAGGTCGCCAGGCATGCGGCCCCCATGGGGGGCGCCCCTTTAAGCCCTTGCGCGCTGGAAATCGGAGCTTCTTTAAGCAAGGAAGGGTCATGCCGATGTGACTTCACATGGCGGCGGCCCCCCTGGGCGAGATCCTTTTCTATCTAGCCCTGGTGCTCTTTCTCGTCTTCCTGAACGGCTTCTTCGTGGCGGCGGAGTTCGCCATCGTCAAGATCCGCGCCACCCAGATCGAGGAGTCGCTCAAGGCGGGCAACCGCCGCGCAAAGCGCGCAAAGCACGTGGTCAACCACCTCGACGCCTACCTCTCCGCGACCCAGCTCGGCATCACCCTCGCCTCCCTCGGTCTCGGTTGGATCGGTGAGCCCGCCATCGCCCACCTCATCGTGGAGCCCCTTCTTGCCTACGCGGGCGTCACGAGCGAGACCGTGATCACGACGGTGAGCTTCGCCATCGCCTTCGCCGTCATCACCTTCCTGCACATCATCCTCGGCGAGCTTGCGCCGAAGAGCCTCGCCATCCAGAAGCCCATGGGCACCACGCTTGCGATCGCGGCGCCGCTCCACATGTTCTTCGTGATCTTCAAGCCCGCCATCTGGGTGCTGAACGGCACGGCGAACCGGCTCCTCCGCCTCATCGGCGTGCAGCCCGCGAGCGAGGCGGAGCTCGTGCACAGCGAGGAGGAGGTCCGCATCATCCTGAGCGAGGCGGGCCGGCCCGACGATTCGGGAGACCAGGAGCGCACGAACCTCGCGCTTCGCGTCATGGACCTCAAGGACACCACCGTGGGCTCCATCATGACGCCGCGGTCCCGCCTGGCCGTCCTCGACCTCAAGGACTCCTGGGCGGAGACCATGCGGAAGGCGCGCGCCCAGGGCTTCAGCCGCTTCCCCGTGGTGGACGGCGGCCTCGACAACGTCGTGGGCATGGTGCTCTTCCGCGACCTCGTGACCGCGAGCGAGGACAAGAGCGCGCCCAACCTCCGCGCCCTCCTCCGCGAGATGCCTTTCGTCCCTGAGTCCCAGCGCGCCGAGGACCTCCTGTGGGAGCTCGTGCGCCGCGGCCGCCACATGGCCGTCGTGGTGGACGAGTTCGGGAGCTCGAGCGGTCTCGTCACCCTCGAGGACATCTTCGAGGAGATCGTGGGCGAGATCCGCGACGAGTACGACGAGGGCGAGCAGCGCGCCTACCGCAAGGTCGCCGACGGCCACTACTTCATGATGGGCGAGATTCCCCTCCGCGAAGTGGAGCAGCTCCTCGACGTGGAGCTTCCC
>DATMKA010000285.1:0-11681 GCA_035553595.1 Thermoplasmatota archaeon | reverse complement strand
GTCCGCAGTCTCGTCCAGCGCCGGGCCCTTCGCTTGGGGGGCGAGGGCCCGGCGCTGGACGAGACTGCGGACGGCGTCCACGAGCGCGCGAGGCCGGAAAGGCTTCGAGAGGTGGCCGTCGGCGCCCACCTGCGCCTTGAGGGAGGCGAGGTCCTCGCTCGCTGAGACGAGGAGCACCGGGATGGCCTTCAGCGCCGGGTCGGCCCGAAGGGCCGCCATCATGGCGGCGAGATCGAAGGCCGGCATCACCGCGTCGAGCAGGATGACGTCCGGCCGCTCGGCCCGCGCCAGGGCGAGCGCGGCCCCGGGCGCGCTTGTGGTGACCACCCGGTAGCCGTAGAACTCGAGAAGGAGGCCTGTGCTTTGGAGAATGTCGACCTCGTCGTCGACGAGGAGAACCTTGACGGCGGAGCCGCCGGAAGCCGTGATGGGAACGATAGCGATCGATCTCAACGGGGTGCGCGAAGCGATAACGTTTTCGAGCGTGCAGGCACCCGATCACCCCCTCGGGGCAAAGGTTCAACCCTCGGTCGTGGCCGGGTTCGGGGCGGGGCGAACCCGTTCGCCGAGGGTGAAGTAGAATGTTGCGCCCTCCCCCACCTTGCCGTGGGCCCAAGCGCGCCCGCCGTGGCGCGCAAGGATGCGCTGCACCGTCGCAAGCCCCACGCCCGTGCCCTCGAACTCGTGGGAGGTGTGGAGACGGCGGAAGGGCTGGAACAGGTGGTCGGCCCGCGTCATGTCGAAGCCGGCGCCGTTGTCGCGCACGAAGTACACGCGCTCGCCGGCCTCCACGAAAGAGCCCACCTCGATGAGGGCCTCCGGCACCTTCGCGGAATACTTGAAGGCGTTCCCGATGAGGTTCTCGAGCACCACGCGCAGGAGGCGGGGGTCGGCGTCGGCGCGGACCTCCCGCGCCACGTAGAAGCTCACCCGCCGCGACGGATCCTTCGCGCACACCGCTTCCCCCACCTCGAGGGCGAGGGCGGAAACGTCCACGGGCTCGCGCCGCACGTCGCTCTGGGCGGCGCGGGCAAGCTCGAGGAGCGCGTTCACCATCTGGGTGGCGCGCTGGCTCTCGCTCCGGATCCGGTGGAGGCAGGCCTTGCCCTCGGTGTCGAGGTTCCCCTCGTAGTCCTCCGCGAGGGCCGCCCCCATGGCCTCGATGGCGCGCAGGGGCGCGCGCAGGTCGTGGCTCACGGAGTCGCTGAAGGACTCGAGCTCGCGGTTTGCCTGCGCGAGGGCCCGCGTCCGCTCCGTGACCCGCTCCTCCAGGGTGTCGTTGAGGCGGAGCAGCCGCTCCTCGCTCTCCGCGCGGGCCTTCTCCGCGCGCTTGCGCGCCACGAGGTCCTCCACGAGGGTGGAGCGGGCCGCCTCCAGGCTCACGACGGTGTTGCGCTGGTTGCGGCAGAGGGCGCTTGTGGCGAGGACCGCGGCGAGCACGAGGGATGCGTGGGCAAGGCCCGCGAGGTCGTTGCGCCCGTACATGTAGATCCAGTCGGGGGCGAGGGCGTTGAGGACCACGTGGTGGAGGGTCGCGAAGACGAGCACGAGCCACCCGAGGCGCCAGTCGGACCAGATCGCCACGTAGGCGATCACGATGAAGAAGTGGAAGTGCATCTCGATGCTGCCGCCGCTCACGAACACGAAGAGCGCGCTGTAGCCGACAAGGCTCGCGGTGGTGAGCAGGCGCCACGCGTAGTGGCTCCCCATCCGGTCCTTCAGCACCATCGGGAGGCCTGAGAGCAGGAACCCGAGGGTGAGCGCGGCCGCGGCCTCGTCCCCGCTGATGGCGCGCCACCCGAAGGGCGAGGGGACGGCGGCGGCGACGCCCTCGCTCGCGTTCACGAGCGCGAGGACGGTCAGGGCGACAAAGTGGACCCACAGGATGGCCTGCGTGAGGCGGCCGATGGAAGCGTAATCGAGGGCGCGGGCGTAGGCGGCGTTGATGTCTTCCACGAAGGCCCGCCACAGGAGGCCGCGCTCCTGCCGCAGGGGCTCCCGCGCGACGGCCACCTCGCCGCCGAGGCGGCCCACATCGAGGCGGTTGCCGAGGGTGGCCTCGAGCACGGCGCGCGTGCGGGCCTCCGAGGCGCGGAGCCGTTCCTCCGCCTCGCGCCGTTCGGAGATGTCGCGGAACACCACCACCATGCCGTTCACCTCCCCGTCCTGCAGGATCGGGGAGCAGGTGAAGGCCACGGGAATGAACGAGCCGTCCTTCCGCACGAAGAACTCGTCCCCCTGGGAGCTCGTGAGGTCCCCCGTGAGGAGGACGCGGCCGATGGGGCAATCGTCCCTCGGGTAGGGCGTCCCATCGGGGCGCTTGCAATGGATGGACTCGTGGACGTCCTCGCCCACGAGCTCCGCCTGGGTCCACCCCAGCATGCGCTCGGCGGCGGGATTGAGGAAGGTGAGGCGGCCGAGGCCGTCGATGGCGAGGAGGCCCTCGCCCGCCGTGTAGATGATCTGGTTCTTCCGCCGTGTCCGGTTGAGGGCCTCGGTCGCAAGAACATTGGCGAGGTAGGGGTCCTGCGCGCGCGAGGCGGCGGCGAGGGCGCTGATGACCCCCTCGTCGGTGAGGCCTCCGATGGCTTGGAGAGGGTCTTGGGCCGCCACGACCTCCTCATAGTGCCGAGTGAAGCGCGCGTCGCCCATGGCTGGCCCTGCTCAACCGCTCTTGGCAATAAACCGCGCGGGAGCCAGGCAGGCGGGGAAGGGCCTCTCAGGCCGGCTGGCGCGGCTTGTAGCCCGCCCGCAGAAGGCCCTCGATTTCCCAGGCCTTGTAGCTGGAGCGCACGAAGGGGCCCGAGACGGCGTGGCCGAAGCCCATGCGGTAGGCCTCGCGCTCGAGGTCCTCGAACTCCTCGGGGGTCCAGTAGCGCTCCACGGGCAGGTGCCACGTGGTGGGGCGCAGGTACTGTCCCACGGTGAGGAAGTCCACACCCGCGTCGAGGAGGTCACGGAAGGTTTCGAGAAGCTCCTCGCGCGTTTCCCCGTGGCCCACCATGATGCCGGTCTTCGTGGGCACGTGGGGCGCGAACTTCTTGAAGGCGCGCAGCACGTCGAGGCTCTGGTCGTACTTCGCGCGGCGGTCCCGCACCTTCGTGTGGAGGCTGCGCGTGGTCTCGATGTTGTGGGCGTGGACGTCCGCGCCCGCGACAGCGACCTGGCGGATGAGGTTCTCGTCGCCGCGGAAGTCCGGGGTGAGGATGTCGAGGATGGTGGCGGGGCGCTTGCGCTTCACGGCCTCGATGGTGCGGACCCAGTGGCCCGCGCCCTGGTCGGGAAGCTCGTCGCGGTCCACGCTCGTGACCACCACGTAGCTGAGGTTGAGGATGTCCACGGTCTTTGCGACCTTCTCGGGCTCGTCCACGTCGAGGGGAGCGGGCATGCCGGTCTTCACGTCGCAGAAGCGGCAACCGCGGGTGCACGTGTCGCCCCCGATCATGAGGGTGGCCTCGCCCTTGGCCCAGCACTCGCCGCGGTTGGGGCAGCGCGCCTCCTCGCAGACGGTGTGGAGGTTGTTCTCGCGCAGGAGCTGCGTGATCTGGTTCACCGCGGGACCCGAGGGGAGCGGGCGCTTGAGCCAGGCGGGCTTCGGCTCACGGCCTCCGGGCGGGGCGACGGGGATGGCGGCCACGCTTCCGGCTAGGCCCAACCCGCATTTAAGGGTTACCGGGAGCGGGGCATGACGGGCAGGAGCACGCAAGCCTAAATGCCAGGGGGACGTTGCCCGGACCCTAGACGGTGGAGCGGGCGCGCGCGTGGACGAAGAGACGGTGATGGTGGACCGCCGGGAGCGCATCGAGCGCCTCCTCCAGGCGGAGGAGCTTCGGAGGGAGGATCTCGAGGAGCTCCAGCCTTACGACGTGGCCGTGGTGCTCCCCGACCTCGAGCCCGAGCGGCAGATCCGCCTCCTCATCCTCCTCCCCCCGGACGTGGCCGCCGGGGCCTTGGAACACCTGGACGCTGACGACCAGTATGCCTTCCTGGTGGAGCGCCTCCCGGTGAACACGACCCACGCGGTGCTCGCCGCCATGTCCACGGCGGCCCTCGTGGACCTCCTGAAGGCGCTGCACCCCCGCCAGCAGCAGGCCGTGCTCCGCCTCGTGCCTCCCGCGGACGTTGAGGACGTGCGCGCCCTCATGGCCTACCCCGAGGGGAGCGCCGCGAGCCGCATGACCACCGAGTACCTGGCGGTGCGCGCCCAATGGAGCGCCGACCAGGTGATTCGCCACTTCCGGCACGTGGGCCGCGACGTGGAGATTGCCCACTACGTGTACGTCGTGGACCGTGCCGGGAAGCTCATCGGCGTGACGAGCCTGCGTGACGTCCTCCTCGCCGAGCCCGAGATGCCGGTCGCGGACTTCATGCACGCCTCCGTCGTGAGCGTGCAGGCCACGGCCGACCAGGAGGAGGCCGCGCGCATCCTCCGCGACTACGACTTCGGCGCTCTCCCCGTGGTGGACGCGGAGGAGCGCCTCGTGGGCGTCCTCGGCGTGGACGACGTCCTCGACGTGGCCGAAGAGGAGGCCACGGAGGACATCCAGAAGGGTGCCTCGGTGGTGCCCCTCGACACCACCTACAGCCGCGCGAGCGTGTGGAGCCTGTACTACCGCCGCGTGGGGTGGCTCGCCATCCTCGTGCTCCTCAACCTCTTCTCGAGCGCCGTCATCGCGGCCTACAGCAGCACCCTCGCGGCCGTCCTCAGCCTCGCCTTCTTCATCCCCCTCCTCATCGGGAGCGGCGGCAACGCGGGAAGCCAGAGCGCCACCCTCATGATCCGCGCGCTTGCGACCCAGGACGTGCGGCCGAGCCAGTGGGCCACCGCCTTCGCGAAGGAGGTGGCCGTGGGCGCCCTCCTCGGGCTCACCCTCGGGGCGCTGAGCGCGCTCCTCGGCGTCTTCCGCGGCGGGTGGGGCGAGGCCGGGTGGACCCTCGGGCTCGTCGTGGGGATCACCATGGTGGCGATCGTGGTGGTGGCGAACCTCATCGGGATGACGCTGCCGTTCCTTCTGTCGCGCTTCAAGCTCGACCCCGCGGTTGCGAGCAGCCCCCTCATCACAACCATCGCCGACGCCACGGGCCTCCTCATCTACTTCAGCATCGCCGCCTGGCTCTTCGGCATCGGTTAGGCGCCGCGGGAGAACGTTTAAATCGCAACCGCCCGTAGCGAGCGCCATGAAGCTCCTCCTCGACGGCCACCTCACGGGCGCCGAGAACATGGCGCGCGACGAGGCCCTCCTCGCCGCCGGTGAGCCCGTGGTCCGCCTCTACGGGTGGCGGCCCGCCGCCGTCTCCCTCGGCAGAAGCCAGGGGGAGGAGCTTGTGATCCCGCCCGACCTCGCCGCGCGGTACGGCGTGGACGTGGTGCCCCGCAGCACCGGCGGCGGCGCCATCCTGCACAACGAGGACGAGATCACGTACTGCGTCGTGGTTCCCCTCGACTTCCCCGGCCTCCCCAGGGACCTTCCGGGAAGCTTCCGCCACCTCTCCCGCGGCGTCCTGCTCGCGGTGCAGCGCCTCGGCCTTCCCGCCACCTTCGAGACCGGGGAGGGCGACCGCGACGCGCTCTGCTACCTGCGCCGCCAGGGGACGCACGTGATGGTGAACGGGCGCAAGATCAGCGGCGGCGCCCAACGCCGCACCGCCACCCACGTCCTCCAGCACGGCACGCTGCTCGTGACGCGGGACGTGGAGCGCATGGCCGCCCTGTTCCAGGTGCCCCAGGAGGCCATCGACAAGAAGGTGGTGTCCCTGCAAGACTTGGGCGTCCAGGTCCCGCGGGAGAAGCTCCTGGAGCTCGTGGCCGAGGGCTTCCGGGAGGCTCTCGGGGTGCGCTGGGACTGAGCGTCCCGCGGTGGGCCTTCCTGCCGGCAGCGAGCTTGCAACCTGAACCGGTCGGACAAATTTGATATAGCGTCAGGCCTGTCGGCAACGTGGGAGGCATCCGCTTGACGACCGTCCGTTCCGTGCGGGCACGTTCCATCGTGCTCGCCTTCGCCCTTCTCTTCCTTGCCCTCAACCCCAACTTCGCCGCTTCAGCCCCCGGGGCGGGGGGCTTCACCGAAACCTGGGAGGACGGGTTGGCCGGCTGGACGGTCACCGGGGAAGGCGCCAGCGTCGACTGCGCCGTAGGAAACCCCGGCTGCAGCCTCCGCCTCGCCCTTCCCGCGGGCACAGGCCGTGTCGCCGTGGACCGCTCCCTCGACGTGCCGCTCACCGGGGTGACGAGCCTCCTCTTCAGCTTCCGGCCTGACTCCCGGTACGGGTACACGGACACCCACGTCCGCCTCTTCCTGGACACGGGCACGGAGCTCGACCTCATCCTCTCCGACGGAGGCGGCTGCTGCAACGCCTACGCGCGCCTCATGTCGAGCGAACGCGGCTGGGGCCCCATGGGCGACTGGTCCCGCGGCGGCGAATGGCACGCCGTCGGCGTCTACGTGGACCCGGTGACGGCGAAGGCCCAGGGCGCCCTCTGGGACCCGGCCGGCGTCCTCCTTGGGCTATCCCCGCGCATCCCCATCGCGCCCGGGGCCACGGCCATCACGGGCCTCCGGTTCGACGCCGTCGAGAGCTACTTCCCCGACAGCACCACGGCCTTCCACTACGACACGATCCGGATTGGCCCCGATGCGTTCCCGCCGCTCCCGACGGCCCCCCAGGGCCTCAGCGTCGCGCGTGGGTACAAGGCCCTCCACCTCGCCTGGCAGCCCCCCGTCGAGACCGGCGGAAGCCCCATCGTCGCCTACGAGATCCTGGGCGGCGACTATCCCCACTACGGGGCCGTGATTGGGACCGTGAACGGCACGACCCTTACTTACACGGACGACAGCCTCGGCGAGAACGCCTATCGCTCCTACCGCGTCCGCGCCGTCAACGAGGCCGGCCAGGGCGCCCTCTCGGACTTCCGCGCGGGGACCACCTACGGGCCGCCCCGCCCGCCCTACAACCTGCGCGGCGCCGGCGGCCTCGAGGGGAACCTACTCTCGTGGGATCCCGCGGACGGCAACGGCTTCGCCGTCGTGGCCTACCGCGTCTACCGCCTCAACGCCTCCTCCAACACCTATGAGGCCGTGGGCGAAGTCCCTGGGAACCGCACCCGGTTCGTGGACGAGGGCCGCAACCTTCTCGGTGTGGCCACCTACACCGTCACCACCGTCACCCCGCGGGCCGAGAGCTACCGCAGCCGCGAGGCCACCGCCTACGTCGGCAAGCCCGGCCACCCGCGCAACCTGACCACGGAACCCCACGAGAAGCGGATCGACCTCGACTGGGACGCTCCCGAGGAGCAAGCCGCCCTCCCTGTTCTCTCGTACACGATCTACCGCTTGGGCTGGGTCGATGGCTACGACCCCCAGTACGCCGTGTACACCACGATGGAGACCCGCTTCGAGGACGTGGCCGTGGACCCCGCGCGCTACTACCGGTACCACGTAGAGGCGGTAAGCGCCGCCGGCCCCTCCGACCCTTCGGACGAGGTTTACGGGGCCACCGGCGGCCCGCCCTCGGCGCCCCGGGAGCTGCAGATGGAGCAGGTCGATCGCAACCAGTTCCGGCTCACCTGGAGCCCGCCCGAGGAGAACGAGGAGACCGTCTACGCCTACACCGTCGAGCGCAAGCACGAGGAGGGCGAGTGGGAGTACGCGAGCTACCTCGGCGGAACGGAGACCAGCTTCACCGACTCCCTGTGGGAGCACGGCCGCTACACCTACCGCGTCCAAGCCTACAACGGGTACTCCAGCCCCTACTCCGAGGAGGTGTCCTTCCGCTACAACGGCGGCCCCCTGCCGCCGCAGAACCTGCAGGCCACGGCGGCCTACCGCTCGGTGGCCCTCACGTGGGAAGCCCCGCCTGACCATTACGACTGGGAGGTTCACGAGTACTGCTTCCTCCGGTCGAGCCCCCTCGAGGAGGAGAAGTCCCTGGGCTGCGTTCCCCTCTGGACCTTCTACGGGACGGGACTCCAGTACACGGACTACGACGTCGTCCCTGGCATCAATTACACGTACCGGATCACGGCCAACACGTGGTGGGGCGAGACCGCGCCCTCCCGGCCGGCAAGCGCGACCGTCGCCGTGGACGCGCTGCAGGCGGGGGTTGCGGGCGTCATCGACCGTTGGACGTAACGCGGTCCGCTACAGCTCCTCGATGGGGCGGCGGGCCGCGAAGCCCCCCTGCAGGGGGTGCCAGTGCGTGATGCGGGGCTCCCCCTCCTTCCAGCAGAGGTACACGACCTCGCCCCCGCGGGAGCGCTCCCCGTGGAAATCCACGAGCCCCGTCCAGGGGTCCTTCACCTCGACGCCGAGCTCGCCGAGCTCTGCCAGGGTGTCCTTCGCGCGGTTCCCGTAGAGGGCCGCCTCGCCAACGTAGCGGCGGTAGTCCTGGTGGTCGGAGCAGCTCGGGTCCTCGATGCGCAGGCCCCACATCTGGCGCAGGTCCTGGACCTGCTCCTCGGCGAAGCGGAGGCCCGTGAGCTCCTCGCGCAACCGGGCAAGGCGCGCTCCCACGCGGGGAAGGAGCGCGTTCGCTTCCTCCACCGTGAACCGTTTCATCGCCCCGGAATCCCCCTGCCGACCTTGAGGTTATGGGCCCCCTTCCGCCGACAAGCTAAAATGCCCGCAAACGAACGCGGGGGGCGGAGGCATCCGCTGCACCGGGTACCGCCGGTTCGGTAGGGGAGCTGAGGCCCCTTCCGGAGGCGCGGGAGCGGCGGCTGCCCGTGAGCCCCATGCCCGTCCCCTCAGCGTCCTTCATCGTGGCCCTCGTGGGCGTCCTCGCCGTGCCCACCGCGTGGTCCTTCGAGTCCGCTTCCCCGAGCGTCCTCGGGCACCAAGGCATCGCCTCGGACGCGTCCCGGTACGTTCTCATCGACACGGCGGCCCTCCGCGTCTACGACCGCGCTTGGCAGCTTGTTGCCGAGAACACCTCGGCCCTTGCGGGCACGGACCTCAACCACCTGGGGGACGGCGACCTCTTCGAGGGGAAGCTGTACGTTCCCGTGGAACACTACCGGGGCTGCTGGGACGTAGCCGACACCTCCATCGCTGTCTATGACGCGGAAACCCTGGAGCTGCGCGAGGTCGCGCCCCTCTCGGGCATCCGGGAGGTGGCGGCGGCGGCCGTCGTGCCGCCAAGCGACCCCTACGGCCTCGGGGGCACACGAGGCATCCTTTACGTGGTGTCCTTCTGCGGCGACGACCGCATCCACCGGTTCGATGCCGTGACCTTCGCGCGCCTGCCGCCCCTGCGCCTCGACACCTGGATGCCCCTCATGCAAGGGATCGATTACGCCTCGGGCTCCTTCTTCATCCAGGACCTGCACGGGAACGTCTTCAGCGTGGACGCCGTCACCGTCCCGGGCTTCGTGCAGCACCTGTTCACGGACCGGCACGGGGGCGCGGGCGAGGGAGTTGATGCGGAGCCGGGGCGCCTCCGCATCCACCGCGACGAGGGGGCGCCGCGGGAGGCCCGCGTCTACACCTACCGGCACGATGGGACGCCGCCGCTTCCCCAGGCGCCGCGCCCGCTCCGGGACGTCATCAGCTACGACGACTGAGCCCCTCGCGTGGCCCGTTGTGGCTCCCACAATCTGGGGGGATAGCGCGCGGCGCCTGCTCGCAGGTAGGTTTAAGGGGGACTCCCACGGTTCGATCGGTTGCCGATGCGCCCCCCGGGGCACCCGGTGTTCCGGGTTTTCGGCAGGTTCGGGTCCAGATGGGCAAGGCCTTCTACAGAGTGAGCTACTACACCCTCGGCGCGGCCCTGCGTGCCGCCTTCCGCATCCGCATGAACGGGCGGGAGCACATCCCGAAGACGGGGCCCGGCATCATCGCCTCCAACCATTTCAGCTACGCGGACCACTTCCTCACCCCCGCGAAGGTTCCCCGCCAAATCTTCTACATCAGCAAGGCGCAGCACTTCGACCACAAGGTCCAGGGCTGGCTCTTCAAGCAGTGGGGCGTCATCCCCCTCAAGCGCGGCGCGGGCGACCAGGGCGCCTTCAACCAGGCCCTCGAAATCCTCCGGGAGGGCAACCTCTTCGGCATCTTCCCCGAGGGGACACGGAGCACGGACGGGAAGGTCCACAAGGGGCACACGGGCGTCATCCGCATGGCCCTCATGACGGGCGCTCCGATCATTCCCGTGGGGATGACGAACTCGGACGTCATCCTCCCGAAGAACAAGAGCTGGCCCAAGTTCAAGAAGTGCGTCATCAACGTGGGCGAGCCCTGGGACCTCTCGCAGTACAAGGGCCGCGAGAACGACCGCGAGCTCTGCCGCGCCCTCACGGACGAGCTCATGCGGAAGATCGCGGCCCTCGCCGGGCGCGAGTACGTCGATGATTATACTCCCGTGGCGGATTACCAAAAAAAATCGGGAACCCCTCAGGCTCCCCCGGCGACACCGGCCGCGCCTGAGGGAGCCGTGCCGAGCCTCAAGGAGGCCCGCGTCCGATGAGCCCCGCCGTCCTCGGCGCAGGCTCCTGGGGCACCACCCTCGCGGGGCTTCTCGCAAGCAAGGGCGAGAAGGTGTACCTGTGGGCCCGCAACCCCGCCAGCGCGGAGTACATGCAGGCCGAGCGGCACAACCCCAAGTACCTCCCGGACTACCAGTTCCCGCCCACCCTCCAGGTCACCTCGAACCTGCAGGAGGCCCTCTCGGGGCAGCAGCTCGTGATTCACGCCGTCCCCTCCCACGCCACGCGGGAGTTCGCGAAGGAGTACGCGAAGTACCTCGCCCCCGACGCCGTGGTCGTGAGCGCCACGAAGGGCCTCGAGTACGGCACGCACAAGCGCATGAGCGAGGTCATCCACGAGGCAACGAACCACCCCGTGGCGGCCCTCAGCGGCCCCAACCACGCGGAGGAGGTGAGCGCGATGCAGCCCACGGCGGCCGTCATCGCGCACCCCGACGCGAACCTCGCCGAGCAGGTGTCCCGCGCCTTCTCCACGTCCCGCTTCAAGGCCTACCCCCGCACGGACCTCGTGGGGACCGAGGTGTGCGGCGCTTACAAGAACGTCGTCGCCCTCAGCACCGGCATGGTGGACGGGCTCGGGTGGGGCGACAACGCCCTCGCCTGCCTCGTCACCCTCGGCATGGACGAGATGGTGGCCCTCACGCGCGCCCTCGGCGGCGACCCCCGCACCGTGTCGGGGCTCGCGGGCGTGGGCGACCTCGTGGCCACCTGCGCGTCGCAGCACTCCCGTAACCGCCGCTACGGCCGCGAGCTTGCCCTCGGCACCCCGCCCGAGGCCATCAAGCGGAAGATGCACGGCATGGTCGCGGAGGGCGTCTACGCCGTCAAGAGCTTCCGTCAGTTCGCGCAGGAAGAGAAGATCGAGCTTCCCCTTACCCGCGTCGTGCACGCCATCGTGTACGAAGGGCTCACTGTGGGGCAGGGAGTTGAGATGCTCCTCGCGCGGATCTGAGCGACAGCCACGCTAACGCTCCCGTTCATGCTCCCGTTCATGCTCCCGTTCACGCTCCCGCTCCCGCTCCCGCTCCCGCTCCCGCTCCCGTGAGACGTTGGACGTCCGTCGTTAGCGTGAGCGTTAGCGTGAGCGTTAGCGTGAGCGTTAGCGTGAGCGTTAGCGTGAGCGTTAGCGTGAGCGTTAGCGTGAGCGTTAGCGTGAGCGTTAGCGTGAGCGTTAGCGTGAGCGTTAGCGTGAGCGTTAGCG
>DATMKA010000284.1:0-6418 GCA_035553595.1 Thermoplasmatota archaeon | reverse complement strand
GATGTTGAGCACCCAGACTCCCGCGTGGTAGTGCGCGATGGCCATGCGGTCCCCGTTGCAGGCAGGCGACTCGGGCGCGGGGAGGCCCTGCCCGTTGGGGATGCGGCTGCAGGGGAAGTCGAAGTTGTGCGGCGTGAACAGGAAGGGGTGGCCCGTGTTCTCCACCTCGCCCGGGAGGCGCCAGGCCGCAATCTGGTTGGGCGCGGCGGGGTCCGTGATGTCGTAGGCGCGGATGTAGCCGGGCTCGCCGGGGCTCTCGTCGATCTCGGGCCCGGAGTAGGCGATGATGCGGCCCTCCCGCTCCACGGGGTCGGGGCGCGCGAAGTGGATGCGGTTGCGCGTGCTCGGCGCCATGTCGTCGTACACCCCGAGGGTGCGGGGCATGGCAGGGTCCGTGACGTCCACGGTGACGAGGCCGCAGTCCCAGTGGGAGACGTACATCACCTGCTGCTTCGTGACGGGGTGCTCCTCCACCCACATGTCGTGGGGGAAGCAGCCCTGGCTCGTGAGGGCGCTCACGCCGCCCGTGTACCGGTACTCGCTCACGAGGCGCAGCGTGTGGACGCCGTTCACCTCCACGAACTCCGCGATCTTCACCACGTTGCCGGGCGGGGGCGTGTACACCTGGTTGATGCCGGGGACGCCCTGGCGGAGGGGTTGGCCGTTGAAGATGAGGTAGGGCTTGCCGCCCATCTCGTAGTAGTACATCACGTGGGTGCCGATGACCTCCACGGGGAAGAAGGACTCGAACCGGGGGTTCGCCTTGTCCTCGACGTTGATGATCTGGATGCCCGTCCCGGTGCCGCGGTCGGGCTGCCCCGCGAGCGCGGTGGCGGAGGGCTGGCGCTGCAGGTTCAGGAACACCCACTTCCCGTCCCAGGTGGGCACGGCCTCCTGGCTCGCGCCGCCCGGCGTCACGTACTGCGAGACGACGGTGGGGTTTGTGATGTTGCGAAGGTCCACGATAACGAAGCCCGCGTGGGCGCCGTCCGTGCCCACGTAGGCGTAGTGGTCCACGATGCGCATGCCCGCGAAGCCTTCCGTCCCCAGCTCCTCCGGGAGCAGCGGGTTCCACGCAACGAACCGTAGGTTGGCGCTTGCCGTGTGCTCGGAGGCGTTGAAGTGGTCGTGGTCCTGCACGATGGGGGTGCCGATGGGCTCCAGCGTCACCGTGGGGAGGCCGGGGGCCTCGGGCGTGGTGGTGGCGGAGAGGCACCCGCCCACCACGAGGGCGGCGAGCACGAGGAGGGAGAGGGCGCGGGTCGTGGGAATCACCCTGGAGGCGTCGCCATGCGGCACGCGCCCCAAAAAGGTTCCTGCACACCTGTGTCCAGACACGCTCTGACAACAGGCTATCGGCAGGAACGGTTAAGACGCTCCTCCCGCGTGCGAGGCCCATGCGAAGCTCTGCCCTCCTCCTGATCGTGCTCGTGCTCAGCGGCCCCGCCGCGAGCGCCGCCCTCCTGCCGCCCCTGGAGCCCGCGCCCGTCCTCCACGTGGCGACGGACCACACCGGGTACCGCGCCCAGATGGATGCCGCCATCAACTACAGCTTCCGCTACCGGCAGGCGAACGGCGGCGTCTACGAGTACGAGTTCCTCGAGCGCGAGACGCAGGCCACGCGTGCCCTCATCGCCTACGCGCGCGCCGTCCGCTTCGACCCCCGCGACGACCGCCTCGGCGCCCTCATCCGGTTCTGGGTGAACGAGCAGAACCCCGATGGGTCCTGGGGCTCCGGGAACGCCGTCCCCATCGACACCGCGAACGTCCTCGGCGGCCTCCTCGAAGCCGGGTACGATCCCCGCTCCATGGTGCTGCAGCGCGCGCTCCTGTACGTGAACCTCACGCAGAACGGGGACGGGTCCTGGAGCGACGGCGTGAGCAACGGTGCCGCCACCATGACGGCCTACAACGCCCGTAACCTTCTGCAGGCGGGCGTCCCCCGCGACGACGTGTGGGTGGAGGAAGCGATCCGGTTCCTCCTCACCCTCCAGGACCCCGTGACGGGGGGCTTCCTCCCCGGCGAGGGCCGCTTCCCCACGCCCTCCGCCACCGCGGCCGCCCTCGTGGGCCTCGACCACTGGCTCCTCGCGCCCGAGACGGGCCGCGAAACCCTCGACGCCCTCGCGGTGCAGGCCGCCGTGGACCGGTCCCTCCAGTACCTGAACGCGACCTTCAACCGCAACAACGGCCTGTGGCAGTTCAGCCTGGGCGCCAACTCCGAGATGGTGGGCCGCATCGCGCACTACCACCGCGTCCGCGGCCTCCCGGCCCCCGACTGGCTCGTGCAGGCCGCCGACACCCTGGTGGCGCACCAGAACGCGCGCGGCGCCATCACGAACAGCCAGGGCACCCCGCTTCTCACGTGGACGCTCGCGACGGCCGCAAGCCTCGCCGAGATGCCCCGCCCGTTCGAGGGCCGCGACACCCTCCGCGTGCAGGCCACCCTCAACCGGGACGGCGCCTACCGTGACGGCCCCGTGACGCTCACCCTGCTGGATGCCGCGGGCGCCACGAAGGCCACCGCCGCGGGCAGCCTGGGCCTCACGGGCATCGAGTGGCGCGGCCTCCGCCCCGGCGCCTACCTCCTGCGCGTGGAGACTCCCGGCGCCGCCCCTGTGACGGTGCCCGTGCACCGGCTCGGGGACGGCCTGTAGGGGCGGGCGATAACGCTAAGGCGCGGGGCCCCGATGCGGGGCCCCATGGCCGAGATCCGGCTCCGTCACCGCGCCCGCATGCGGGAGAAGGACGTCAAGCGCATGAACGAGACCCTCATGGCGGACTTCGGCTTCGACAAGGCGCCCTTCCCCGCCGAGGCGGAGCGCGCCGAGGCCACGGACCACCACGATGTGATCCTCCACGGCGGCCGCATCCTGGGCCTCATCGTGAAGGAGGGCGACCGCGCCATTCCCGCCGTTCGCGCCCTCCTCGCCAACAAGCCCCCCAAGCGGTACGTGACCGTGGACATGGGCGCCATCAAGTTCGTGACCAACGGCGCCGACGTCATGGCCCCCGGCATCGTGGAGGCCGACCCCGCCATCCAACCGGGCGACCTCGTGTGGATCCGGGACGAGCGGAACAAGCAGCCCCTCGCCGTGGGCGAGGCCCTCGTGCCGGGCACGGCCATGCCGCGCGGCCCTAAGGGGAAGGCCGTGAAGAGCCTCCACTTCGTGGGCGACCTCTTCTGGGGCTTCGAGGCTTAGGCCTCGCCGCGATAACCCTTTTAGCCCCTCATGGCCCTGTCAGGGCCGAGGCTGGGTTCTTGGTCGAGACGTGCCTGGAGTGCGGCGAGCGCGCCGTCGTTCTCGTCATCGCGAACAAGTGGCGCTGCAAGAAGTGCGGGAAGTACTTCGACTGGACCCAGATCCGGGCAACCCGCCCACCCGGCAAGTAGGCGCCTGACAGGGCTTCCCACGGGAGACCTCAGCTTTTATAATGATGGGGGCTTACGGTGGCCCGAATGACGCCGGCGCACCCCCGCGGCCTCCTCCTTATCTCGGGAGGCATCGACTCCCCCGTGGCGGGCCACCTCATGCAGTCCCAGGGCCTCCCCCTCGGGGCCATCCACTTCAGCCTCGAGCCCTTCACGGACGACGCGGCCGAGCAGAAGTGCCGCCGCGCGGCCACCGTCCTCGGCATCCCCGAGATCGTGGTGGTGCCTGCAGGGCCCCTCTTCGCGGAGATTCCGAAGCGGTGCGACCACAAGCTCTACTTCGTCCTCAGCAAGCGCCTCATGATCCGCATCGCCGAGGCCTACGCCCGCGAGCACGGGTACGACATGCTCGTTACGGGCGAGAACCTGGGCCAGGTGTCCAGCCAGACCCTCCCCAACCTGGTCGCCATCACGACTCCCGCGCACCTGCCCGTGGTGCGCCCCCTCATCGCTTACGACAAGTCGGAGATCGTGGACCTCGCGCGCGAGATCGGCACCTTCGACCTCAGCAAGGGCCCCGAGATCTGCGACGTCCTCGGCCCCAAGTTCCCCGCCACCACCTCCACCGTGGAGGAAGTGGACGCGGAGGAAGCGAAGCTGCCGCTCGACGACATGATTCGGAAGGCCCTCGAGGGACTCCGGGCGGCCCCGGCCCTCGCGGCCTGAGAAAAGGGAGGGTTCAGAGGAGGGTGCGGAGCTTCTCCGCGTTCTCGAGCTCGCGGCGCGCCAGGGTCTCCAGGCGGAGCTGGATGTCGCGGTTGGGCGCCTCGCTCGCCGCCCGGCTCAGGATCTGGGCCGCGTCCTCCTTGAGCTCGATGTAGCTCTGGAGCACTTCCTCGCGGTCGAGCCGCTGCTCCTTCGGCGCCTTCTGGACCGGCATGTTGGAGGTGACGGAGGACCAGTCGTCGATGACCTCGCGCAGCTCGTTGAGCGTCGCCTGGGAGCGGGCCATCAGGTGGTCGATCACGTCGAGACCTTCGGCATCCTGGGAGATTCCCCGAAGCTTGAGCAGGCCCTTGGGGCCGAGGTTCTCCTCGAGGAGTTGGATGGTGCGGAGCTGCTCCAAAACGCGCTCCTTCTGGATGCTGGCCTCCTTGCGTCGCATGGAATGACCTCAGGCCTGCTCCACCCCTGAGGCCTGTGGGTATAAGCACGTTCTGGTTCAAACACCGAACCCCGGCGAGCGACAACAGGGCCTTCCAGCCAGCGGCCCGAGAGGGGCGTCCGGCCTGATGGCGGGGCCACCGAGGGAGCGCCCCTGGCAGGGAAGAAACGTTTAAGGCCGACCGGCCCTCTACCCGGCCAAGGGTTTAAGAATGGCCGAGGAGACCGCTGTGCAGCCCGTTGGCGCCCTGTCCGAGGACGGGGCCAACGCCATCAAGTCCCGGCTCGAGTCCGTGAACCAGGAGCTGCGGCGCATCGAGTCCACGGTGAAGAAGGACCAGGAGTCCCTCGAGCGCCTCCGCGACCTCCTCGACTCCGCCTACATCCAGAAGCTCCTTGCCGCCATCGAGGACCTCGAGGCGCGCATCACGAGCGCCGGCGCCGACGCCGTCGCCGCCCACCGCGAAGCCGAGCTCACCCGCGCCCGCCTCATCCAGGAGGAGGAGCGCCTCGAGAAGCTGTGGGACGCCTACACCATCCAGGAAACGGAGCTCCGCGAGGCCGAGGCCCGCGCCGGCCGCCTTGCCGAGGAGCTTGCCCAGAAGGACGCCGCCACCGCCCACGCCGAGCACGTCATCGGCGAGCGCGAGGCCGAAGTGCGCGCCCTCCGTGAGGAGCGCGCCACCCTGCGCGCCCGCGTCGAGGAGCTCGAGGCCGCCCGCGCCGAGCTCAAGCAGGTGGACGCCCTCAAGGAGCGCATCGCCGAGGCCGAGGCCCGCCACGCGGCCGAGAAGGAGCGCCTCGCGAAGCTGTACGTGGTCTACGAGGAGCTCGCCGAAGAGAACGAGCGCCTCCAGAAGCAGATCAAGGAGCGCGACGAGTGGATTGCTCGCCACGCTCCCAAGAACGGGTAACGCCTACTTGCGGCGGCGCACCGGGACGTTCCGCGGCCCCTTGCCGCGGTGCGTCTCCGAGCGGTGCGTCTTCAGCGCGCCCGTCTCGCGCTCGAGGGTCTCGAGCCGCGTGTCCACGGCATTCGCGAAGGCCTCGCGCAGGGTCTCCCCCGCAAGGTCAGGGCGCTCACCGAGCATGCGGAGGCGGGTCGCGAGCGTCTTGTCCCCGAGCACGCCGTCCACCCAGTAGTGGAAGTGGCCCCGGTGGTACTGCACCGTGCCCGCGTCCACCGTGCGGAGGTGGGTGGCGAACTCCGCGAGGCTGTAGCTCACGGTGCCGTTCGCGAAGTGGAAAGCCTGCTCGTGGGATGTCCGCGCGAGGGCGCGGGTGGCGATGGCGGCAAGTCGCTGAGGCATAAAGGGACCTCCTGATGGCGCTTGGAACGACTCCACGGGGGTGCTTATGCGTGTCGCCTACGGAGTTTTTGAGAAAAACTCCGCGTAAAAAACCAGCCTGGATCGCCCCGCCTGCGGCGGGGCAATGCGGCGGGCGGTTGCCTGGTGGACGAGGGCGGAGCCCCCGCGGGGGCGACCGGGCAGGCGCCCCCGCGGGTGCCGGGGTCCTACTTGATGCCGGCGCCGGGAGCGACGTCCTTCGCGGGGTGGAGCGGGGCCACGATGCCGTCCGCTTCCGCGGCAAGCACCATGCCGTTCGATTCGAGGCCGCGAATCTGGCGCGGCGCGAGGTTCGCGATGACGATGATGCGCTTTCCGAGAAGCTCCTCGGGCTTCACGTGCTCCCGCAGGCCCGCGAGAATCTGCCGCTCCTCGAAACCGAGGTCCACCTTCAGCACGTACAGCTTGTCGGCCTTCGGGTGGTTCTCCACGCTCTTCACGAGCCCGACGCGGAGGTCGAGCTTCGCGAAGTCGTCAATCGTGATGGTGGGCTTCACGCCGCCCGCGGCGGCGTGAAGCCCACCATCACGAT
>DATMKA010000283.1:0-4123 GCA_035553595.1 Thermoplasmatota archaeon | reverse complement strand
CCGTGGTCCTTGGCGGCGGCGTCGCGCGCACCCCCGAGGCCCATGAGGCGCTGCGGAACCTGCTCGCCGCCTGCGGGGATCGCCCCGTGGTGGTGGACGCGGAGGCGCTGCGGGCCATCGCGGGCCGGCCCGAGGCGCTGCGGGGCCACCGCGCCCTCCTCACGCCCCACGGGGGCGAGTACGAGGCCCTCATGGACACCCCGTGGCCTGCCTCCGAGGAGGCGCGCGCGGAGGCCACGCGGGCCGCGGCCGAACGCTATGGCGCCACCGTCATCGTGAAGGGCCGCTACGACTGGATTTCGGACGGCCGCGACACCCACCGGGACGAGGCGGGCTCGCCCTACCTCACAAAGGGTGGGTACGGGGACCTCCTCGCGGGCGCCGCAGCCGCCTACCTGGCCCGGGGCCATGAGCCACTGCTCGCGGCGCGCGCCGCCGCCTACCTCGTGGGGACGGCGGGCGCGCGGGCGGCGGCTACCCTGGGGGAGAGCACCCTCGCGAGCGATGCGCTTGCGCGCTTCCCCGAGGTGCTGCGTGCCCTCTGAGCGGTCAGGCGGGGGGCGTCCAGCGGTCCACGTTGGCGCTGCGGCAGCGGCGACAGTTCACGCGCTTGCCCGAGGAGCGGCGGTTCACGAACCGGTGACCACAGTCGCTGCAGGCGAGCACGTCCCCGGGACGGAAGGTCTCGGACCGAATCTTCTTGATGATGCCGTTCGCCCGGTCGATTTCCGCCATGAGGCCCTCGAGCAGGGAGGGCGTGACCGGTGTCTGGGTCTTCGACTTGATGACGAGAACGTCCACGAAGGAGCGGGCCGCAGCGAGGGCATTCGTCAGGTTGTGGAGGTCCGCCTCGTAGGGGTCCTTCGGGGCGAGAAGCGGGGGCGGGGGTGCCGTGCTCCTTGCAGGCAGAGGCGGAAGCCTTTCCGTCACGCCGTCTGCGCTCCCGCAGGCGTCAGGATGGCGTGGCTGATGGCGGAGATGAGCTCCTCGGGCTGGAAAGGCTTCTCCAGGAAGCCCGCGGCCCCGACCTGCTCCTGCAGGTTCATGAGGTCCATGCTGGCCGAGAAGAGCAGCACCGGCGTGCGGCCGACCTCCGGGTCTTTCCGGATGGAGCGGAGGAGGTCATGAATGTCGAGGCCGGGCATGCGGACGTCCTGGAGCAGGATGTCCGGGCGCTCCGCCTTGAGGGTCGGGAGCACCTTGCCGGCTTCGGAGGCGGTCACGACCTCGAAGCCGAGCTCGGCAAGAAGCAGGCGCGTGCTATGGAGGATGCCGGGCTCGTCATCCACCACAAGAACCTTTGTGACACGGGTCATCGGAAACAGTCCCCCCGCAAGGAGATGGAATAAACCATCCGACCGAGCCCAGTGGCAGGATAAAAACATTCTGGCTCAGGGCCCGGAAGGGGGTGGAGCGCCCTCGGGATCGGCTATCGCCACGGCATGGGGAAGGAACACGGAGAACGTGGTTCCCTGGCCCGCCCTGGTGGTCCACCGGATCTCGCCCCCGTGGGCCTCCACGATGCGGCGGCTGATGCTGAGACCAAGGCCCGTCCCCTCCGCTTTTGTCGTGAAGAAGGGGTCGAAGAGGCGCGCCTGAACCTCCTCCGGGATGCCGCCGCCCTCGTCGGTGACGCTCACGAGGGCTCCCCCTGCCACCCAGCGCGTCGTCACGACGACGCGGCCGCCCCGCGGCATGGCCTCGGCGGCATTGAGGAGGAGGTTGAGGATCACCTGCTGGATCTGCTCGCGCACCAGGTGAAGCGGCGGCGTGGGCTCGAAGGAGGTCACCACGGCGACGCGACCGCGCTGGGTGGCCTCGAAAAGGTCAACGGCCTCCATCACCACGTGCTCGAGCCCCCAGGTGGCGCGGCGGCCCCCGTCGAGCCGTGCCGACTGGCGCAGGTTCTTCACGAGGAGGTTGATGCGGTCGGCGCCCTCGGAGGCGGCGCGAGAGAGGCTGAGGAGCTCCTCGGGATCCACCTGCTGGCCCGGGGTTTTCAGCATGCGCTCCAGGCGCAGGTGGAGCAGGTTCAGGTTGTTCTTCACGTAGGTGAGGGGCGTCCGGATCTCGTGGGCCACGCCTGACACGAGGGTGCCGAGGGCCGTGAGCTTCTCCGAGATCGCAAGCTGCCGCCGCGAGGCCTCGAGCTCCTCCTCCGCGCGCTTCTTCTCGGTGAGGTCGCGAAGCAGTTTCGAGTACCCGAGGAGGTTGCCTTCGTCGTCGCGGAGGGCCGTGATGTGGCCGTGGGCCCACAAGCGCTGGCCGTCCCGGCGCAGGCGCCACCCATCCTCCTCGTAGGACCCGAGCAGGGCCGCGCGCTGGAGCCCCTCCGCCGGTTTACCCTGAGCAATGGCTTCGGGGGAGTAGAGCGCCGCAAGCGGCTGGCCCACGATCTCCTCGGCCTTGTAGCCGAGAATCCGCTCGGCGCCCGCGTTCCAGCTCGCGACGTTCCCCTGGGAGTCGAGGGCGAAGATGGCGTAGTCGCGCACTCCCTCCACGAGGGAGCGGTAGCGTGCCTCGCTGCGGCGGAGCGCCTCCTCGTTCCACTTGCGCATGAGGCCCATGGCGATGGCGCTGCTGAGGGTCTGCAGGAGTGGCAGATCGATCTCGTCCGGGTCCCGCGGCCGGTCATGGGCGACGAGGCAGGCGCCCTGCACCCCCGTCTGGGCAAGAAGGGGGAGGACCACGATGCTGCCCACGCCCTCGCGGAGGCAGGCGCTCGCGATGGCCTCGGGTTGCCCCGGCGCCACGGAGGGGAGAACGATGGGCCCTGCCGGTGCGGCCCCGGGCGCCCAGAGCGCGGAGCCCTCGAGGGCTTCCCGGAAGCGGAGGGAGAGCTGGTGGGAGACCACGAAGCGCAAGCTCCCCTCCCGATCCGGAATGAGCAAGGCGGCACGGTCGGCCTTTGTTGCGCGGAGGAGCCCGTCGAGGGCGCGCTCGTACACCTCCGCCACCGTTTCCGCCTTCGCCACCGCCTCGCTCAGGTGGTGGATGGCCTGGAGTTGCTCAACGCGGAGGTGGATGCGCTCCTCCGCGCGCTTCCGTTCCGTGATGTCCTGCGCGATCTCCACGAAGATGGGCGGATCCTCGGTGCGGGAGAACTGGATGCGTGACTCCACGGGGTAGGTGGAGCCGTCGCGGCGGCGGTGGGTGGTCTGGAGAAGCACCTGGTCGCGCTCACCGGTCCGTAAGGGGTCGAGGAGGGCGTAGAAGGCTTCCGCCGTGAGCTCCGGCTTCAGGCTCAGGGGGGTGAGCGGGAGGAGCTCCTCCTGGGAGTACCCCAGGTTGCGCCGCGCGCCCTGGTTGGCCTGGATGAAGTGCAGGCTGATGGAGTCGAAGAAGTAGATCTCGTTGGAGGAGTTGTCCAGCACCTTGTCCAGGCGGGTGGCGAGCTCGTCTGCGCGGCGGAGGGCGCGCTCGGCCACCCGCCGGGTGCTGTGGTTGGCGTTCTCGCGGAGGACGCGATCCACCACGGCGCCAAGCCGTCGAAGATCCTCCCGCAGGAGGTACTCGTCGGCGCCTGCGCGCATCGTGTTCGTCGCAATGGTCTCTTCGGACCCGTCGGAGACCACGAGAAAGGGCAGGTCGAGGCCGCGGCGGCGCACGGCCATGAGCGCGGCGTAGGAGTTGAACTGGGCAAGAAGCGGGGCTGCCAGGACGACGTCCCAGGGGCCGCGGTCGAGGGCCCGCTCCAGATCCGTGCCGGTAAGGACCCATTCCACGGTGGGGTCGAGGCCACCCTCCCGGAGGGCTGCCGTGAGTTCCCGCACCTCCTCCAGCCGCTCCACAACAAGGAGCGCACGAATCCGGTTGGCCAGCCCAGGTCCCCCGGCGCCCGAGGCGCCGCCTGCTCATCCGTCAGGGAGGCTTTTAACCTTCTCTCTGGTGGAAGGCGCTATCGGAAGGGCGGTCGTGGCGGCTGGCTTGGGGGACATGTTGGGCTGGATCGGAGTGGTCTGGAACGGCTGTAAACGCCACCGCCCCAGGCAGGGCCCTTGAGGGACGGGTCCGCGAGCCGCTAACGGTGAGGGAACTCCGGTCAGGCGGACCGGACCGTTGTACCAGAAAGGCCTCTCCCCGCTGCTTGCCACGCGGCTGCAGTGACCCCCGACATGAGCGC
>DATMKA010000282.1:0-2855 GCA_035553595.1 Thermoplasmatota archaeon | reverse complement strand
CCCTACCTGTTGGAAGTGGACCACCTGCTGGGGCCCGGCGGCGTCGCTGAAGCCGTGGAGGCGACCCCCCTCGACAAGACGCCCTTCCACCTGAACCCGAAGTGCGACGGCTGCCTCTACAACGGCATCTGCTTCACCGAGTCCGCCGACCGCGAGGACGTGAGCCTCGTCCCCTACATCACGAGCGCCGAGAAGCGCGCCCTCGCAGAGGCCGGAGTCACGACGCTCGGCGACCTCGTCGCCGTCAAGGCCCTGCCCGGCCCGAAGGAGTACGGCCGCACCTTCCCGCCCGGTGAGGGGAAGGAAGCCCTCGCCGCACGTCTCGCCGCCGACCCCATCGTCGGCCCCGGCATCGACCGCCTGAATGAGCGCGCCCGACGCCTCGTGGCCCACCTGCGGCGCGGCGCGCCCTTCTACTCCTGGCTCCTCCACTCGGGACAGAGCACCCTCCCGAGCCCCCAGAAGTACCCCGATCTCGTGCAGGTGTTCCTCGACGCGCAGCACGACTTCCTGGAGGACCGCCTCTACCAGGTTTCCGCCCTCGTGACGGGGCCGCGCGGTGAGTTCCCGGTCGTCTTGCTCACCGAAGGGGCTCCGGACGATGTTGCGGAGCGCGAGCTCCTCGCCACCTTCGTGAGCCGCGTGTACGACGCGGTGGTGAAGGCGGGGGGCGGCACCTCGCCCCGGCTCCACTTCTACGTGTACGATCCCCGGGACCAGCGCGTTCTCCTGGAGGCACTGCGCCGACACCTGGATCACTTGCTGGGCGCGCCAGCGCTCTATGATCTCCTCACGAGCCCCACGGCCCTCGGGCAGCCGCTCGTGAGCTTCCTCGCGCACGAGGTGCGGGAGCGCACGAACCTCCCCCTGACGTGCGCGAACCTCACCACCACCGCCTCCTGGCTGTGGGTGGACGACAAAAACTTCTCGTGGGAGCACAAGGGGGAGGACTACCGCCGCAAGTTCCGCGCGAAGCTCTTCGACGGCCACCGCACCCTCGTGCGCGAGGCGAACGGCCGCCTGCGGCCGCCCCGCGCCGACGAGGAGCTCAAGGGACCGAACCGCGCCCGCATCGAGGGCGCAAGCCGCTTCGGCAGCCAGGTTCCCCTGGAGTACGCCTACGCTGTGTGGGGCCGCCTCCCCCGCAGCCTCGAGTGGGACGACAAGGTGTTCCGCGGCGTCACGCGCGACGACCTCGTGACCTTCGGGTTCCTGCGGGTGAAGGCGCTCCAGCACATCGCGCGCAGCTTCAAGTTCACCAACGACCGCCTCGAGAAGGAGCCCATCCAACTGAGCGCGGAGGCCATCGAGGCCGCAAGCCGCACGCCCCCGCTCACGCGGGTGCTCACCGAGTTCCTCCACTTCGAGCACCATGCCCACGAGCAGGAGCTGCTCGCGCACTACGCGCTCCCCGCCGGCAAGCGCGCCGCCACCGGCCGCACGCTCCTTGCCCGCGTCGTTCGGGAGAACGGGCGGGACGTTGCCCTCATCGCCGACTCGCGCGAGGCCCTGCAGCGGTGCCGCCTCAAGGAGGGCGACTGGGTTGTCGTGAACCCGGTGGAGAACCCGGACCTGCCGGACTCGCCAGGCAGAATCGCCTGCGGCATGCTCGCCCGCATCGTCCAGCTCGCGCACGACCGTGTCCTCCTCAACAAGGCCTTCGCGGGTGCGCCCACGGCCTTCAAGCGCGCGCACATCAACTTCCCCCTCAAGACGAACCTTCTCGTGAGCCTCGACGAGATGGTGGACGACCTCAACGCGGACAAGATCCTGGAGGCGCTGCAGCACGCCCAGGGGAACCCGCTCCACCGCCTCCTGATTGAGGGGCCCTACACGAGGCCCGCCGCGGAAGCCGCGAAAGCGGCCGCCGAGCGTTTCGCCGCCGCGGTGGACGCCCTCGAGGCCCCCCGCGTCCCCACGCCCCCGCAGCGCCGCTTCTCGACGGACACGCTCGATGGGCCGCTCCACCTCCTGCAGGGCCCACCCGGCACCGGCAAGAGCCACACCACGGGCTGGGCCGTCCTCACGCGCGCCGTCGCAGCGCACGCCGAAGGCAGGATGTTCCGCGCCGTCGTCACGGCGAAAACCCACAGCGCCATCCGTGTTCTCCTGGAGTCCATCGCCAAGAAGCGCGGCAAGTTCACGGCCGCGCACCCCGACTCGATCCTGCGGCATCTCCTCATCGCGAAGATGGGGGAAGGGGACGACGACCTGCCTGCAGGAGTGTTCCCGCTCAACCCCTACGACCGCCCCGAGCGCGTGGGGCCCACCCTGGGCGCACCCGCCGTCGTCGTTGGCGCAACCCCCGGCGGCCTGTATTCCCTGCTGAAACGCCACCTCGGCCAGGTGCCTTGGACAGAGCCGCTGTTCGACCTCGTGGTCATCGACGAGGCAAGCCAGATGGGCATCCCCGAGGCGCTCCTCGCGTGCGCGTTCCTGAAGCCCGACGGGCAAATCCTCGTGGTGGGCGACCACCGCCAGATGCCTCCGATTCTTGCGCACGCCTGGGACTCCGAGGCGCGGCGGAGCGCGCTCGACGTGCGGCCCTACCTCAGCATCTTCGAGCACCTCTACGAGAAAGGCTTCCCCCGGGTGGGGCTCGACGAGAGCTTCCGCATGCACCGCGACCAGGCCCGTTTCCTCGCGGAGCACATCTACCGCAAGGACGGCCTCCAGTTCTTCAGCCGCCGCACCGACCTCCTGCCCCCCGTGGCGAGCGAGGACCCCTTCGTGCAGGCGGTGCTCGACCCGCAATACCCCGTGGTCGTCATCGAGCACGACGAGGAGGCGAGCACGCAGCTCAACCTGACGGAGGCGGCGCTCCTCGGGCCCCTCCTGGACGCGCTGAAGGCAGC
>DATMKA010000281.1:0-5421 GCA_035553595.1 Thermoplasmatota archaeon | reverse complement strand
CCTGAACTTCGACCCCGTCAGGAGGAGTTGAAGGAAACTTGGCGGCCGGCGCAATCGTCGCTTCGCTCCTCGTCTCCGCGCGGCCTGCGGCCACGCTGCGACCCTGCGCCGGCCGCGTCGCGCCTCCCCGAGAAGGAGGCGCGGGATGATCACGAAGGTGGCCTTCAGTCTCCTCACCGCCACCATCGTGCTCTTCACGAGCGGCGTCAGCACCGGCAACTACACGCTGCTCCTCCTCGCGACCATTCCCTTCTTCGCCCTCCTCATCGGCGCCGGGGCACCCCTCCCCGACCCCGAGGTCACGCGCACCATCGCGGGCGGCCGCGCCACCCACGGCGCCCTGCGCACCCGCACGGGAGACCGCGTCACCGTCACCTTCCGGGTGAAGTGCCCTCCCGGCCGCTGCCTCGTGGAGCTCCACCAGCCCCTTCCCCCGCCCTTCCTTCTTGATCAGGGAAGCAACGTCCGCGTGGTGGACACGGGCCGCGGGTCGAGCGAGCAGGAAGTCACGTTCACGTTCCGCGTCACGAAACGCGGCAAGTACACCCTCGACCCCGCGCGCTTCGAAGTGGTCCACCCCCTCGGCCTCTCGGCGAGCAAGGAGGGCGTGAGCGGCGCCCCCATCGAGCTGGAGGTGGCGCCCCGCATCGCGCGCCTCAAGCGCGTGAGCGCCCCCTCCGGTCTCGCTCGCCGCTTCTTCCCCGAGAACGATCAGGCCCGCCTCGGTGCCCAGACCACGGACTTCCGCGAGATTCGCGAGTACGCCTGGGGCGACCCGCCGCGCAGCATCAACTGGAAGGCGAGCGCGCGCCGCCTCACGAGCATGGGCCGCGCGGGCGCCCTCGCGAAGCCCCTCGTGCCCCTCGTGAACGAGTACGAGCGCGAGGGGAAGAAGAACGTGTGGCTCTTCGTGGACGCCTCCAGCACCCACCTCGTTGGGAGCAGCGTGGAGAACGCCCTCGAGTACAGCTTAGAGGCCGCCTCCGGCGTCGCGCAGTACTTCCTCGACCGCGGCTACCGCGTGGGCGCCTACATTTACAACGCGAAGAACGAGGAGCCCCTCTACCCCGAGTCGGGACGGCGGCAGCTCCGCCGCATCACGGACCGGCTCGTCCACCTCGAGAGCGCCCGCGACCCTGAGCCCCTGGAGAAGGCCATGGCGAAATGCCGCGGCCACCTCGCCTCCGACAAGCCCATGGTGGTGGTCGTCTCCCGCATCACGCCCCCCGCCGAGGACCTCATGAAGGGCATCCGGACGCTCCGCGCGATCACGGGACGGCAGCACAGCCGCGTGCCCGTCATCATCGTCAACGTGGTCCCCTACCACCTGATGCCTGACCGCGGCCCCTTCAGCGAGGAGGCCCGCCAGATCCTGGAGCGCCTCGACAAGACCGCTTCCCAGGAGCTCACGCGCATGGGCGTGGGCGTCATGACGTGGGACCCCCGGAAGACTGCCTTCGCGACCGCCTGGCTCAGGGGGCGGATCGGGTGACGCAGCAGACCCCCACGACCCCTGCCCAGCAGCTGTCCTCCACGGAGGGCACACCCCTGCCGGCAAAGGGCATCCCCTGGACGCGCGTGGCGTGGAAGGGCGCCTTCGCCATGGGCTACGCGCTCGTCCTCACCCTCATCGTCATCACGAGCGAGCTGTATGCCGCCTTCGAGAGCGTCGCGCCCCAGTTCCCCCTCCCTTACGTGCCCAATCCGTTCCCCACGAGCTACGACTTCCTCGTGGCGCTCATCCTCACCGTGCTCACCCTCCTCCCCTTCGTGAGCAAGTCGAAGGAGATGCCCGCCCTCCTCGCCCTCGCGGGCATCGTGTGCATCGTCACGAGCTACACGTACAGCACCCTCGACTGGACGAAGCTCCTGAAGGACTTCGGGCTCACGAAACCCGGCTTCCCCCCGTGGACGTTCCTCCTCGTGTGCAGCATCCCCTTCTTCGCGGCCATGGGCCTCCAGTTCTTCGAGAACGGGCGCCTCCTCCGCGAGAGCTTCGAGACGCGCGGCGTCCCCGCCGCCGACGTGCGGGGCGTCCGCACCGCCAACCTCCAGGCCGGCCTCGAAGTGCTCGGCATGACCGCCGCGGCCTTCCTCGTGACGGGGCTCGGCGTGTGGCTGCTGTCGCTCGTGCAAGAAGGCGGCGGCCTCAACCTCGGAGCCCTCGCCGCCCCCCTCATCGCGGGCGCCCTCCTTGCCACCATCCTCGCGATCTTCCTGTACGTGCCCCGACGCGGCGAAAAGAAGCGGCGGGAAGCCGAGTCCAAGAAGAAGGCGGAGGCGCTCCTTAAGGACGCGACGGCGCCGAACCCCCTCCCTCGCCGGGATGCTGGGAAGCAGGGGCCGCGCTGAAGGCAGCGGCGATGTCGGGAGAGCTACCATAACCTTCCCGGGCGACCTTGAGGCCATCCCCTCGTGCGCCGCCCACGGGCGCGCCCTGGGGAGGCTGGAAAAACCATGAACAAAACGAACCAGAACGCAATCCTGGCCTGCCTCCTGCTCCTTGTCGCGGGAACCCTCCCGTCTGCCTCGGCAGCCCCGTTCTACGCTGACCTCGGCTTCGAGGGCTGGGACTTCTCCGACAACACCTACACCTCCTCCAAGAAGCAAGTTGAGAGCACCCAGTGCAAGGTGGAAGGCTCCACCGACAGCAGCGCCTGCCGCGGCGGCGACGGCGGCAGCGGCGGCCGGGGCGGCGATGGCGGCGACGGGTGCCGCGATAGCAACATCAACATCGGTGACGGGAACTGCCGCGGCGGCGACGGCGGCGACGGCGGCGATGGTGGGGACGGCGGCGAGGGAGGTAAGGACGGCAACGGCGGGGACGGCGGCGAGGACGGGGAGAACTGAGAGGCGATCCCTTGCGAGGCACCTCTCTGATCCTTGTCCTCGGAGCCCTCTGGGGTGCAGCCGGGCTCGCCACCGCGGCCGCGCTCCCCGTCCCCGGCGAGGAGGAACCCGCTCGCGCCCTCGCGCCACGGTGCGACGTGGTGACCGTACTCCTCCTGGAGGAGGGTGCGTGCGCCTCAGGCTGCCGTGGCGTGACGATTGTCGTGGGCGGCAGCGGGAATTGCCACGGGCAGCGTGGTCCGTGGAACAACGGCACCGGCTGTGACGGACCGACCATTATCGTGGCGTCCGACTCGAACTGCCACGGCGCCGACGGGCGGCGCCCGGGCGAGGACGGTGCCGACGGGTGCACTGGCCCGGCAATCATCATCGGGGACGGGAACTGCCGCGGAGGGGATGGCGCCGACGCAGTGCAAGGACTCCTTCGGTCCTCCACCTTCGCGGCCCCGCCCACCGAAAACGATATCACGGCCCATGGCAATCCGGAACACGGGAGCTGACGATGAAGTCCAAACTGTTGGTGTCGATCCTGATTGCTGTGGGATGTGTTGGAGCAGGCCTCGGCGTCGCCTTCCTTGCCCCCGCCATCGAGAAGTCCCTCGAGACGAACTCCCCCGAGCAGGCGCCCCCCGCTCCCGTGCCCGCGGTACCCGAGGCAGAGCAGGCTGCAACGCTTGCTGACGAGACTCCGTCCCCGAGTCCGACGCGCAGCGTTGAATCCGCATCGGAGCCCTCGTCGTCCACCCCCCAGAAGGAGAAGGAAGGCAAGGGTGGCGAGGGTGGAGAGGGCGGCGACGGGTGCGGCCGCGGCGGCATCCACATCGGCAAGGACAACTGCCAGTCGGGCCGCGATGGCTCCGACGGCGAACCCTGAGCATGGGGGCTTCGCCCCCTGTTTTTTCTTTCGTCTGATCGCGGCGCCTATTGCGGAGCCTTCGGCTCGCTCGCCGCCTTCTCAATCACGTTGAGCACGTTCGCTTTCGTGACCATTCCGGCCATGCGGCCCTGCTCGATGACGAGGATGGCGGGCTGGTCCTCCAGGATGCGCATGGCCTGGTCGAGGCCGGTGGTGCGCTCGGCCACGGCGAAGGGCGGGCCCATGATTTCCTTCACCTGGCGCTCGCTCACTTCGGCGGGGTCGCGGGCGAGGCTGAGGGCGTGGAGGACGATGCGGTCGCTGAGGCTCCCGATGGGGCTTCCCTTCTGGGTGACGGGGAGCTGGCTGATGCCCTTCTCGCGCATGAGCGCGATGGCCTGCTGCACCGTGTCCGTGGCCTTGATGCTGAGCACGGGCGCGGTCATGATGTCGCCGAGGGTGATCTCCTGGCGCTCCGTGCGGTTGAGGGCCTCGATGACGGCTTTGAGGGTGCTGTAGCGCGGGTCCACGGTGCCGCCCTCGATGCGGGCGATGAGGGGCTGGCTGACGCCGGCGAGGCGCGCGAGCTCGGCCTGTGTGAGCCCGAGGCGCAGCCGCATCGCGCGCACCTCGTCGGGGGTGGGCAACGAGAGAGCCATCGAGCATTACTATGAGTAATTCGGTCTTGAAGGTTGCGGGGGGCCGGGCAGGCACGCGCCGGCTCCATTCACGGTGGACCGTGCGGCATTCCCGTTGAGGGGACCACGCTGGGACGGCTTCTGTCCTGACCGGACGGAACGCGAAGCGAAATGCTCCGCGAGGAACATGAGAGGGGCATGCGCGCGGTGCTTCCCCTCGCTTGCCTCCTGGGGGTCGCGCTCGGCGGCTGCCTGGACGACCCGCCGGCCCCGGCAGACCAGCAAGCCTCGGGGCCGCCGGCCGGCCCTGCGAGCGGAAGCGAGCCCGCGGGCCCCGTGGGTCCGTGTCCTCCCCCGGAGCGGCCGGGGGAGGAGAGCCGATCAATCCCGGAGTGCATCCACCAGGAAGCGCTCCGGGTGATCGAGGACCGGATGGGAGAGAACCGGTCGCTGACGTGGATGACGCTCAACCGGGAGCTCAGCCAGTACCGGCCTTTCGTCTGCCCCGCGACGCTCTGCGCGCCGCACCTCACGCGGCCTCACTACGCGCTCTCCTTCCACCTGCAGGTGCCTGAGCGGCCCCAGGTCCACTGGAATTTCACCGTGTACCTCACGCCCACCGGGGCGCCCGAGGAGGATCCCGCGGTGAACAGCGACCTCCCCCGTTGCAAGACGGTGCCCGAGGAGTGCGCCTTCGAGGTGGGGCGAGAGGAGGCCCTTGAGGCGGCGCGGGAGCACTGGAGCAAGGAGGGGCACTCCCCAAGCCATGCCGCCTTCACGCGCTTCAGCCGGCCCGGCGGTGCCTTCCCCTTCGCGTGGGCCGTCTACGGTCCCTCGGACGCGGAGGGTCAGCGCGTGCTCTACGTGCATGCAGGAAATGGAGAGGTTCTGGGGGAGGAAAAACGGGGACACCCGACGCCCTAACCCCGTGGGGCGGCGCCGGGGAACGGCGGCCGATCGGGTCTTAGTGGGCGAGCTCGCCGGCGGCTTCGGCCATGGCGCGGAAGGCGGCGGCGCGGGCCTCGACGTCAATCCCTTCGGAGGCCGTGGCGTTCGCGGGGGCTTCGGCCTCGGTGG
>DATMKA010000280.1:0-5713 GCA_035553595.1 Thermoplasmatota archaeon | reverse complement strand
CTTCCAGACGATGCTCACCGTGGAAACGGTCCCGGCCGCCGCGCCCGCGCGGGATGGCCTCGTCCTCACCCCGGTGGACCCCGAGCTCGACGTCGCGAAGTTCGACCTCACCCTCTCCTTCCGCGACGGGCCCCAGGGCCTCCAGGGATCCTTGGAATACAACACGGATCTCATCGATGAGGCGACGGCGGAGCGTTTCATCGCATGCTGCCAGACGCTCCTCGCAGCCGCCGCGGAGCGGCCTGACGAGCCGATCTCGGTACTCCCGCTGCTCCCCGAGGCGGAACGGCAGCGGGTGCTCCAGACCTGGAACGCCACTACCGCACCCGAGGACCCAACGCCGGTTCACCTTCACGTGGCCGCACGGGCGGCACAATCGCCGGATCGGCTCGCCGTGAAAGCGCCGGAAGGTCGGTTGACCTACGGCGAGCTGGATGCGCGCGCGGAAGCGCTCGCCCAGCACCTTGCGGGCCGCGGGATCGGCTGCGGCGATGTCGTGGGCGTCCTCCTTGACCGCAGCCTCGACGAGATTGTGGCCCTTCTCGCCGTCCTCAAGGCGGGCGCCGCCTACCTGCCCCTTGATCCCGCACACCCCCGGGAGCGCCTGCAGTTCATGCTGGAGGACTCCGGAGCGAAGGCGCTCCTTGTCCACAATGCGACCGAGAACCGCACGCCCACCACCGGGGCCCCCGTGCTGCGGGTGGACGCGCACGGCCTGGCCACGCCGAGCCCGGCCCCAGCCCGCGCCGCGGCGCAGCCCGACGACCTCGCCTACGTGATCTACACCTCAGGTAGCACGGGGAAGCCCAAGGGCGTGGCCGTCACCCACCGCAGCCTCGCGAACCTCGTCGCGTGGCACAACGAAACGTACCGCCTCGGCCCCGAGGACCACAGCACCCACCTCGCCGGGCTCTCCTTCGACGCCTCCGTGTGGGAAGTGTGGCCGCCGCTTGTCGCTGGCGCGAGCCTCCACCTTCCGGACGAGGACACCCGGCTCGACCCCGAAGCCCTCGCGGCCTGGCTTCTCAAGGAGGGCGTCACGACCGCCTTTGCGCCCACGCCCCTCGCGGAGCGCCTCCTCGCAATCCCCTGGCCGAAGCTGACCCCGCTCCGTTTCTTGCTCACGGGCGGCGACCGCCTCCAGCGCCCCCCGCCCCCCGGCCTCCCCTTCACCCTCGTGAACCACTACGGGCCCACGGAGGCAACGGTGGTGGCCACGGCGGCCCCCGTGCCGCCAGCCCAGGACAACCGACCACCCACCATTGGCCGGCCCATCAGGAACACGCGCGTGTACGTCCTCGACCGCCACGGTCAACCCGTCCCTACCTGTGTTCCGGGCGAGCTCTGTGTGGCGGGCGTCGGGCTGGCGCGTGGCTACCTCCACCGGCCCGACCTGACCGCGGAGCGCTTCGTCCCCGACCCCTTCTTCCCAGGCGAGCGCATGTACCGCACGGGCGACCTCGTGCGGTGGCTGCCCTCGGGCGAGCTGGAGTTCCTGGGCCGCCTGGACCATCAGGTGAAGATCCGGGGCTTCCGCATCGAGCTCGGGGAGATCGAGGCGGCGCTGATCCAACATGATGCCGTCCGGGAGGCGGTGGTGTTGGCGCGCGAGTTCGGTCCGGGCGACAAGCGCCTCGTGGCGTACATCGTCGGTGAGGCGGACACGGCGAGCCTCCGGGATCACCTGAAGGCGCGCCTGCCCGAGGCCATGGTGCCCGCCGCCTTCGTATTCCTCGACGCGCTCCCGTTGACCCGGAACGGCAAGGTGGACCGCCAGGCCCTGCCGATGCCCGTCACCGCGTCCGAGGAGCGCGGCGCGACCGAGGCCGTACCCCTCCAAGACGAGACGGAACGCCTTCTTGCGGGCATCTGGCGGGAGGTTCTCCGGGTGGCCCACGTCGGCGCGCAGGACAACTTCTTCGCGCTCGGCGGCGACTCCATCCTGAGCCTCCAGGTGGTGGCGCGGGCGCGGCGCGAGGGGCTGCCGCTCTCCCCGAAGCACCTGTTTCAGCACCAGACGGTGGCTGACCTTGCCGCGTTTGCCCGGTCCTTGCGGCAGGACGCAGCGCCCACCCCCGCGGCCGCGGCCGAAGGCGAAGTGCCCCTGACGCCCATCCAGCGGTGGTTCTTCGAGGAGCCCCTGGTGGAGCGGGCTCGGTTCAACCAGTCCACGCTCCTGCGGATCCGCGGCGATGTCGACACCGCCTGCCTCGAAGCAGCCCTCCGCTGTGTGACCATGCACCACGAGGCCTTCCGCCTCCGTTACCACCAGACGGCGGACGGCTCGTGGCGCCAGGAATACGCCCCTGCCGGGGGCTTCTCCCTTCCCTTCCACGAGGTCCCCCTCAGCGACCTTCGCGATCCCGGGGCCTGGGAACAGGCCATGGCAGCCGAGGCCGAGGAGGCCCAGGGAAGCCTCGACCTTGAACGCGGCCCCCTGGCACGCGCGCTCCTCTTCCGCACTCCCCACCCGGGAGAGGCCCGGTTGCTTCTCGTCATCCACCACCTCGTCGTGGACGCCGTCTCCTGGCGCCTCGTTCTCGAGGACTTGGAGAGCGCCTACGCGGCCCTGACGGAAGGCCGGCCGGTCGAGCTGCCTCCGCGCACGTCCTCCTTCAAGGCCTGGGCGGAAACCCTGGCACAGTATGCTTCGAACTCCCGTGAGCTCCTCGCCGAGCTGCCCTACTGGGAGACCCAAGTCTCCGCTCCCGCCCCCGCGGTCCCCCTCGACTTCCCCGGGGGCGACAACCGTGTCGCCTCGGAAGCGAGAGTGACGGTGGCGCTCACCGAGGAGGAGACCCGCGCGCTCCTCCGGGACGTCCCCCACGCCTACGCAACGCAGGTGAATGACGTCCTCCTCACGGCCCTCGCCACCGCCCTCTCCCGGTGGACGGGCTCCCGCGTCCTCCAGGTGGACCTCGAAGGTCATGGGCGCGAGGACCTCTTCCCCGAGGTGGACGTGACGCGCACCGTGGGGTGGTTCACGAGCCTCTACCCCGTGCGCCTCACCCTTCCCGCTGCCGCCGACCCGGGCGCCGCCCTCAAAGCCATCAAGGAGCACCTGCGCGCCGTTCCCCGGCGCGGCATCGGCTATGGTCTCCTCCGCTACCTCGGGCCCGCCGAGGCGAGGGCGCGCCTCCGTGCGGCTCCCGCTTCCCCGGTGAGCTTCAACTACCTCGGCCAGTTCGACGCAGCGGCCCCCGGGACTGCGCTCATCCTCGGGAGCGCCTCCGAGGGGAAGGGCCGCGATCACGCGGCGGAGAGCCCGCGGACTCGCCCCCTGGACGTGGGCGGCGCCGTGTCCGACGGTCGCCTCCAGATGACCTTCACCTATTCCACGAGCCTCCACGCGGAAGAGACCATCCGCGGCCTCGCTGAGGCCTTCACGGCCGCCCTCCGCGCCCTCATCGGCCACTGCACAAGCCCCGACGCGGGCGGGCGCACGCCCTCGGACTTCCCCCTCGCGGGCCTTGATCAGGTCACCCTCGACCGGCTTCTCCCGCCGCCCCGCCACCTCGAGGTGGAGAACCTGTACCCACTTGCGCCGATGCAGGAGGGCATGCTGTTCCACGCGCTCCTCGATCCTGCCTCGGGAGTCTACTTCGAGCAGGTCACGGGCGCGCTCGAAGGCCCGCTCGACGCGGGCGCCTTCGAGCGCGCGTGGCAAGCCGCCGCCGCGCGCCATGACGTCCTCCGCACCGGGTTCCTGTGGGAGGGGCTCCCGCGCCCGTTGCAGGCGGTGCACCGGAACGTCCGCATCCCCTTCCACGTGCACGACTGGCGCGGCCTCTCCCCCACGGAGCAGGCGGCACGCTTCGAGGCCCTGCTGGAGGAGGACCGGCGGCTCGGGTTCCGCCTCGACGCGGCGCCCCTGCTGCGGGTGACCCTCGCCCGCACCGGCGAGGCGCGCCATCGCCTCGTATGGAGCTTCCACCACCTCCTCCTTGACGGGTGGAGTGTCCCCCTTCTCCTGAAGGAGGTGCTCGACCTCTACGGCGCCTTCAGCAAGGGTAGACCGGCTCCGGACCTCCCGAGGGCGCGCCCCTATCGCGACCACATCGCTTGGCTCCTGGAACAGGACTACTCGCGGGCGGAAGCACACTGGCGCGAGGCCCTCGAAGGGTTCACGGCGGCCACGCCGCTTCCCGCAGGCAAGCCCGGAGGCCCCACCGATCCGGGGGAGGCAACGCGGTTCCTGCCCGAGGCCGCCACCGCCGCGCTCCAGAGTTTCGCCCGGGAGGAACGGCTTACTCTCAGCACCCTCCTCCAGGGAGCCTGGGGCCTCGTGCTCTCCCGCTACGCAGGAAAGAACGACGTGGTCTTCGGTGCCACCGTCTCGGGCCGCCCTGAAGCCCTCGAAGGCGTCGAGGAGCGCCTCGGACTCTTCATCAACACCGTCCCCGTGCGCGTCGCGTTCACCGAGAGCGAGCCGGTACGCGCCTGGCTTCACGGCCTCCAAGCGCGCCAGGCGGGCCTCCGCGACCACGAGCACACCCCGCTCGTCCGCATCCAGGCCGTGAGCGAGGTGGAGCCCGCGGGCGCGCCCCTCTTCGAAAGCCTGCTCGTAGTGGAGAACTACCCCGCCGACGGCCTGCAGGCCGCGGAGGGCGGCCTCCGCTTCACCGACCTTGCCGGAAGCGAACGCACCAACTACCCGCTCACCCTCGTCATTGGGCCCGGCTCCTGCCTCGGCCTGAAGCTCGTGTACGACCCAGCGCGCTTTGACGGCGCCACCGCGCAGCGCATCCTGACGCACCTCCGGACCGTGCTCGAAGCGCTGCCCCGGAGCCCCGAGGGGCACGTGGCCGCGGTTCCTGTGCTCCCGACGACTGAGCAGGAGACCCTCCACGACCTCGGCCTGGGCCCGGTCGTGCCCGTGCCTGAGACGTGCGTCCCGGACCTTGTCGCCGCGCAGGCAGCCGTAGCGCCCCACGCGCTCGCCCTCCAATGGACTGAAGGGACGCTGCCCTACGGGGCCTTCAACGGCCGCGCAAACGCCCTCGCCCGCCGTCTCCAGGAGGCTGGCGTAGGCCGCGGCGCCATCGTGGCCGTGTGCGCGAACCGCTCTCCCGAAGCGCTGATCGCGTACCTCGCCGTCCTCAAGGCGGGCGCCGCCTACCTGCCCCTTGATCCCGCGCACCCCCGGGAGCGCCTGCAGTTCATGCTGGAGGACTCCGGAGCGAAGGCGCTGCTCGTGCAGCCCTCCCTCGCCGAGGCCCTGCCCCCGCACCCGCTCACCTTCACGCTCGCCCCTGCGTGCGGAGACCTCGGGGAGGAGCCCGACCTCCCGAGCCAGGCGCAGCCCGACGATCTCGCCTACGTGATCTACACCAGCGGCTCCACGGGGAAGCCCAAGGGCGTGGCCGTCACCCACCGCAGCCTCGCGAACCTCGTCGCGTGGCATCGGGGAGCCTACGGCGTTTCCGCGGTCGACCGCGCGAGCCACCTCGCCGGCCTCTCCTTCGACGCCTCCGTGTGGGAAGTGTGGCCCCATCTTGCGGCCGGGGCGAGCCTCCACCTTCCTGCGGACGCCCTCCGGCTCGACCCCGAGGCCCTCCTCGCGTGGCTTGTGGAGTCCCGGATCAGCATCGCTTTCGCCCCCACGCCCCTCGCGGAGCGCCTCCTCGCCCTGCCGTGGCCCGCGGCGACGCCCCTCCGTTTCCTCCTCACGGGCGGCGACCGCCTCCAGCGCCCCCCGCCCCCCGGCCTCCCC
>DATMKA010000279.1:0-5803 GCA_035553595.1 Thermoplasmatota archaeon | reverse complement strand
GGGGGAAGGCTCGCCTCCAGGGGAGGAGGGAGCTGGAAGGGGTTTTCGGCCGCCGCGGGAGGCGTGGCGGCCTTGGGCTTGTTCCCGTCGGGGAGGTCGAGCTCGCCACCATCGCTGGGCTCGTCCCCGATGAACGGGTTGTACTGGTTGCTGATCATTTCCGTCAAGCTCGAGAGCTTGCGCATGCGTTCCTCCATGCGGCTGAGCTTTTCCTCGAAGGCCTGGCGCTCCTCGTGGACGTTGTCCAGGTTCGAGGTGAGGCGCTGAATCTTCTCGGACATCTCCTTCACGGAGTTGTCGAGGGCCTGGGCAAACTCGGCCGCTTCGGGGGGCGCGGCAGCGCCCACAGGCACCACCGTCTGGGTGGCGCCAGGGGAACCGGCGGCGCCCGCGTGAGCCTCGGCAGGGGCGCCGCTGGGGCTCCCGCTGGCCTGGCTCGCTTCGGCGGCATCGCTCTTGGGACGGCTGAACAGCTTCATGGGTGCACCTTCTTGGGACTCAGAGAGGGGGGCTAACCCTAGGGAGAGCCGGGTTCCGGTCCGGGTTTAGCGGAGCACGACGTTGGACCGCACACCGTAGGTGGAGGGCGTCGTGAAGTCGGCAGAGACCTGGGCACCGGCCTCAGGGATGAGGCTCACGATGACGGGAGTGCGGGGGGACAGGTTGACGCGGTAAACGGTGAGCTGCACGAGGTCACCGGCAGTCACGACGGGGCTGTCCGCGCTGAAGGAGCTGTCGTAGTCGCGGAGGGAGTCGAGGCGGTAGCGGGAGTCATAGTCGTCGTTCCACACGTCGTTGGCGGTCTGCTCCGTGTAGTTCATCTCACGGACGGAGTTGCCATCCGTGTAGCGGACGATGAGCTGGCGGAGGTCGATGGGGACCGCGCCGGCCTGGAGGGCAAGGTGGAAGGTGACGTTCTCAACGGTGGAGGAGAGGCTGCCGCCGCTCTGGTTGCGGGCGCCGTACACACCCTCGACCTTGAGGTTGGAGGAGACTTCCTGGGTGGCCTGCTCGCCGGTCTGGCTGGCGCGCTGCTGGAGGCTGCCCGAGGTGTTGATGAGCACCGCCGCGGCCACAGCGGCCACGAGGACCATCGCGATGAACACGATGAGGGTACCGACACCAACTTCGGCTCGATCGTTGGTGACCGTCCGGAGGCTCTTCTGGTTCGCTTTCATGGTGGATGCACCGGGCAACCGGTCTCTCGGCCAGTCTATACGTTGTTTTGTGTAGAGGAACAAAGGCAAAGCGGGCGAAGGCCCCAACCAAAAGTCACTTATACTCCGTTCCCGGCCTGCGACCGGTTCAGGGCGTCTCCGCTGGCGCGAAGCCGACACGGTACCGCGGTGTGGGTGTGCCGAACTCCAGGTGGAGGGACGAGACGGCCGCGGAGTAGACGCAGGTGGCCTTCCCGGTGGTGCTGTCGCGCACCCGGCGCGCCACGAGAGCCCCCGCGGCCTGGAGGTCGTGGACCTTCCGGTAGAGGGAGGCGATGGGGAGCTTGAGCTCGATGCTGAGGTCGCGGACGGTGAGGGGGCGCGAGGCCGCGGCGGCCACGATGCGGATGGCGACGACGTCGACGAGGGAGTCGAGAACGATCTCCTCCTTTACCGCCACCGTGGCATCCTCCTGTTCCGTCATCACGTTCACCGGATAGACTGGTCACGGGTCTTACCGAAGGGGTAGATAATCGTACCGAACATGCGGGTGTGACTGCAAGCTCGCGGCTGAAGAGGGCCACGGGAGGGCCTGCGCTAGGTTTATGGCGGGGGGCTGAATATCCGATGGGTAATCGGGTTGCCGCCCTTCAACGCGCTCCTCTCCGTTTCCGACAAGACTGGCCTCGTCGACCTTGGCAAGCGCCTGCAGGCGCTCGGGGGAACCCTCATCTCGACGGGCGGGACTTCGCGGGTGCTCCGCGAGGCTGGTCTCCGCGTGCAGGACGTCTCGGACGTCACGGGCTTCCCGGAGATGCTGGACGGCCGCGTCAAGACCATGCACCCCGTGATCACGGGGGGCATCCTCGCCCGTCGCAACCGCTCCGACGACCTTGCCACCCTCAAGGCGCACAAGATCCCCCTTCTAGATATTGTGGTGGTGAACCTCTACCCCTTCGAGGAGACGGTGGCCCGCGGCGCCGCCCTCGACGAGGTGCTGGAGAACATCGATATCGGCGGCCCCACCCTCATCCGCTCGGCCGCGAAGAACTACCGCGACGTCGCGATCCTCACGAGCCCCTCTCAATATGATCCCGTGGCCACGGAACTTGAGACAAGCGGCGGGCTCAGCCTCGCCACGCGGGAGCGTCTCGCCGGGGCGGCCTTCGCGCACACGGCCCGCTACGACGTAATTATTGATCAGTACTTCCGCCACCACCTCCTCGAGGACGACCTCCCCGACATCCTCAACCTGAGCTTCATGAAGAAGCAGGACTTGCGGTACGGCGAGAACAGCCACCAGCGCGCGGCCTTCTACGGCGGGAAGCCCACGAAGGAGCCGAGCGTGGTGAACGCGAAGCAGATCCACGGCAAGGAGCTCTCCTACAACAATATCGTGGACACCGACACGGCCCTGGAGGCCGTGAAGGACTTCGACGCCCCCACCTGCGTCATCATCAAGCACGCAACCCCCTGCGGCATCGCGAGCGCGCCCACGGTTCTCGCCGCGTACGAGGACGCCTTCGCCACCGACACGTACTCTCCCTTTGGCGGCGTCATCGCCGTCAACCGCCAGGTGGACCTCGCGACGGCCCAGAAAATGGGCGAGCTGTTCCTGGAGGTCATTGCCGCGCCGAGCTTCGCGCCCGACGCCCGCGACCTCCTCACGAAGAAGAAGAACCTCCGCCTCCTCGAAGTGCCCCACCTCGAGTCCCGCGGCCGCTGGGGCGGCCTCATGTACAAGAGCGTGGTGGGCGGCCTCGTCGTGCAGGAGCGCGACATCCTGGAGCCCAACGTCCAGAAGTGGGAAGTCGCCACCAAGAAGGCGCCCACCCCGGACCAGTTGAAGAGCATGGTCTTCGCCTTCAAGGCGGTGCGCCACGTGAAGAGCAACTCCGTGGTGTTCGTGCAGGGCGAGAAGACGGTGGGCATCGGCGGCGGCCAGACGGCCCGCGTGGACTCCACGCGTATCGCCGTCCTCAAGGGCGGCGAGCGCATCCGCGGCTCCGTCATGGCCTCCGATGCGTTCTTCCCCTTCCGCGACGCGGTGGATGAGGCCGCCGCGGCGGGCGTGGCCGCCATCGTCCAGCCGGGCGGGAGCATCCGGGACGCCGAGGTCATTCAGGCCGCGGATGAGCACGGCATCCCGATGGTCTTCACCGGCCAGCGGTGCTTCCGGCACTGAAGCCCCCCGGAGTATAATTATTGAATTATACCTCTAGGGTTCAGGAGCCCGGCCCCTCGCTACCACGAGCCGGCTTGGAGGGACGGACATCCCAGAGCCTCGCTGCCGCGCGCAAACACAGAGGAACGAAGACGCAGAGCACACAGAGCGAGGCCGCGGAGGAGCCCACAGAGCGGTCGTCAACCCGCAGAGGGCCGGAGAACACAGCTGCCTCTGCTCCTCCGAGGATCCAAACCCCCTCCGTGCGCTCCTCGGCGCCCTCTCCTCAGCGTTCTCTGTGCTTCCGGTGCTCTGTGTTTGCGCCCGGCAGGGAGGTTGAGGCCGAGCTCAGTGCTCGTGCTCCTCCGGCTGCACTAGGTTGCAGACCGCGAGCGGCCACACGGGCCGGTTGGGCGCCTCGTCCGAGGGAATCCCGGTGCACGCGTCAAGCGCCGCCGGTCGCTCCGGGGGCACCCCGTCGGGCAGGGGCGGGCTGACGACAGGCGGCTCCCACGCGGCGAACCGGTCCGCGTTCGCGAGCAGGTGAAGGGGGATGGGGAGGCTTGCGCGCATCCAGTAGTCGAGCCCCTGGTAGGGCGTGAGGAAGACGCGGCCCGCGTAACCGTCGCTGAACACCGAGGTGTACCAAATCTCGATCTCGAGGGTGAAAGCGGGGACGTTGTGGCGCATGTACGCCCAGTCTTGGCTGCTGCCCGAGGCCGAGTAGGGGAGGCCGGCGCTGAAGTTGCCCCACTGGGCCTTCCCCGCCTTGTACTCGGTGTTCGTGCGCACCCACTCGAGAGTGGCCTCGAACACCGCGTTGTGCTCGGGCGGAATCGCGAAGGGCGGGTCGAAGGCGCTCCAGGGCGCAATGAACCCGTTGGTGGGCGTGTGGTACGTCATGTAGAAGGCGAGGCGGTCGTCGAGGCTCGCAAGGAGGTCGCGGACGGCCCGGGACTCGGGCTCGCTGAAGGCGTGGGGCCCCGAGTTCTCAGCCACAATCATCACGCTCGGCATGGAGCGGTTGAGGGCGTGGGCGAGCGTCCCCATCACGGGGTTGCTCGCGCCGCCCTGGTTGCCCCAGTCGATGTCGTAGTTGCGGTTGAGGTTCACGCCGAGGGCGTTTCCACGGGTCTGCACCGCGTACCCGTCGGGGTTCACGAGGGGCACGAGATGGATTTCGTAGGTGTCCACCCAGCGCCGCACGGTGGCGTTCCGCTCGTAATTATCCAGCAGGAAGTCCACGGTGTAGAGGATGAGCTCCGTGCCCGCGATCTCGTTGCCGTGGTGGCCGCCGTCGAAGAAGGGAACAATCTTCGGGCCCGGGACCGAGCGGTTCGTGACCACGATGTCATACATCGGGCGGTCCTGGAGGGTGCGGCCGATCTCCGTCACGTTCACGAGGTCGGGACGCCGCGCCTGGAACTCCATCACGCGGCCGTACACTTCCTCTAGGGTGTGGAAGGGCTGGGGCGTCTCCACCGCGAGGTAGCCCGGTTTCCCGGTCGCGTTGTAGAAGTCGGTCTGCGGGAGGATCATGGGGAGGTCCGGGCCCGTCCCGCCCGCGCCCGTGAGGATTCCCTCAGGAACCGACTCGAAGCAGCCCGCAAGGGCGAGACCGACAATGGCGGCGGCGAACAGAATCTGGCGCACGGGGGAGCCTCCTCAGCCATCCCAGGCAGGCGCCCAGGGGCGGAAAACCGTTTCGCCATCCAGGAGGGTGACACCCCTTCAGGCTGGCCTGCGGACTTCCGCGAAGAGATTATCGGCCCACACCTTCGTGCTGATGCACTTGCTCCAGATGCGCGGGTTGTCGAAGCCGGCCGCGTGCAGGTCTTCGCGGAGCTCCCACCTGCTGTAGAAGTGGTAGTACCGCTCCACGATGGAGCCGTCCTCGCTCCAGGGGACGGTGCGGTCGCCGAAGGTGCGGCGGTCCTTGAGAACGGCGCTCGGCAGCTCCTTCAGGAAATCAAGAGCGTACTTCTGCTGCCAGCGCGACCACACCGTGACGAGGGCGGGGGCGCCAGGCTTCAGGACGCGGTGGAGCTCGGCGAGGGCCGCGATGCGGTTCGTGCGCCCCGGAATGTTGTGGAGGGCAGCGATGAAGAGGGCGCCGTCCATGCTCCCCGTCTGCAGCGGAAGCGTGGGCGCGCTCGCCTGCACCACCTGGAAAGGGATGGCGGGGTCGCGGGTGCGGCGCTCGCGGTCGGCGTGCGAAGCGAGGCGGCGCGAGAAGTCCGCGAGCACGACGCGGTAGCCGTCCTGAGCAAGGGGGACGCCGTGGCGCCCGTTGCCGCCCGCCAGGTCGAGGACGCGGCCGCCCCGGGGGACGGCCTCTAGGCTCCACTCGAGGACGCTTGGCCAGGGGCGGCGGCGGGTCCTGTGGAAGGTGTCCGCGATGGCCTCCCAGTCCTCATGGGTGGCGGCGATGTCCTTCGGCATCCGGGCCGCCACCCCCGGCGGGACGCTTAAAGGCATCGGG
>DATMKA010000278.1:0-8797 GCA_035553595.1 Thermoplasmatota archaeon | reverse complement strand
GCCTGCGGGGGCGCGGGGCGCCAGTGCTCGGTGTCCACGCCGAGGTGGACGGGGATGACGTGGCTTGCCTTGAGGGGCGGGTGCCACTTCAGGAGATCCTGCTTGACGTGCGCCGTGTCCGTCACGACGACGCGGGCCTCGTCGATGGCGGCGCGCACAATCTCCTGCTCGCGGGCGAGCTTCTCCCGGTCCACGCCGAACAGATCGGGGTACTTGAACTCGGTGATGTCGTGCACCGTCTGCACGTGGGTGCCGCGCTTCCGCACGAAGGGCTCGATGGCGTGGATGAGATCAACGCCCGGGGTGGGGATGCGGCGGGCCACCTCCAGGGTGAGGAGGCCGCCGAACTCGCGGCCCAGAACCTTCACGGCGCGGTGGTGGAGCGGGACCGGCTTCGCCTGCACCCCCAAGGCGGGGAGCTCCCGCAGCAGGGCCTTCAGGTAGCGGTGGACGCCGCTCGTGCTGTTCTCCCACTCCTTGTAAGCGACGAAGGTGACGCCGATGCGGGCCTTCGCGGGCAGCGCGGGGGCGGTTGCCGGGGCTGCCGGAGCGGTCGCGGCCATGGGGTTCTCCTGAGGCGTCCTGGCGCCCATAAACGTATCGAGGTGCCTCACGCGAGGGCGGGCCACGCAAAACCGTTATGGTCACCCCTGGAGTTGCGGCCCTGATGCGGTACTTCCTCACTGGCGCGGGCGGCTTCATCGGGCGCCACCTGGTGCCCCGGCTCGTTGCTCGCGGGAACGAGGTCACGGTCCTTCTCCGCAAGGGCACCGAGCGCCCTGAGGGGCACCTTGCCGGCGTGAAGGCCGTCTACGGGGACCTCACGGACACCGCACCCCTCGCGATTCCTCCGGGCACGGACGTGGTGCTGCACCTTGCGGCCGTCTCCTTCGTTCCGCAGACCCTGAAGGACCCCATGGGGGCTTTCCAAGTGAACGCTACGGGAACGCTTCGCCTCCTCGAAGCGGCCCGCGCGGCCTCCCCCATGCCGCGGTTCGTGTACGTGAGCACCGGCCACGTGTACGGCCCTCCGCAGTACGTCCCCATCGACGAGAAGCACCCGCTCAACCCCAGCAGCCCCTACGGCAGCACGAAGGCGGCGGCGGATCTCCTTGTCAGCTCGTACCGCGCGAGCTACGGGCTCCCCACCACGATCGTGCGGCCCTTCAACATCTATGGGCCTGGTCAGGACGCGAGCTTCGTCATCCCCAAGATTGTTGACCAGGCGCGCAAGACCGGCATCCTCACGCTCGGTGACACAAGCATCGTCCGCGACTTCACCTACGTGGACGACTTCATCGACCTGCTCCTTGCACTCGCGGAGCACCCCGGTGCCGTCGGCGAGGTCTTCAACGCCGGCTCCGGCCACGGCCACTCCATCCAGGAGGTCATCCAGGAAGTGGAGCGCGCCATGGGGAAGCCCCTCACCGTGAAGGAGGACCCGAGCCTGTTCCGGCCCGGTGAGCTCAAGCGCCTGGTGGTGGACATGACGAAGGCCCGGCACCACCTCGGGTGGACCCCGAAGGTGACCCTGCGCGAAGGCATCGAGCGCCTCGTGAAGGGCTGAAGGAACCCAGTCAGGCGCTGCGCGGGGGGACGGGCTTGCCGGCCCCCACCATGGCGAGGTCGGCCTTCACCATGATCTTCACGAGCTCGGGCACGTGGGTCTTCGCCTCCCAACCGAGCACGGTCTTCGCCTTCTTGGCGTCGCCGCGAAGGGTGTGCACCTCGGCAGGGCGGTAGAAGCGAGAGTCCTCGACCACGTACTTCTGCCAGTCGTTGATGCCGGCGGCCTGGAACGCGAGCTGGGCAAACTCGGCCACGGTGTAGCTCGTGTTGGTGGCGAGCACATAGTCGTCGCCGTGGGGCTGCTGGAGCATGCGCCACATCCCCTCCGTGTACTCGGGAGCGTAGCCCCAGTCGCGGCGGGCGTCGAGGTTGCCAAGGCGCAGCTCCTTCCGGAGGCCGTAAGCGATCTCGGCAACGCTGTGGGTGATCTTGCGGGTCACGAACTCGATGCCGCGGCGCTCGGACTCGTGGTTGAACAGGATGCCGTTGGAGGCATGCATGTTGTACGATTCGCGGTAGTTCACCACGGCCCAGTAGCCCATGAGCTTCGCGAAGCCGTAGGGGCTGCGGGGGTAGAAGGGGGTGCGCTCCGTCTGGGGCTCCTCCTGCACCTTGCCGTAGAGCTCGGACGTCGAGGCCTGGTAGAAGCGCGCGTGGGGCGCGTGGTGCCGCACCGCTTCGAGCATGCGCACGACGCCGACGCCTGTCACGTCGGACGTGAGGGTGGGCTGCTTGAAGGACGTCTGCACAAAGGACTGGGCCGCGAGGTTGTACACCTCATCGGGCTGGGCTTCGCGCACGGCATTGTTGAGGGAGCTCTGGTCCGACAGGTCCGCGTCAAGCAGCGTGATCCGGTCGAGGATGTGCTGGATGTGCACGAGGTTCGGCGTGGAGAGGCGGCGGATGATGCCGCACACCTCGTAGCCCTTGGCAAGCAGCTGCTCGGCCAAGAAGGAGCCGTCCTGGCCAGTGACGCCGGTGATGAGGGCGCGCTTCGCCATATAGGGGCCGAAACTCCTTTGACCCTATTTAAGGGAACCTCTTTCCGCTGGCAGGGGTGCCGGCCGCGCCTCGAAAGGCACGCGAGGAGCGTGGCGACCCTCGGGACTGAAGACGCTCGGGACGAACCGTACCGGGCGCCAACGCCACCACAAGAGGGCGGGCAGGCGGACGAGGTTTGCTCCCCAGGCTTTCAGGGAGACCCGAAGGAACCCCTTCTGGGCATTCCAGAAAATCGTCTTGAGCTCGAAGACAAGATGCCCCTCCCGAAACCAGCGCCTCCAGGAGTAGTGGAGGAGCTTGAACCGGAGGCGGTTCCGCTCCTGCCGGTAGAGCTTCGGCGCGCTCGGCAGCTGGCTCGTGGAGGCATTCTCGTGATGGGTGATCACGCACTCGGGCGTGTACCGCACCCGGAAGCCCGCAGCGCGGGCGCGGAAGCAGAAGTCGGGATCCTCGTAGTACATGGGTTTGAACCCCTCGTCCATGTAGCCGATACGCTCGAGAACCTGGCGTTTGATGAGGACGGCCGCGAAGGTTACCCAAGGGACATCCTGCGCGGTATTGCACGTGGATCCCTCCTGCAGGTAGCCGAGGTGGTTCAGCGCGTACGCTGAGAAGCTTCCCCCCGCGTGCTGGATGCGGCCGTCCGGGAAGAGGAGCTTGCACCCCACCACCCCGATGGCCGGGTCCGACTCGGCCTCCCTCACGAGGGCGCTCAGCCAGCCGGGCCGCACCTCCGTGTCGTTGTTGAGGAGCACGTAATGGTCCGCCTCGAAGCGAGCGAGGATGGCGTTGTTTCCCCACCCGAAGCCCCCGTTCTTCCCGTTCTGGATGGGCGTCACCCAGGGGTACCGCTCTTCCACAATCCGCAAGGACCCGTCGGGGCTTGCGTTGTCCACGACGACGACGTGGTAGTTCCGGTAGTCCGCCGTATGCTTGGCAATGCTGTCAAGGCACGCGGGAAGGAGCCGCTCGCCGTTGTAGTTGAGAATGACGACGAGCACCCGGGGAGGGCTTTGGCCCATGGGGGGCCATACAGGGCGGTTCGTCTTAGGGATTTCGGAAGGGGATCGGGAGCCTCCGCGCACCAGGCCCCGGCCCCCAACCCAATCGGAGAGCATATATACGAAAGCACAGTCTTTTTCGGCTCGCATCCCCTCGAGCCCGGACTCCTCGTTGGCGCGCCGGTTGCCAGGGGGCGAGGGAAGAGCATGCGGATTCTGGTCACCGGCGGAGCAGGCTTCATCGGAAGCAATTTTGTCCACTACCTCTTCCACCAGTACGGGGGCGCCCCCGCCGAGCACTGCTGCCCCGATCACAAGCCCCCAACGACGGCCCCGGCATCAACAGACCTCCAGGTGCTGAACTTCGACGCGCTCACCTACGCGGGCAGCCTCCACCACCTCCGCGGCATCGATCAGGCCCCCGGGTACCGCTTCGAGAAGGCGGACATCTGCGACACGGCCCGGGTCAACGCCCTCGTGAACGAGTTCCGCCCCGAGGCCATCATCCACTTCGCGGCCGAGAGCCACGTGGACCGCAGCATCGAGGCAGGCGACGTCTTCGTGCGGACCAACGTCCTCGGCACCCAGGTGCTTCTCGATGCCGCCCGCCGCTACGACGTGGGGCAGTTCCTGCACGTAAGCACCGACGAGGTGTACGGCTCCATCGAGAAGGGCTCCTTCCACGAGGGGAGCCCCCTCAGCCCCTCGAGCCCCTACTCGGCAAGCAAGGCGGGGTCGGACCTCCTGGTGCTCGCCCACCACCACACCTACGGGCTGCCCGTGGCGATCACGCGGTGCACGAACAATTACGGGCCACGGCAGAACCCTGAGAAGCTCCTTCCCAAGATCATCACCCTCGCGTCGCAAAACAAGCCGCTCCCCATCTACGGGACAGGCATGAACGTGCGCGACTGGCTGTACGTGAAGGACCACTGCGAGGCCATCGACCTCGTGCGCCAGCAGCGCCGCTGGGGTGAGATCTGGAACATCGGGGCGAGCGACGAGCGGCCCAACCTCGAGGTGGTCCACGCCGTGCTCCGGAAGCTCGGCAAGCCCGACTCGCTCATCCAGTTCGTGAAGGACCGCCCAGGCCATGACTGGCGCTACAGCCTCGACAGCGGCAAGCTCCGCAAGCTCGGCTGGAAACCGCGCGTCACCTTCGAGGAGGGCCTCCGCCACACAATCGGGTGGCTCTCCACACACCCCGCGGAGGTGCGGCCATGAAGGGCATCATTCTCGCCGGGGGCCACGGCACCCGCCTCTACCCCCTCACGCGGGTGATCAGCAAGCAACTGCTGCCCGTTTACGACAAGCCGATGGTGTACTACCCCTTGAGCACCCTCATGCTCGCGGGGATTCGCGAGGTTCTCGTGATCAGCACGCCCCAGGACCTGCCCCTCTACCGGAAGCTGCTGGGGGACGGGAGCGAGCTCGGCATGAAGTTCTCCTACGTCGAGCAGCCCAACCCCGGAGGGCTCGCGCAGGCCTTCATTCTCGGGCGCGACTTCGTGGGCTCCGACTCCGTGATGCTCATCCTGGGAGACAACGTGTTCTACGGCCAAGGTCTCTCGGGGCTCCTCCAGAAGTCCGTGAAGGAGAATGACGGGGCCACCATCTTCGGCTACTACGTCCGCGACGCGCGCCGCTTCGGCGTGGCCGAGGTGGGGCCCGAAGGAAAGGTGCTGAGCCTGGAAGAGAAGCCCGAGAAGCCCAAATCCAACTGGGCGGTCACGGGCGTCTACATCTACGACAACAGCGTCCTCGACATTGCCGCGAGCCTCAAGCCCTCCGCCCGCGGGGAGCTTGAGATCACGGACGTGAACAAGGAGTATCTCCGCCGCGGCCGCCTCAAGCTCATCAAGTTTGGCCGCGGTACCGCGTGGCTCGACACGGGCACCCACCAGTCCCTGATTGAGGCGAGCAGCTTCATCGCGACCATCGAGCACCGCCAGGGCTTCAAGGTCGCCTGCCTCGAGGAGGTCGCCTATCGCATGGGCTACATCGACCGCGCCCAGCTCGCCCGTCTGGCGACAAGCTCCACCCTTGGTCCTGATTACCGCGAGTACCTGCAGGCGCTCCTCGCCCTGGAGGAATGATGAAGGTTGCCGTCACGGGAGCCTCGGGCCGCCTCGGCAAAGAGCTGCTGAGGCGCCCTTGGGCCGGGTGCGAGCTGGTGCCGCTCACCCGTGCCGACGCCGACCTCTCCGACGCTGAGGCCACCCAGCGGCTCCTTCAACGCGTGCGCCCGCAGGTGGTTGTGCATACGGCCTCCGCCACGGATCTGGTGCGGTGCGAGCGGGACCGCCAGTACGGGTGGGACAACATCGCCCTTCCCGCTCTGCACGTGGCTCAGGGTTGCATCGCCACGGGCGCTCGCCTCGTCCACGTTTCCACCGATTACGTCTTCTCGGGGAACGAACCGGTCCACCCGATTCCCCCCGAGACGCGGCCCGACCCCACGCACTACTACGCCGTCTGCAAGGTGGCCGCGGAGATGGCGGCCCGCGCCGTCCCCGATCACCTCGTGGTCCGCACCACCATGAAGAGCCGCGAGCCATGGAAGCATGACGCGGCTCCCCAGGACATGTGGATCAGCCACAGCTACTACGACGAAGTGGCCGAGGTTCTCGAGCGCGTGACCCTAGAGGGCCGCCGGGGAATCCTCCACTTCGGCGCTCGGGACGTGAACGTCTACGAGTTTGCTCGCGAAGGCCGGCCCACCGTGAAGCCCGTCCTGCGGGCCGACATCAAAACGCTCCAGCTCCCCGGCGACATTCGCCTCAAGGTGAACCTATGACGACCCATCGCGATCTTCCCACCATTCCCACCCGGGACAAGGAGAGCCGGGTCAATGGCTACCTGTTCCCCATCGCCAACCAGTTCGAGGGGACGGGGCCCTTCAGCCTCGGAAAGCCCGTGCAACAGGTGTACGCCACCACCATCCTCCCCGGCGCCATCAAGGGACCCCACCTGCACCTGCGGCGCAGCGGCTTCTTTACGCCCCTGGTGGGCGAAGTGGCTTTTGTGATTCGTCGCGGCCCCACGGACTTCGACGTCCAGTACGCCTCCCGGGCAAAGCCCCGCACCATCTACGTGCCCGCAGGCGTCCCGTCCGCGATGGTGAACGTGGGCGAAGGCGAGGCCGTGGTGCTCAACGTGGTGGAATCCGCCTGGCGTCCCGAGGACCCGGACGATGAGCCCGTCCCCGACTTCCGTTTCGATTTCAGCACCCTCAAGAGGATCACGTCATGAAGGACATCTTGGACCAGGTCCAGAAGTACATGGATGAGAAAATGGCGCCCCGGCCGTTCAAGCCCGGCGTCACCGCCGTGCCCTACAGCGGCACCGTGGCTACGGGCGACGAGTACCGCGCCATGACGGAAGCCATCCTTTCGGGCTGGTTCGGCCTCGGCGCGGCCACGCCCGCCTTCGAGAAGGGCATCGCCGAGCGCTTCGGCCGCAAGAAAGGCGTCTTCGTGAACAGCGGCAGCAGCGCAAACCTCGTGGCGGTCGCTACCCTGTTCAGCCGCCTCCTCCCCGACCATCTCCAGCGGGGCGACGAGGTTGTCACGTGCGTGAGCGGCTTCCCCACCACCGTCAACCCCCTCATCACCTACGGCGCCTCCATCAAGTGGGTCGACACGAGCCTTCCCACCTACAACCCCACGGGGGACATGCTGGTGGAGGCCGTGAGCCACAAGACGAAGGCCCTCGTCTTTGCCCACACCTTGGGCAACCCCTACGACATGAAGGTCGTCTCGGATCTCGTCCGCGACTATGACCTGTGGCTCATGGAGGACTGCTGCGACGCCCTCGGGAGCACCTACGGCGGCAAGCCCGCCGGAAGCTTCGGCGACGTCACCACCTGCAGCTTCTACCCCGCGCATCACATCACCACGGGCGAGGGCGGCATGGTTTGCGGCGACAACGCCCGCCTCATGAAGGTCGCGGAAAGCATCCGCGACTGGGGCCGCGACTGCTGGTGCGCTCCAGGCGTGGACAACACCTGCGGCAAGCGCTTCGGCTGGAAGCTCGGGGAACTCCCCGAAGGGTACGATCACAAATACATCTACAGCGAGATCGGGTACAACCTGAAGCCCCTTGAGCTTCAAGCGGCCATGGGGATGCAGCAGCTGAAGAAGCTGGACGGTTTCGTGGAGGCGCGCAAGCGCAACTTCCGCATCCTCACGGAAGCCCTCCAGCCCGTGAAGGACCGGGTGATCCTCCCGGAGGCCACTCCCAACTCGGACCCCTCCTGGTTCGCTTACCCCATGACCCTTGCAGACGGCATCGACCGCAAGGAGGTCGTGGCCAAGATGGAGGAGCGCCGCATCGCCACGCGGATGCTGTTTGGCGCCAACCTCCTCCGCCAACCCGCCTACGTGGGCCGCGGCCTCGGCGACGCCCAAGACTACCCCCAGGCAGACCGCGTGATGAACCAGACCTTCTTCGTCGGGACCTCCCCCGTGGTCACGGAGGAGATGGCGCATTACGTGGGCGCGAGCCTGCGGGAAATCCTCGAAGGCCTCCGGTAGAAGGCGTAAGCCCCGAGCGGAGAGGCTAAATAAAGACCCGCCCTCTCCGCCCCCATGCAGGTGGCGGTCGCCTACCACGACACCGTCATGAGCGGCATCAAGCGCTACGCCCTGGAGCTCGTGAAGGCCTACGGCACCCTCGGTCACGAGGCGCGCGAGGTGCCCATCCGGGGAACCGAGCTCACCGTCCTCGGCCGGAAGGTCGGCGGCATCATTACCTACCGCGGCAAGCGCTTCCTCACCCGCCCCCGCGCCAAGGTCGTCCACAGCGCAAGCCACCACGCCTACGTCCGCACCGCCAACGTCGCCTCCGTGCACGACCTCATCCTCCTCAAGCACGCCGACCTCTTCGGCATGAACGCCCAGCAGCGCCGCTTCGAGGAGAAGGACCTCCGGCGAGCCCTCGCGCTCCCCCTCGTGATGGTGGACACCGCCCACGTGAAGCGCGACATCGTGGAACGCTTCGGGACCGATCCCGGGAAGATCCAGGTGGCGCATCTCGGCATCGATGCCGGGAAGTTCCACCCGGACGCCGAGCGGCCGGCTCTGCTGGAAAAGGACCGAGTCAACCTCCTCATCCTCGGGGACCTCAACCCCAGGAAGCGGGTGGACCTCCTCATCGAAGCAGTGGCCGCCCTCGACGACCCGCGCCTGCGCATTGTGCACGTGGGCGCCTGGCACGGCGTGCAG
>DATMKA010000277.1:0-8181 GCA_035553595.1 Thermoplasmatota archaeon | reverse complement strand
GGATACGTTGGACCTGCCGCGAAGTACGTGGCCCAGGAGACGGCGCCCGCGCTCACCCTCGGGTCCCGCGCCGTCGGTCGCGGCCTCGCCCAAGGGGGGCGCGATGGCACCGACCCGACCCCCTGCCCGCACTGCGGCGCCGCCACGAGCGACGGAGCCCGGTTCTGTCCCGAGTGTGGCAAGGGCGTCCAGGCGGCCTGTCCCCGGTGCCGCGCCGAGGTGGCCGGCGGCGCCAAATTTTGCGAGCAGTGCGGAGCCCCGATGGTCCGCGCATGAATCCCCCGAGGACCGACCACCCACCCTCGGAAACCTATACATACCACGTGTAAGTTATTTCTTACACCCGCAATGCGGGCCCGACAGGACCCCCATTCCATGAAGCTCGACCACGACACCCTGCTCGCCATCCTGGACGCCCTCGGGAACCCCCACCGCCTCCGCATCGTGGCGGCCCTCTCCCAGGGGCGGAACTACGTGAGCGAGCTTGCGCGCCAACTCGAGCTCAGCCGCCCCCTGCTCTACATGCACCTCGAGAAGCTCGAGGCGGCGGGGCTCGTGGAAGGCGCCCTGGAGCTCTCCGAGGACGGGAAGGCCATGAAATATTACACGCTGAAACCCTTCGATCTGCATCTGAACGCCGAGGCCATCGCGAAGGCCGTCAAGGACCGCGCGCCCAAGGGAGGGAACAGCTGATGGCGAACGAGGAAGTCTGGATCCCCATCGTGTTCTTCCTGGCCATCACCGCCATCGTGGGCCTCGTGATGTACTTCCGCACCGAGCGCGTGAAGGCCCAGGCCGCGAGCGGCGGCGACTACCGCCGCCTCGCCGAGGAAGCCGTCCGCAACCAGCGCGTCCTCCTCGAAGAGGTGCAGCGCATGAACCAGACCCTCAAGGAGATCGAGCGCCTCCTCCGCGAGGTGTAAGCATGGCCTCCTGGACCGCTCTCGGCTGGTTCCTCCTCGCCCTCCTCCCCGCCGTGGCCCTTGCCGCCGGCCTCCTCTACGCCGCCTACGTGCGGTACGAGACGCGCCGCCTCCGGGAGGAGCAGGCCCTCGCGCCCGCCCCCGTGATGCCGGACCCCGTGGTGGAGCTCACGGCGCTCAACCAGCAGGTGGAGCGCGAGCTCGCGGAAGCCTCAGGCATTCTCGCCCGCGCGCGCACCACCATCGAGCGCGGCACGAAGGGGTGAGCCCATGGACCGCGGTTTCTTCCGCAGCCGGGAGTTCCTGGTGGCCTCCCTCGTCGGGCTCCTCGTCGTTGGCGGGTGGGCCGCCGCCCTCAGCTACCAGGCCTGGCAGGGCCCGAGCCTCGACCGCACGAGCTGCGACACCGAGGCCTTCCCCGGCGCCGCGATCACGCCGCAGGTCGAGGAGTCCACGACCCCCGCGGGCCTCAGCACGGCGCAGCTTGAGCAGCGGTACGTGCTCCCCCTCGGCGCCCTGCAGGGCGGCCGGGCCGACCTCTGCAGCGAGGTGGGCGACCTCACCATCACGGCATCCCCCGACGACCAAATCCACCTCACCGTCTTCACCCGCGCCACGGGGCCGCAGGCGGATGCGCTCCTGCGGGAGGCGCGCGTCGAGGTGGCCTTCACCCAGGAGAACGGCCTCCTCCACCTTGCAAGCCGTCAGCGGCAGGGCCTCGACGCGTGGGGCTTCATGGCCTTCGTGAGCCACGGCCTCGAGGTGGAGATGGTGCTGCAGGTGCCCGCCGCCGCGGGCTTCAACCTCAGCACCCGGACCGACGTGGGCGACGTCACCCTCAGCGACGTCACCCTCGGCCACCTCCTCGTCCGCACCGACGTGGGCGACGTCACGACGCGCAACGTGAGCCTCCTCGGCCCCACCGATGTCGTGACCGACGTGGGCACCGTCAGCCTCGACTACCCGCAGGTGACGGGCGCCATCGGCGTCACCACCGACGTGGGCGAGGTTCGTCTCCTCCTGCCCCGCGACGACCGCTTCGGCTACCACGCCACCCTGAGGACGGACGTGGGCAGCACCACGGCCGACCTCGGCCCCACCTCCGTGCATCGCGAAGAGGAGGATGGCGCGAGCCACCGCCTCGAGGTGCGCACCGCCAACTGGGAGAGCGCGCCCACGAAGGTGCCCATCGTGGTCGTGACCGACGTCGGCGACATCACCCTCGCAACCCGCAACCCCACCTGATCCCCATAAGGGAGGCTGAACCCATGACCCAGAACCCAACCCTAGCGTTAGCTCTCGCGCTCCTTGTCGCGAGCACCCCCCTCCTTGCCGGCTGCCTCACCGAGGAAACACCGCAAGCGGCCTCAGCCGAGCCCATGGACACCGCGGACGCGGCCCCCCGCATAGACACGGGCACCGGCGCACCCGTCGCCGGCCGCGACGCGGCCCCCCACGTGCACGACTACTGGGGCGGCCGCGACCGCGTCGCGCTCCTCGATCAGAACGTGGAGATCGGGGCTCAGGACGCCGCCATCTGGACGCTGATGAGCACCTTCTACACGAAGGAACCGATGGCAGGCGGGTTCTTCGCGAGCTTCCCCGAGAACACCACCGTGTACGAGGGGACGGGCCTCATGGAGATCACCCTCACCTGGAGCGAGCCCACCATCACGGGCTTCAAGTTCACGTACCGCCACGCCGGAAGCCCCGACCTGCAGGGGTGGGTGCCCGTCCAGAAGGACGTGCCCACCGTGCTCGAGGTGACGCCCGACATGACGGACATGCCCCACAGCACGGGCTCGCGCTGGGAGTTCCTGTTCACCGCCACGGGAACCCCCGCGGTGGCCTTCGGCGTCGTCCACGTCAAGATCGAGATTGTGCGAACCCGCGACCCCGCCGTGTACGCGGGCCACCCCGACCGCTGGCAGGGGGCCACGACCCTCCCCATCCTGGAGGCGGAAGGCGTGGCCGCCGCGCGCGGGCCCCCGCAGCAGACCCAGCGGATGCTGCTCGACCCCTGGGCGGGACCCGCGGGCCTCCTCGACGCGCAGGCGCCCGTGCCCATGGAAACCGGGAACCTCACGGTGACCGTGACCATCCGGTCCATCACGCCCGACCACCGTGCCGTGGACCGCCTCCTCCTCGGGTACCAGACGCCCGACCTCTCCTTCAACAGCTACTTCCTCCAGGACGGGGCCACGGAGGTGTCGGAGGACCGCACGACGTGGACGTGGCGCGTGCCTGTCGAGATGGATCAGACAGACAGCCCCTACGCGGAGACGAGCGGTTGGTCCTTCTTCGTGAGGCCCGTGTACGCCTCACCGGCAGGCGACGCGGACCCGTGCCGCGAGGGGTGCACCGTGGAGGAGCTGCGCTACGGCATCACCGTGGTGGCCGAGCGCGCCCCCGTCACATGAAGGCCGGATCGTCGTCGGGCCGCGGCGGGGCCTTCCCGCCGAATCCCTTCAGGCCGAGGCCCGTGAGCGCGACGAAGGTTTTCCCCGACACCGTCTCCACAGTCACGTAGCCCTGGGCCTTGAGGCGCGTGAGCTCCAGCCGCACCACGTCCGCCCGAAGCTGGAGCGCGAGCACAATCTCCTCGAGCGTGATGGGGTGACGCTTCGTGAGGAGCGTGAGGATGCGGTGCGGCACGGACCCGGCAGCGATGGGACGGGACACACGGCCCCGAGGCGCATCCCCTTGTAAAAAGGGTTCTCTCGCGCGCGGGCTCGCGCGAGGCCGCCAGATGGCGGCGCGTAACCCCCGCGAGTGAGAACAAACCTTAAGACCCCCGATAGCACCGGCCGGGTAACCGGCGCGCGGCAACGCGTCGGCGCAATCGGGGAAGGCAACCATGGCAACCCATCGGCTTAGTGTAAACCAGATTCCCACCGGCCCTCGGAGGCTCCTGTGCGCGCTTCTCGCCGCGTGCCTCGTGGCACCCGTGACAGCCCTCGCGACGGCAGAGACCGCCGCAGAGGCGCACGCAGGGGACACCCCTGTTCTCGCGCTCTCCGTCCTCACGCAGGGTGTCCCGCTCGAAGCCCTCCGCACCTCGGGCTCGGGCCCGGCCTGGACGCCCGTAGAGGACGGCCTTCCGGGCGAGGTGGCGGTGAGCGGTCTCGCAACCGGCGAAACCGCTGCCGTCACGCTCTTCGTCGAGGGCCCCGCGCCCTTCGTGTTCTGGGCCGGCGCGCAGGGCCCCGCGGAAGTCCGTTTCTCAGTGAACGGTGTCACCCGTTTCGTGGCCCTCTCGAGCCACCTCACCGCCTACGACCTCCACCTGCCGGAAGGCGTCCACAACCTGACGTGGACCGCGCTGGCCCACAGCCCCGAAGCGGTGGGCCGCGTCGTCCTGAAGGGGGCCACGGGCTTCCTCGCGCCCTACCTCGCGGGGATCCCCTCGGCGCTCCAGACGTGCGGCGTGCACCCGCTCCGCTTCGTGATGACGTCGGCGGTTCCCTTGGCACCGGACGGTGTCGAGGTCGCCCTCGGCGGCATCGCGCTCCCCGCCAACGTGACGACGACGCAGGTGGACCTCCGCCTGCAGCATGAGGTCTCCGTGGACCTCTCCGCTTTCGCGGGCAAGCACGGCCGCTGGCCCCTCGACCTCCGCGTCCGCGACACCTTCGGGACGGTGTGGGACTACGGGAGCCGCTTCCTGACGCTCGATGCGCGCGTGCTCGCCTTCGCCGAGCCCCACGGATGGGTCTACACCCTCCGCCCGACGGTGCGGGCCGTGGCCCTCTGCGAGCTGAGCGCCACCTCGCTCACGCTCCAGGTGGGCGCCCAAGTGGTCTCCCCCGTGGTGAGGGGAACCCTCGCGAGCTTCACCTTCGACCGCGACCTCGCCTTCAACGAGACGGTCCCCTACGCCTTCGAGGTGACGCTCCCCGAGGGGCGGACGCAGCGCCTCGAAGGCTTCGTCCGGGAAGGCCTCGACGTGCTCGAGTTCAACCTCTCCTCCGGCGCTCTCGTGGTGTCGCCCTTCCCTGCGGGCGCCGCCGTGGGGAACCCGTCGGTCCCCGAGGAGCTCCCCGTGACCCTCAGCACGGACCCGCGGGCGCCCCCCATGCAGAGCATGGCGGCGACGGTTCCCCCGCAGGGCCTGCGGGTGCGCGCGCTGTACGCGCCCCTCGCGCTCGTGTGCACCGATCCGGCGGTCTTCCCGACGCGAACGTGCTCGCCCTACGGCGGGCCCGCTCCCGGGTTCTACAGCGACCGCTGGATCACGGGCACGACGCTCACGGCAGGCGCGGACACGAGCGTCGGGCACGTCCGCGGCTTCACCGTGGGCGGCGCGGGGCAGCTCGCGGCCGCGAGCTACTTCAGCCGCCCCGAGGCGCCAGCGCTCCCAGAGCTCCCGCCGATCGAGCTGCCCGAGGCTCCTGGCGTGGAGGTGGAAACGGACTCCGAGGTGAACGTGAAGGTGGAGGCCCGAGCGCGGGCCGCCGCGATGCTTCGCGTCGGTGACCTCGCCTTCCCGCTTCGTTCATGAGGCGGCGGCCCCCTTCGGGGGGCATGGGCCAGCTCTCCCGGCGCCTGCGCGAAGTCCTTCCCCTCTACGGGATCGACCCGAGGCTCCACCAGGCGGAGTTGGACGCCATCGACGCTCGCGAACGGGCCGACCCCGCCGCCGCCCACGACCTCTTCGAGGCCCTCCGCCTCAAGGTGGCGCGGGGTCGCCACCGCGAGCTCCATGAACGCTTGCGCGCCCACGCCTTCGTCACGGACCTGTTTCCCGCTGACACGAGCACCCTGAAGCTGCGCGACCTCGACCAGGAGATCAACGAGCTGCAGGAAGCGCTCCGTCATGCGGAGGCGGTGGCCGCGGCGCTTGCAGAGGCGCGCGGGCACGCGAGCGCGCTCCGTGACCGAGCCGCCCGCGTGGACGAGGCCCCTTTCCGGGCCGTCCCCATGCGCGAGCTCGGGAAGGCCGCGGTGGCGGCGGAAGCCGTGCGGCGCGCCGCCGCGCAAGAGGCACGCGTAGAGGAGCGCCTCCTCGCGACGCGGCAGCGGAGCGCGCGCCTCACCCGCCGCCAGGTGGCGGTGCCCGACCTGTCGAGCGCCGCCGTCCCCGACCCTGGGGCGGCCGCGGAGCGCCTCACCGCGCTCGAAGGGGAACTGTCGGCGGCCGAGGCCGTGGAGGAGGCCCACGGGCGCGTCGTGCGCCTCCTGCGGGACGCGGCGGTCCGCGAGTTCAAGCGGGAGACGGCGCGCACCCTCGAAGGCAGGGCGGACGCAGCCTCGCTGCTCGCCCCCGCCGAGGCGGTTCCGGCGCTCCGCAAGCTCGAGGCGGAGGCGGAGCGCCTGCGGGTGGAGGCGGCGGGGCTTGCCCGCAGCGCGGCGCGGGCGCGGCGCGTGGGCGGCACGGGGCCCGAGCGAGAGCGGAAGCGCGGCGGCGACCTTCCCGATTACTTCGGGTAACGCGGGAAACCTCAACCAACCCGTGGACCTGCAATTGCGACCGAAGGAGTCCTCCGGAGGTACCTTTCCAAAGTCTTATCCTCCTCGCGCATCGAGGGACGGCTTGGCTGGCAATCGCATGACCGACCCGCAACCGCCTGGTCCCGATCTCCTTGTGGCACTCCTTCTCCTTCTTGCCGTTCTCGCGGCCGTGGGCCTCCTCATGGGCTTCGCGTCGTGGCGGCTCAAGCGCTTCCGCGGCGCTGAGCGGCAGGCCCACGCGCACGGGCTCCCCCCGAAGGCCCCCGCAGAACGGGCGCCTTAGAGGGTGCGGAGCACGGCCCGGACGGGGCTCCCGTCCAGGCCCTTCATCTTGAGGGGCAGCGCGAGAAGCTCGTAGCGCCCCTCGGGGACCCCCGTGAGGTCCAGGTTTTCGAGGTTCACCACTTTTCCGCGACCGAGCGCATGGTGCGCGGGCAGCGTCTTGCTGTCCGACTTGTCCACGCTCGGCTGATCAATCCCCACGAGCTTGAGGCCCGCCTTCGCCATGGCCGCCGCCGCCGCGGGGGCGAGCGTCGGGTAATCGTCCTCCCAGAGGCGGTAGTCCACGCGGCGGGCCGTCCGGAACAGAAGGCGCTCCTCTCGGGCGAGGTCGAGCCCCCGCAGCGCGTCCAGGGTGACGTCCCCCTCCACCTCGATCACGCGGCAGGGGCCGAGGAACTGCTCGAGGGGAATCTCGTCGATGGGCGCGCCGTGGGGGTCGTAGTGGTAGAAGCTGTCCGCGTGCGTGCCCACGTGGGGACTCATCGTGATGGTGCTCAGGTTCACGCTGTGGCCCTTCTCGAGGCGCAGCGTCCAGTCGGCCCGGAAGGGGGTGTCGCCGGGGAAGACGGCGGAGGCGGGCTCGATGGGGCGGGAGATGTCGTAGAGCATGCGCCCTGGAAGGCGTGGAGGGAAGAAAAAGGAAAGGGAGTAGGGTGGCGAGGATGCGGGACGCCACCCTGTTGATTGTCAGCCTCGGAGCGCCGTGGAAAGGGGGATGCAAGAACGGTGGAACCGGCGCCCCGCTGCCGAGGATGCAACCCGAAGAAGGTGGGTCGCCCGCTTAGCCGTACGCCCAGGAGGTCGCCGAAAGTGCTTTCGTGGACCACGGACGAGGCAAGGAAAATCCGGGCCAGTTGGCACTTCATTGTCAACTTTTCGGATTCAGCCATCGGAAACCAAATCTGAGGCTTTAATAGTTAGAAACTCAAACAATTATCCGAAGGTCCCTATGACGGAGCCCTCGAACCCCTGGTCGCTCGACACCCGCGCCGACTACCATTACCCCATGGAAACCCTCCGGCACCGGTACGTCACACCCTTCGGTGGAACGAGCTTCGACCTCAAACCCTGGGAAATCGGGGTGAACGCCAAGGCCCTGCGCGCCCGCACGTCCCTCAACCCGACGGTGGACCGCGTCATGGTTTCGGCCGAGGTCGACCCCCGGACGACGCCCCTCATCGCGCGCCCCATGTACCGGATCGTGCCCCTCACGGCCGACAAGGCCGAGGCCCTCGCCCTCTCCCCCCATGGGGAGGTGGTGTTCTCCTGCTACGAGCTCGACGCCCGGGACCACGAGCGGAGCCCCATCCACGCCCTGCGGGAAGGGGACCCCGTGACCCTCAACGCCGTCCTCTCGAAGCACTGGGCCACCTCCGCCGAGAAGTGGGAGTCCCTCTTCCGCCTCAACCGCCGGGACTCCTGGTAAAAGGAGTGGGCGCCAGTTACGGCGAATAGACCTAAACGTTTTATGCGGGAAGAGGGCATGAGCCGTGCCCGGAGGGCCCCAACCCTCCACCGGGAGACC
>DATMKA010000276.1:0-2871 GCA_035553595.1 Thermoplasmatota archaeon | reverse complement strand
CCCTGCGACCCCGCCGTCCCCTGCCCCGGCTGCGACATCGCCCTTCCGGCTGCCGCGCGCCCCGCCTCCTGCGGCGGGTGCGGGCTCCCCCTCAGCTGGGCCGTTTGAGCGTGGGCTTATGGCCGCGCGGTGCCATCGCGGGGTGTGACCCTCGCCGCGGCCTGTGACCTCGTGGCCTCCTCCCGCCGCATCGTGTTCTTCACCGGGGCCGGCCTCTCCACGGAGAGCGGCATCCCCGATTTCAGGAGCCCCGGCGGCCTGTGGACGCGTTTCGACCCCTCCGAGTTCCACATCGAGCGCTTCCGCGCCGACCCCCGCCGCTTCTGGGAGCTGCGGGGCCGCCTCATGGAGGCCCTCGATCTGCCGCGGGTGCGTCCGAATCCGGCCCACGAGGCCATCGCGGCCCTCGAGCGCACGGGGCGGGTGCGCGCCGTCGTCACGCAGAACATCGACGACCTGCACGAGAAGGCGGGCACGAGCCCCGAGCGCTTGCTGAAGATCCATGGCTCGGCGACCCTCGTCCGCTGCACGGGGTGCGAGCGGTTCTTCCCCTTCGCGACGGCGGAGGCGGACCTGAAGGCGGGCCGCGTGCCGCCCACCTGCCGCGAGTGCGGCGGGGTCGTGAAGCCCGGGACGGTGCTCTTCGGCGAGGCGCTCCCGGAGGACCTCCTTGCGCGCGCCTTCGAGGCCGCGCGCCAATGCGACCTCGTGGTCGTGGTGGGGTCGAGCCTGCAGGTGTGGCCCGCGGCGGGCATCCCGGAGGCGGCGGTGGAGGCGGGGGCGCGCCTCCTCATCGTGAACCGCGACCCGACGCCCCTCGACCCCGTGGCGGACGTGGTGCTGCGGGGCGCCGCCGGGGAGCTTCTCCCCTCGCTCGCGGCCGCGCCGCCAGGGCGATGATTTTATCACCCGTCGGGACGGTCCGCAACTATAGGTGGTTCGGAGTGCCCCAGGACCCTGAGATTCTCGTCCACAACTGGACCGTCGAGGCCAACCTCCCGCGCAAGATGCCCGAGCGCGTGGTGTTCTGGGACGAAACCCTCCGCGACGGCGAGCAGACCCCCGGCGTGTACTACACGCTCGAGGAGAAGGTGGCGCTTGCGAAGATGCTCGACGACATCGGCGTCGACATCATGAACTGCGGCATCCCCGCCATCAGCGAGGGCGAGCTGCAGGCCGTGAAGGCCATCGCGAAGGAGGGCCTCCGCAACGCCTCCGTCCTCGGTGCCTGCCGCACCGTCCGCAGCGACATCGACGCCTGCATCAAGGCCGACGTGGACGAGATCAGCCCCTTCATCGCCATCAGCGACGTCCACCTCAAGTACAAGCTGAAGAAGACCCGCGAGGAGGCCATCCAGATGGCCGTGGACGCCGTCACCTACGGCAAGGAGCACGGCCTCAAGGTCACCATCGTTACCGAGGACACGGTGCGCGCGGACCTCGACACGGTGGCGAAGCTCTACAACGCCTGCATCGACGCGGGGGCCGACCGCGCCCTCTTCTGCGACACGGTGGGCGTCATGACCCCGGCCTCCACGCGCTGGTGGTTCAGCGAGATCAAGAAGCGCGTGAACAACAAGGCCGAGTTCGGGTTCCACAACCACAACGACTACGGCCTCGGCACCGCGAACGCCCTCGCCGCCATCGAGGAAGGCATCCCCGTTATCAACTGCACGATCAACGGCATCGGCGAGCGCGCCGGCAACGTCGCCTTCGAGCAGGTGGTCATGGCCCTCCACGACCTCTACAAGGTGAAGACCAACATCAAGGTCGACAAGCTGATGGCCCTCAGCCGCCGCGTCGAGGAAGCCACCGGCATCCCCGTGGGCCTCACCCAGCCTGTGGTGGGCTACAACGCCTTCACCCACGAGTCCGGCATCCACACGGACGGCGTCATCAAGAACAGCGCCACCTACGAGCCCATCCAGGCCGAGACCCTCGGCCGCGAGCGCCGCTTCGTCTTCGGCAAGCACACCGGCACCACGGCCGTGAGCGACCGCCTCGAGAAGAACGGCGTCTCCGGCGTGCCCAAGGAGCAGCTTCTCGAGATCGCGAACCGCATCAAGAAGCACACCGAGGGCCAGTCGAAGGCCGTGGTGAAGCACTTCATCGAGAGCTACCGCGACTGGGACGTGAAGCACAACGGCGTGGACAACCCCACCTTCTGGCAGATCGTGAAGGAAGTCACGGGCAAGACGCCCCCGCCCGGTGTCGCCGAGAAGCGCTTCCGCTGGTAACCTGGCGAAGGCCTTCGAGCAGCCCCAGGGGCCCCCGGGCCCCTGGCCGCGAGCCCTCCTGCTGCCGCGCCGCGAAACCCCCGAGAGGAGGAGCGAAACCCTTTCAAACCATCGCCTCCGAAATTACTTGGAGACCTTCCTTGATTGCTCACGACCCGACCGATTTCGCATGCCCCCGTTGCGGGCTCGGGTTCACCACGCGTCGCGCACTCATCCTGCACGACACCCTCATCCATGGGCTCACGCCCGAAGCGGCGGAAGCCGAGGTCCACGCCCTCTGGGGTTAAACCCGGCCCCCTGGCCGTTCGCCCGATTCCCGTTTAGCGCGAGCGTCACTTCCACTGCTTGCCGGGGAAGTGCTTCGCGAGGTGCGCCATGAGGTCGCGCGCCGTCTGCCCCTGGTCCGGGATCGGCACCACGCTGTGACCCAAGGCTTGCAGCTCGAGGCGGCGCGACTCGTAGCCGCCGTCCCGGCGGTCGAGCAGCACCACGCTCGGCTCGGGGAGGAAGAACGTGGCGGGCCTGCCGAGCAGGGGATAGTCGTAGGCGAAGAGAATGCGGTTGCGCCACAGGAAGTCCGCCGCCTCGAGCTGCAAGCCTTGGGTCACAGCGTGGTGCCGATCCCGGACCAGGG
>DATMKA010000275.1:0-7920 GCA_035553595.1 Thermoplasmatota archaeon | reverse complement strand
CTACGAGCAGAGCAAGCTTGAGGCGCACCTGCTCGTGATGGGCGCAGATGACCTGAACCCCGTGCTCCCCATGCCAGGCGTCATCGTGGGCCCCCACGGGCCCCTCGACCGCGTGATGACGCGCCTCGCGCGGAATCGCCTCCCCCTCATCCCCGGCGGCGACGGCCCCACGGGCGTCGTGCACGTGAAGGACGTGGCGGAGGGAATCTGCCTCGCCGCGGAGAAGGGGAAGGGCCCGTACCTGCTCGTGGAGGAGAACCTCCGCATGGAAGAGCTCCTCGGGGGCCTCGCGAAGACGTGGGGCTGCCGCCTCCCGAAGGGCCGCATCGGCATGGGGCCGCTCATGGCGGCGGCGACGGTGACGCAGGCGGCCTTCAACCTGGTGGGGAAGGCACCACCCCTCAGCCGGGAGCACGTGGTCTCCCTGCGCGCGAGCATGCGCTACACCTCGGAGAAGGCGAAGCGCGAGCTCGGGTGGCAGCCGCGGATGTGGGAGCACTTCCGCGAGGAACGCGCGTTCTACACCGGGACGACGACGGCCTGAGGCGGCGAGGCCGCGGCGGCTGCCGCATCGAGGGCGCGGGAGAGGTCCGCGACCAGGTCCTCCACCTCTTCGAGGCCGATGCTGAGGCGCACGAGGCCGTCCGTGATGCTCGCGGCAAGGCGCTGCTCCCGCGGCACGGGCGAGTGGGTGGTGCTCGCGGGGTGGCACGCGAGGCTCTCGACGCCGCCGAGGCTCACGGCCCGGTGGAAGAGCCGGATCGCGTCGATGAAGGCGCGCCCCGCTTCCAGGCCGCCCTCAAGCTCGAAGCTGAGGGTGGCGCCCGCCCCCGTCATCTGGCGCCGCGCGAGAGCCCGCTGCCGGAAATCCATGAGGCCCGGGTAGTGCACGCGGGAGACGGCGGGGTGGCGCTGCAGGAAGCGCGCGACCGCGCGCGCGGAGGCCTCCTGGGCCTCCATGCGGACCTTGAGCGTCATGAGGCCGCGCGTGACGAGCCACGCGGTCATGGGCTCGCAGATGCCGCCGTAATCCTTCAGCGTCATGCGGCCCTCGTCGATAAGGGCCCGGGGGCCGAGGAGGGCGCCCGCGATCACGTCGCTGTGGCCCCCGAGGTACTTGGTGGCGCTGTGGACCACGAGGTCGGCACCGAGAGCGAGGGGGCGCTGGAACAGGGGGCTCAGGAACGTGTTGTCCACCATCACGAGGGCGCCGCGCTCGTGCGCGTAAGCGCTCACGGTCTCGATGTCGATGAGCTTCAGCGTGGGGTTCGCGGGGGTCTCGAAGAAGACGAGGCGCGTGGTCGGGCGGAAGGCGCGTTCGAGGTTGAGGGGGTCCGAGAGGTCGGTGAAGGTGACGGTGACGCCGAGGCGCGCGAGGCGCTCCCCGAGGAGGCTCACCGTGCACCCGTAGAGGGCTTCGTCCGCGACGACGTGGTCGCCCTGCTTGAGAACGGTGAGGAGGCCGGTGCTGATGGCGGCCATGCCGCTCGCCGTGGCCACGCAGCTCTCGGCGCCTTCGAGGGCCGCGAGGCGCTCCTCGAGGTCCATGACGGTGGGGTTGCCGAGGCGGGAGTAGATCATGCCGGGCTCCTCGCCCGCGAAGCGCGCCGCGGCCTGGGCGGCGTTCTCGAAGCTGAAGGTGCTCGTCATGTAGATGGGGGTGCTCACGGGGCGGGAAGGTTCCTCGATGCGGGAGCGGTGGATGGCCCGCGTGGCAAACCCGGCGTTCTCCCTCGACGTGTCCCTGACCATGCCGCCCCCCTTGACCCGTCCACGGATAAGCATTTCGTCCACTTGGGTAGCGAAGCGTCGACGGAAGGGCGGGGTTCAAGCCTCATCCTGACGATTTGCTGACATGGATGACAAGGACTGGGCCATTTTGAGGGAACTGCAGCGCGATGCGCGGCAATCCACCACAAGCATCGCGGAGCGCACGGGCATCCCCCGGCCCACGGTCCACGACCGCATCCAGCGCCTCGAAACGGCAGGAGTCATCGAGGGCTACACCGTGCTCGTGAACCCCGAGAAGGTGGGTCGCGGCCTCACGGCCTACATCTTCGCCTCCTACATCCCCACGGAGGAGCAGAACCAGCGGGAGCTCGCGCGCAAGATGAGCCGCATCCCCCAGGTGGAGGAGGTGCACATCCTCACGGGCCAATGGGACTTCCTGCTGAAGGTGCAGTGCGCGAGCATGGACGAAGTCGGTACGCTTATCCTGAACAAGCTCCGCACCCTTCCCGGGGTGGGCAACACCGTCACGAGCGTGAGCTTCTGGAGCTTCCGCCGCACCGGTGAAGCGGGATCAGGCCGCGAGGTCGGCGTCCCATAGGAACTTCCGGAAGTCCACGCGCCCCTCCTCGAACTTGACGCCCTCCCTGAGGAGGCGCGTCCGCTGCTCCTCCCCAGGGGGCCCCGCGAGGCTGATTCGGCCCTGGGCGTTGATCACGCGCCACCAGGGACACCCTGGGGGCGTGCTCGTCTTGAGCGCCCAGCCCACGAGGCGCGCCCCGCGCGCTAGCCCCGCGTAGGCCGCCACCTGGCCGTAGGTGGCCACCTTGCCGCGGGGAATCTGCGAGACGACGCGGAAGATCCGCACGTAGGGATCCTCGGTTTTCCGTTTCGCAGGAGGCATGCGCCGCGGATGGGCAGCGGCCGTCAAAACGGTTCCGCAACGCCCCGCAGGTCGAGCACGGAGGCCACGTGGTCCTCGAGGCTCACCTGCCGGAAGCGCTCGAGGCCCCGCGCCACGTAGCGCCCGAGGGCCTCCACGTCCTTGAGGTCCCCTTCCACGAGATTCCGGATGCGGTCGCGGAAGGCCGTGTCCACGGGGACGCCACAAGCCTGCAGCGCCGCCGTCACCTGGCCGTGGAGGATGGTGCCGCGGCGGTCCCAATCCGTGAGCACGATGACGGGCTGACCCAGCTCGGCGACCGCTTCGCACACCTTGAACAGGGGCTCGCCCTGGTTGATTGGCACGAGGTTCCCGCGGCAGCCGAGCGCCGCGAGGGCCTCGATGTCCCGCCGGCCCTCCACCAGGATGGTGGCGCCCTCGCTCGCGTGGGCGAGGTCTTCGAGGGCGCGCAGAAGCTCCCGGAACGGGGATGGCTCATCCATGGCGCCACCCTGCTCGCTTCACCTGAAGAAAGGGGACGGATCCGGGACGGGGGTCCACCTGAACAGGTGGAGGGTGGGAAAAGATAAACCTTGCCCGTGGGCGGGGTTAGCGGAAGCCGCGGGCGCTGCCCACGACGAACCAGACGAGGAAGGGCGCGAACCCGACGACGATGAGGGTGGCGAGGGTCTTCGCGCGGTCGGCGCTCGGCAGGAAGCCCTGCACGACGGCGAGGAGGAGCGGAATCACGAGAACCGCCATGAGGAAGGTGGCGATGCCCGCCGTGAGGTAGGAGGTCTTGCCCTTCTTCTGCATGAGCTCGTCGTCGAGCCAGGTCATGGTGGTACCCGGGGCCGGGAAGTGAGGGGGAGGTATTGAAACCTTTCTCCCCGAAAGCGGCCCCGGGCCCCCGTTCGGCCGGGCCTCGAAACGGTCCCCCTCACCGGTCAAGTTAAGAACGAGCAGACTGTTTCCCGGTCGTGGCCAGCGGCAGGGGACCCGACAAGGGCCGGATCCTCATCGAGCACGTGAGTGAGCTTGGCGACAAGCTCGGCGTGAACCTCCTCTTCGTGATGAGCGACAACGCGGAACTCCTGCACCTTGCCGTGAAATCGAGCGAGATCCCCGTCATCATCGCCACCTCCGATCCCCTCGTGGAGGAGGAGTTCGCGCCCCTCGTGCGCAACGTGATGCTCCTCACGGACCCCCTTTCCGGGAGCCTCGCCACCCTCGGCGAGATCAAGGACCTGCTCCTCGGGGCCTTCCTGCGCGGCAACCTCACCGCCGACGACCACGTCCTCTGCCTCGCCTCCAACCTGGACGCCGTGGACATCGTCGTCTACTTCGACGTCGCGAAGGACCTCGAGCTCACCCACCTGCGCGAGGAACTCAAGGGCCGCGTCAACATGGAGGTCGTGGAGCGCGTCCTCCGCCTCGCCGCCGAGCTTGCGCGCGAAGGCCGCGAAGGCAAACCCATCGGCACCGTCTTCATCATCGGCGACACCGAGAACGTGCTCATGCACTCCCGGCAGATCGTCATCAACCCCTTCCGCGGCCACCCTGAGCCCGACCGCGACATCCTCAACGACGGCGTCTGGGAAACCACCAAGGAGTTCGCGCAGATCGACGGGGCCTTCGTCATCCGCGAGGACGGCATCGTCGAGGCCGCCGGACGCTACGTGGACACCGACCGCAAGGTGGAGCTCACCTCCGGCCTCGGCGGCCGCCACCTGGCTGCCGCGAGCATCACGAAGCTCACCCGCGCCGTCGCCGTCACCGTCTCCACGAGCGGCGCCATCCGCGTCTTCAAGGATGGCAGGGTCGTGATGATGGTGGGTAGCCTCTAAGGGCCACCGATGGGGCGGCCACAACGGTTTCCCGCCCCGCGTCCGAGGAAGGCGCGAGGCCCATGGATACCACGGATCCCAGGGAAACGCCGGTCCCCCTCGACCCCTCCCGCAAGAAGGAGGCGAGCGAGGGGACGAACCGGTACCGCGACATCGCGCAGCTGGACACGGACCCGCATCCGGAGAGGCGGCCGCGGGACCCTCCCAAGTAGGGGGCTCAAGCGCCGCGGGGCTTCATGGGGGCGATGGCGGACTCCTCGCCCTTGCGGTCCTCGCGGCGGCGCTTGGCCTCCTCGAACACGTGCCGCTCCTCTTCCGTCTCAGGGTACACGGGGGGTACGGGGACGGGGCGGAGGCGCTCGTTGAGGGCCACCATGGTGAGCCAGCAGGTGCCGGTCTTCACGATCTCGCCCGTGTCCAGGTTCTCCGCTTCGATGTCCACGACGACGTCCATGCTGGTGCGGCCGCAGTAGACGAGGCGGCCCGTGAGGATGAGGGCGTTGCCGATGAAGATGGGCTCGTGGAAGTCCATGCGGTGCACGCGGGCCGTGACGACGTTGCGGCGCGCGTGGCGGTGGGCCACGATGCCGGCGAGCTCGTCGACGTACTTGAGGACCATGCCACCGTGGACGTTCCCGTGGGGGTTGGCGTCGGTGGGCATCATGAGGCGGACCATCTCGCAGCGGGTCTCTCGGATGGGGCGGCCGGCGGGCATATGGTTCGCGGACGCGAAACCCCCTTTTTAAAGCTTGCCCTCGCCGGGGGGCCTGGCCGGACCCCGTTTATATCCTTGGTTCGCTATCTCAGGGGAAGGGGTTAAGTCGGTGGGCGTCGTTGGTTGGGCTGGAGCCCGTCATTGCCGCTCATGTGCTTGGGCCATTGCTCCACCGTTCCCGTAAATGGTCCGGCGGGCTCCTCCCTTTCATTTCATCTCCTGTTTTTTTGAACCCATCAACGCCTTACTGGGGGTTCCATATGAAGCGGGGGTTCGGCCTTCCGAGCGGCGCCTCGCCCCTGGGTCGCCCCTTCGGAGGACCGCCGCGCGAGGGCGGGAAGAAGGCCACCCGCGAGCACGAGGAGCATGCCGATGCCCATGAGCCAGAGGCCGCTCCACACGAGCGTCATCATGGGCAGCAGCGTCACCGTGAAGCGGACCTTCGAGACCTCACCGTCGACGAGGTTGCCGCTGAAGTCCGTGTCGTGCGGGCCCTGGATCCAGCGCTCCCCGATCTTGATCCCGGTGGGAACGATGTAGACGTCGCGCAGCATGCCGCGCTGCACGTTGAGCTCCGAATCGTAGTGGGCGCCCCGTAGGCTCTCCTTGTTCCAGAAGAACACCATCTCCGTCTCCTCGTGCGTGCCACCAGGCGGCCCGTAGCGGAGGGGGATGAGGTAGCGCTCGCTGTCCGCGGTCGCGTACGCCGCGCCGGTCACGATCTCGGTGCCCGCGAGGGTCACCGGGGTTGCTCCGGGCTCCACCTCGAAGGCGCCGTCCTCGCGAGCGTACGTGCTCGCCGTGATCCCGATGAGGCCGAGAACCACGGCGACGTGCACGAGGTAGATGCCGGACTGGCGGAGGCGGGGGCCCAAGGCGGGCAGGAGGCGGTCGTCCACGCCGCACCGAGGCATCCGGGGCGCCGTGAGGAGCAGGGGGATGGAGGCAAGGCAGAGGAGCGCGCCCACGCCGTACCCGAGGCTCACTGCGCCAGCCACCGCGCCCATCACCTGGAAGGCACGGCCGCGCCCCTGGAACGCGAGGATTGCCCCAAGGAAGCCGACGAGCGCGAGCCCGAACAGGAGGGGGCTGCCCCAGGCGGGGAAGGCGACGGCACCGCCCGGGAGCGGGAGGCGCGTGGGGGGATTGCTCCACATCACGAGGCCGAGGAGGCTGCCCACGAGAAGGAGGCCGGCGCCCCAGCGGGCCTTTGTCGAGGCCTCGCGCCGCAGGTTCACGCGCAGGAGCTTCCCCACGCTGGCAACGAGGGCGAAGACGAGGGGCGGCAGGGCCGCCGCGAGGGCCCACCGGTCAGGAACGAGGAAGGCCGCGACAACGCCGAGGACGAGTGCTGCGCCCGCGAGGAGGAGGGAGCGGCGGGCGCCCACGGCCTGGAAGCTCATGGCCACGCCAAGGACGAGCAGGATGGGGATGCCGACCCAGGGCGCGCGCACGTCGAAGGTGGCGCGGTCCATGCCGTTGATCACCTGGAAGTCGAGAAGGAGCGTGGTCGCGAGGGCGATGGAGAGGAGCACCACCGCGGCGGCCATGAGGGTGCGGAGGTCCACGCGGGGCGTGCGGCTCTCCCCGCTGTCCGCGAGCACGTAGAGCACCACGGGGGGCACGCCCAGGAGGAGCGTGACCAGGAGCGCGAGGCCGATGCCGGCGTTCCCGAAGGCGAGGAGGCTCCCCACCTCGAGGAGGAGGCCAAGGAAGCTCGTGGGGGCGAGGGCTCCAAAGGCGCCGAGGACGAGCACCGTCGCAGCTCCCGCTTCCACCGCGCGGCGGGCGCGCCCGCTCCCCGTGGCGGGCGTGGCGCGGGCGGCGGCGAGGAGGAAGGCGGCGCCCGCGGCGAAGGCGAGGGCCGCCATGAGGCCCACGAAGAAGGCGGAGGGCCAGTGGACGGCGAGGATGCTCATCGCGCGCTGCGCCGCGTCGGGGTTGAACTTGTTGGTGGGGTCCGTGAAGGCGTGGACGCTCACCCAGAGGCCGCTGCGCGTGGCGAAGGTGGAGAAGAAGCTGAGGACGAGCGCGAAGATGGCGAGCGCGGGGGCGGCGATGCGGAAGTCTCCGAACTTCTCGTTCTGCTTCACGGCGTGCAGGAGGGCAGTGAGCGAAAGCCACGGAAGCAGGTTCGCAGTCTCCACGGGGTCCCAGGCCCAGTAGCCGCCGAAGTTCAGCACGTAGTACGCCCAGAGGCCGCCGAGGCCGAGGCCGAGGGTGCTGAAGAACCACGCGGGCCTGGCCCACTGGAGGGCCGGCCTCGCCCACTCGCGCCGCCCCGTGATGAGGCCCGCGAAGGCCGCCGCCGCGGGCATGGCCGCAAGCGCGTAGGCCACGAACTGGATCGGCGGATGGATGACCATGAAGGGGGTGACGAGCACCTCCTGGAGGCCCCGCCCGTGGGGCTGGGTGCGGAGCTGCGCCGTCGTCGTGAGGCGGAAGGTCTCCTCGTGCACCATGAGCCACGCGAAGGCAGCCACGAGGCCTGCGAGCACGAGCTGCATCCAGGCGCGCACCTCGGGGTCCGTCCGGCGGCTCCCCACGGAGATGGCAGTGAGGAGGCCCGCGAGGAGGGCACCCCACAGGAGGATGGTGCCTTCCTGGCTCGCCCACACGCCCGAGAGGCGGTAGTACCAGGGGTAGTCGTCCCGCGTGTGCGCCCACACGTACCACACGGAAAGGTCGGAGGCGAAGAAGGCGAGCGCCAGCTGCAGCCCGGCGGCGCCGATGAGGACCGCCGTCAC
>DATMKA010000274.1:0-8221 GCA_035553595.1 Thermoplasmatota archaeon | reverse complement strand
GCGTAGGGGGTGCACTTGTCGAGGCTGGGAGCCCCCGCGGCGGCGGCGCGGTCGGGGGCGCAGGAGTCGGCGAGGGTGCGGCCGCTCTGCTCGATGCGGTAGCAGGGCCCGCCGGGGAGGTCGCGGTAGATGCACACCTCGGTCTGCGTCTTCACGTTCTCGTAGCAGTAGCGGCCGGGGAGCTGGGAGTCCGTCTCGGGGATGGGCTGCCAGCAGCTCCACTGGGGGTCGAGGTGGCCGTACATGATGGTGCAGACGCCCTCCTCACGGTTCACGCGCCAGCAGAAGAAGGGGCTCGTGGAGTTGGGGACGCAGCCGCTCGTGACGCCCACGGCGGCAGCGGCCTGGGGGCCGACGCTGCAGAGGTGCACGAGCTCGCGGTCGTTGGCGCTGTGCACGAAGACGCAGGCGAGGACGCCCCAGGGGCCGTACACGCAGGCATGGGGAAGGGGCGCGAGGCCGAGGTACATCGGGGTGCACTCGGCCACGAGGGTGTTGCCTGGCGGGTTGTCGGGCTCGTCGGCGGCGGCCACGGGCACAAGGAGCGTGAGCACCAAGGCAAAGCCGAGGCTAAGGGACGCGAATGTTTTCATGTTCAAACCTCCGCCCGCGGTGAGCGGGCGAGGCCCCATCCGTTCGCGGGGGTTTAGCCGTTTCCCCCACCCGTTGCTGAAGGCGCACGAGGGGTTTTATTGGGGAGCGCGCATCGCGCAGCCATGTTCCCGCGCCGCCCCGGCCACCCCAACGTTCCCGAAGTTGCCCCCGAGGAAGCGAAGGCCCTCGCCGAAAAGGGGGCCCTCATGGTGGACGTGCGCGAGCAGGACGAGTGGGACGAGGTGCGCATTCCCGGCGCCGTCCACGTTCCCCTTATGACGCTCCCGTCGCGGCTTGCGGAGCTGCCGAAGGACCGGCCCCTCGTGATGCAGTGCCACCTTGGCGGGCGGAGCCTCCAGGCCGCCGTGTTCCTGCAGCGGAACGGGTTCACGGACGTGCGCAACCTCTCGGGCGGCATCGCGCGCTGGGAGGACGAGGGGCTGCCGGTCGAGCGGGCCTGATCTCAGGGAGCCGCCGCGTCCCTGAACCGGGCCCGGACCCAGGCAGGGGGCTTCAGGGAGGCGAGCACGCCCAAGATGGCGGCGAGGGAGAGCACCTTCTCGGCGAGGCCCCACCAGGGGAGATAGTTGGTCATCCACCCGAAGGTGAGGGCGAGGAAGAAGGTGCCGAGGCTCGCGGAGACGGCCACGATCCGGAAGCGTTCGAGGGGGCTCCGGATGACGCGCAGGAGCGACGCGTAGCCGAGGGCGCTCAGGAGGGGCGGCACGAACAGGAGGACCACCACCACGTTCCACAGGGGCCCCTGGGGGTTCGCGTACTCGAGGGAGATGCCCCACGTGGTGATGCGTTGGCCGATGGGGTCGCGCCAGGCGTAGAAGTATTCCACCACGAAGGCCACGAGCACGTAGAAGCCGGCCACGTAGGGCCGAAGCGTCTCGCGGCCCGTGTAGATGTAGAGCAGGTAGTACACGAGGCCCGCGAAGCCCGCCACCGCGAAAGCGATCTTGAGATGAAGGACGGCGATGGCGAAGGGGAGGTCGCCGATGCCGCCGATGAAGGCGAGGCCCCACGTGGCTTCCGAGAGGCCGTACATCCCGAGGCCGAGCCAGAAGACAGCGAAGGCCTGGAGGGCGGCGCTCCGGCTCGGCTCCGCGCGGCGCCATGTGAGGACGCCCACGTAGAGGTACAGGCTCGCGACGATGGCCTCGAGGAGGAGGCTGAGCGTGGCCGAGATCACGGGGGTGCTGCCCCCAGGAGCGCGACGGGAGCCCCGGTGGGGCGGACCCTCCGCGTCATATCAGGTGCCTCGCGCGGCCGGCCACATCGGCGGCCCAGGTGCGGGGCGTTGCCTCGGCGGCCCGCGGCTTTGCGCCAAGGTCCGGCGGAGGGTTCGGGTCGAGGGGGAGAGCGAAGCCGAAGGTGGCGCCCTGGTCGGGGCCCCGGGATTGGCACCACGCGGTGCCTCCATGGAGCTCCACGATGGCTTTGCTGATGTAGAGGCCGAGGCCGGTGCCGCCGCGGGTCTCCTTCATGGTGTCGTGGGCCTGGCTGAAGGGAAGGAAGAGGCGGGACATCTGTTCCCGCGTGAGGCCGCGGCCCGAGTCCACGACGCGCACCACCACCTTGTCGTCCTCGACCGCTGCGAGAATGCGGACGGCGCCGCCGGGGGGCGTGAACTTCACGGCGTTGCTGAGGAAGTTGTACAGAACTTGACTGAGGCGCAGCGCGTCCGCCTGCACGGGGAGCAGCGGGCCCGGCGTGAACTGGAGCTGGATGCGACCATGCTCGGCGGGGGCCCGGAACGCCTGGTAGGCCTCGGTGAGCACCTCGTTGAGGTCGAGGGGGCGCTTCGTGATGGGGAAGCGGCGCATCTGCAGCTTCGCGCTGTCGAGAACGTCCTGCACGAGGCCCGAGAGCCGGATCACGTTCCGCTCGAGGGTCTCCACGGAGCGGCGCTGGGCGGGCGTGAGGTCCCCCGTGTTTTTCAGGAGGTGCACCTGGAGTTTGATGGGGGTGAGCGGCGTGTTGATCTCGTGGGCCGCCATGTTCATGAACTGGCTCTTGAACTCGTCGAGCTCCTTCAGGCGCTGGATCTCACGCGCTTGGGCCTCGGCCGAGGCGCGGGCGGCGGCGGCCTCCTCGCGGGCGGTGACGTCCGTGAGGGCGCCCACCATCGCCACCACCTTCCCGTCCTCCACCACGGGCGCCTCGTTCACCTCCGCCCACACGCGGCGGCCCTTCCGGCCCACGAGCTCAAGAAGGTACGGGGGTTGCCGCTTCCCGGTGCGGAGGGCTTCCTCGGTGCGCGCGAAACCGCTCGCGTTCAGAGGATTGCTGGTGGCGAACTCGGGCCAGTGGACGAGGGCCTCGTCGGGGTCGCAGTCGAAGAAGGCGCGCGTCTGGGGGCTCAGGTAGGTGAGCCGGTGGTCCGGCGTGTGGGCGTAGAACAGGTTGGTGCTGTGCTCAAGAATGGAGCGCACCCGCGCCTCGCTTGCGCGGAGCGCGGCCTCGTTCTGGCGCACGGCTGTCACGTCCCGGAGGACGCACAAGAAGGCGGCGGCTCCCGGCCCCTCCGCGGGGCCCTGCAGGAGGGGTTCCACCAGGACTTCGGTTCCATCCTTCCGTCGCGCCTCCAGCGTGACCGGAGGGCTCCCCGGGGCGACAGGACCCAGGGTGGGAACAAGATCCGGGAGGCGCAACCTCGTCATCTCGTCCGGGCCGTAGCCGAAGACCCGGAGGGCGGCAGGGTTCCATCGGAGGAGGCGCCCGGTTGCGGCCTCGACGAGGAGCACGGCATCGGGAAGCATTTCGGCGAGCAGGGCCCCGCTTAGGAGGTCAGAGCCGGGGACGGCAAGCGGCCCTGAGGTCGTTGTATCAACCGTCACGCCCGTCACGCTCGCCGGTGTCCCCGCGGTGGACAACCCGGTTAGCGTGAGAAACGTCCAGTATATAAATCAGCGGGCAGGGGCCTGGAGGACGAACCCCTCAACCTGCCCTGTCGCACCAATCCTCCTTCCAGGCACCCGTGAGAGGGCCGAACAGGGAACGCTTTTGGCTCCTCACCCCCTTGCGGGCCGCATGAAAGCCGTCATCCTGGCCGGAGGCGAGGGCACCCGCCTCCGCCCGATCACCGAGGGCGTCCCCAAGCCGCTCGTGCGCGTGGCCGGCCGCCCCGTCGTGGAGTACACCATTGAAGGCCTCGTGGAGGCCGGCATCCGCGACATCTTCCTCACCACCTTCTACAAGCCCGACCACCTCATCGGCGCCCTCTCGGGGGGCAGCCGCCTCGGGGGGCGCCTCTTCTACAGCGTGGAGGACGAGGCCCTTGGGACCGCGGGGAGCGTGCGGAAGCTCGCGACGCTCATCAAGAACGACGTGTTCGTGGTGGCAAGCGGCGACGTCCTCGCCGACGTGGACTTCCGGGCGCTCCTCGAGTTCCACAAGGGCACGGGCGCCGAAGCCACCATGGCGCTCACGCGCGTCGAGAACCCCACGGAGTTCGGTATCGTGGGCCTCGACGAGCAGGGCCGCATCACGCGCTTCCTGGAGAAGCCGAAGCCGGAGCAGGTGTTCAGCAACCTCGTGAACGCGGGCATCTACGTCCTCAACGGGAGCCTCCTCAACCTGATTCCCGAAGGGGAGAAGTACGACTTCAGCCGCCAGCTGTTCCCCCGCATGCTCGAAGAGGGCCGCGGCCTCTACGGGTGCCCCCTCGACGGCCTCTGGATGGACGTGGGCCGCCCCGCGGACCTCCTCGCCGCCACCCAGGCCGTTGCCGAGCGCCGCTTCGGCGGCAGCTACCGCGAAGGTGCGCGGACCCTGCCAGGCGCGCGCACCGAGCGGACGGCCCTGTATCCGGGCGCGGAGGTGGGGAAGGAGGCCGTCGTGGAGGACGCCATCCTGTACGAGAACGCGCGCGTTGGCGAGGGCGCCGTGGTGCGCCGCTCCATCCTCTGTCCCGGCGCTGTGGTCGAGCCCTTCGCCCACCTCGAGGATTGCGTCCTGGGGCCGCGGGCCACGGTGCGCGCGAAGGTGCGGGCCGCGGGCGTTCGCCTCAGTCCTGGGGAAACCCTGACGGGGTAAGGCGGGCCGCCACACTGGCGGCTTGACGCAGTGGCGTTGCGCGCGCTGCCCCGCTGGCCAGGGTGCGCGCACGCCTGCTTGCCGGTATGTAAGATTTGCCCGCCCGCCGATCCTTGGGGGTTATATGCGGCCAGGCAGCCACCCAGGCTGCGGTGTCTGGATGCACCCTAAGCTCGCCCAAATCCAGGGTTTCATCGAACGCGGTTACGAGTGTGCCGATATTCGCAGCGATTCCGGGAGGATTGACGTCTTCCTGACTCGGGGCGGCGTCCAGGCCACGATCCTGAGCATCAACAAGTCGGAGGCGTGGGAGATCCTCCAGGCGCCGACCCCGAAGCGCGAGCGCGGGGCGCGGTACCTCGTGAAAGGGCCCGTGCGCTAGTTTTGGCTAATCGCTGAGCGTGAGCATCACGAAAGCCCACAGCAGCGTGGCCATGAAGCCGAGGAACATGTAGGCCACGAAGTCGCCCCCGTCACCGAAGCCGAGGACGAGGCCGGCGCCGATGATGAGGGCCGCGAGGAGGAGCGTGAAGGTGCCTTTGAAGGCGCGGCGCTCCTCCCGCTCCTGGACCTCGGGCGTGTTGAGCGCGTCCACCTTGACGCGGATGTCGTTCTGCTCGATCTTCCGGATGATGTTGTTCATCCGGTTGGGGAAGTTTTTCACGAGGTCGAGGCCCGTCATCGCGAAATCGAGGGCCACCTCCTTCTGCGCGTGCCACCCCAGGGTTTCCCGCCGCACGTAGGCGATGAGGTAGGGCTTCAGCACCTCCACGAGCTCGTACTGCGGGTCGAGCTTCTTGCAGAGGCCCTCGAACTGGAAGAGGGCGCGGGTGATGAGCATGAAGTCGGGGGGCAGCAGCATGTTATGCCGCTTCGCCACCTCGATGGTCATCTCAAGGACCACGGGGTCCGCGGGCGAGGCGCGCTCGCGCTCGTGGTAGTCCATGATGCGCTCCACGTCGCGCTGGAAGGCCTTGAGGTCCACCTCGCCGCGCACGTTGCAGATCTCGAAAAGGCTGCGGCTCACGAGCTCCACGTCGCTCCGGAGGAACCCCACGAGGAGCTCGATGATGCGTTCGGCGCGGCGGCGGGGCACCTTGCCCACGGCGCCGAAGTCGAGGAAGGCCACGCAGTCGCTCGACACCGCCATGAGGTTGCCCGGAGAGGGATCGGCGTGGAAGAGGCGGTCCTCGAAGATCTGCTTCGCCATGGCGTGGGTGATGATGCGGGCGATGCTCTTCCCGTCCATGGCCTTGAGGACGGGGTTCTCGAAATCGCTGAGCTTCGCCGCCTCGATGCGCTCGAGCACGAGGACGCGCTTCGCGCAATACTCCCAGTGGATCTTCGGGATCTTGACCTCGGGGATGTCCTTGAAGGAGTCGTAGACGAGCTGGTGGTTGCGCGCCTCGTACCGGTAATCGAGCTCCTTGTGGAGCATCTCGAACACCTCCTTGAGGTGCTCGCGGGGCTGCCAGACGCGGGAGGCCGCGAAGAGGTTCTCGATGAACCTCACGATGGGCTCCATGATCTGGTAGTCCGTGTAGATGCGTTCCTCGATCTCGGGGTGCTGCACCTTCACGGCGACGCGCTCGCCGTTCCGGAGCGTCGCGAAGTGCACCTGCCCAACGGAGCCGGAGGCGACGGGACGCTCCGCGAACTCGAGGAACACCTCCTCCATGGGGCGGCCAATCTCGCGCTCCACGAGGCGCTTCACCTCGGGGAAGGGCGAGGGCGTGGTCTTGTCGTAGAGGTTCTTGAACTCGTCCACGAAGGGTTTCGGGATGAGGTCGGGACGCGTGCCGAGGAGCTGCCCGATCTTGATGAAGGTGGGGCCCATCTCCTCCAACATCCGGCGCACCTTGCGCGGCATGTCGGGCGGGATGGGCACCTCCACGTTGCCCCCAAGGCTCGGCTTCCGCTCGGCGGTGGCGACCTCGCGCATCATGCCGAAGAAGTCGTTGCGGTAGAGGATGCGGAGAATCTCGAGGGTGCGCGTGAGGCGCGAGATGCTGATGGGGGGCACGGGCGCGGGCGTCACGGGGCCGCGGGGCCGCCCATCGGTGGGCGGGGCCGCGGGCGCCGGCCGGGCCGAAGAGGCGGAGCCCGGGGCGGAACCAGATGGCGGAGCGCCCGCTGTGAGGGTCAAGCGTCACCGATACTGGCCCGTCTTTTAAAAAGGCTTTGGTTCCGGTCCTGCAGTCCGCTTCAGGCGAGAAGCTCGGTGGCGCGCGCAGGGTGAACTGTCCGGTCCTCGTGGAGGCCGAGAGGCGCGGCCGTGAGGCGGAGGCGGGCCCGGTACTCCGTGCCCTGGCTGCTGTCGGGGCGGGCCGTGTCGGGCCCCCCGGCGCGAGTGTCCACGTCGAGGACGAGGTGGATCGCCCCCGGGGTGCCCGGTAGCCCGGGCGAGAAGGTGCGGTTCTCGACACGGTTCCCGTCCGGCACCGTGCATCGGGTGAGGGTGCCCGCCTCGATGCAGAGCACGCCCCCTTCGTGGTACGTCCGCGCGCGCACGCCCGGGTCCAAGGCCGGCGTCCCCGGGGATGCGACCTCGTGGGTGGAGCGCACGGGCGCCGCCGTCACGGTGGCATCCACGGTGAGCTGGGTCTGCCGGACCGTGGGCCCGGGCAGGTAGAGGTACATCACGAGCGTGTAGGTGCCGAGGGGCGTGCCGGCGGGGAGCGCGAACTGGATCTCCGTCACCCGGACGCCGAGATCGTTCTCGACGGCGGGGTAGCGCACGAAGGTGACGGGGATGGGGGTGTTGCCGAAATAAACGTGGCCGCGGTCGTGCTCGCAGGCCGTGAGGACGCGGTAGGCGTACCGCTCGCCCGCGGGGACCGCGTCGCGGTCGACCCAGTGGAGGCGGTTGAAGAGGCAGAGCGGCGGCTCCTCGACCACGGCAGCGGGCACGGCTGCCGCTGCGGGGACGAGCCCAAGGACGAGGCAGAGGAGGAAGAGGGTCCGCATGGCGCTCCCGCTCCTGCGACGGGATGGCGCTGCTTAACGGTTCCCTCGCGCCGTCAGCCCCAACGGCCTTCGAAGCGGCACTCGTGGCCGCCTTCGCAGGCGCACGCGGGGTGCGTCACGAGGGGGTTCTGGACCCCCGCGCGCTGGAGGAGCCCCGCGAAGAGGCCCTGCAGGGTGGCGCAGAAGGCGTGGCTCGCGACGGGCACGCCTGTCAGGCGGAGGGTCCCGTGGCTGCCGTGGGCCTCGCCCTCGAGGACGCCCACGTCGGCGTAGGTCTTCCAGAGAAGGGGGGCGGCGCGCACAAGCTGCGCGGGCGTCGCAACCTTGAGGAGGAGCCGGGAGGCGGGCATCACTTCCTCCACGCGAGTGGCGGTGTAGCGGCCGAGGTCCTGGAAGTGGTGGGTTGTGACGCCTTGCGCGGCGAGGCCCTCGAGAAGGGAGAAGTGGAGCGTGAGGGAGACCCGGTTCCCCTTGAGGGCGGCGGGAAGGTCGATGCCGTGGAGCAGCTCCACGTGGGCCACGGCGCGGCCTGCTGCTTCGGCGCCGAAGCGCTCGCGGGCCCAATCGAGGGTCATGCGGGGGGCGGCGGCGCAGAGGCGGCCTTCCGGGGGCAGGA
>DATMKA010000273.1:0-12137 GCA_035553595.1 Thermoplasmatota archaeon | reverse complement strand
CCTCTTCCCCCGCCCCCGTGCCCCGGCTGCCACTACGACGGCTTCGTCCACATCCCGGACATGAACGTGGGGGAGTCGCGGGACCTCACGCTCTACCTCGTGTTCATGGGCAACGACCCCAACGCTGGCGTCCTCCGCAACGTGAGCTTCCGGCTCGGGGACGTCTACCAGGCAAAGCTCCGAATGACCCCGGAAGTCATCGTGGTTCCCGAGGTGCGTCCGATGCCCCTGGAGACCTTGGGGGGCCGCCCGGTCTACATCTCAGCCCACGATGTGACGATCACGGCGGAAGCCACCTACAAGCTGAGCCCGGCCTATGCGTGGATGAACGCCGTGTCGAGCACGGAGGACCAGCGGTTCCTCACGAGCGGCGCCATGGTGATTGTGCGCCAGGGCAGCTACGAATGGTACTACCCTGCGCTCGTGGCGGGAGCCATGATACTCTTGGAGGCGGTGCCCTTCATCGTGCGGAGCCGGCAGGTGGGGAAGCGCGGCGCGTGAGCCCTACTCGGGGGCCCCGCCCCCGGCCTTCTTGGCTTTGTCCTCGGCCTTGATGGCGTCGGTCTTGTTGCCGCCCTTGCGCTCGGCGCGGTAGCGGTACTCCTCCACGGGTTTCCCGCCCTTGAGGTGCTCCTCGAGGATGCGTTTGGCGCCGGCCTCGTCCACGTGGGAGTACCAGACGCCCTCGGGGTAGACGACCATCATGGGGCCGTGGCCGCACTGGTTGAGGCACCCGGAGTGGTTGATGCGGACGTCGTCCCGCAGCTCCGGAGTGTCCTTGATGCCCTGCTTGAGGATGAGGTGCACCTGGAGCGCGGGCCCGTCGCGGGGGCAGTAGGCGCCCTTCGTGCACACGAACACCATCTTCTCGTAGGGCTGGTCGACGGTCATGGGGGCGTGTATCGCTTAACGCGATAAAAGCCCTGGGGTCCCCCTTCGTCCCTCGATCAAACCAGCTGAAGGTCGACCGACTGGCTGAAGGACGCTCTGCTGTTCGTGACGGTGCGACCACTGCCGTTGACCGTCAGTGAGAGCTCCTGCGTGTCACAGGGGATTGGAACGCGAAAAGCCACCCGTTCCTCTTCCATGCGCCACCACGCGCCGCCGTCCCATGGAACCTCGAACTCCTGCATGAACGTCGTCCTGTTTGCCATGCCCGAGGCAAAGCCCGTTAGATTGACCTCCTCCACGACCACCGCACGATGCGTCGCCGAGAGCCACATCCGTACCGAGAGCCCACACCCCTCTCCTGCAAGGGCCGCTTCCTTAGCGGCATCCCCGCAGGGCTCGTTGATGGTACACAGTAATTGGCCGGTTCCCTTAACTGTGAGCGCCCACTCCTCGACTAGGGGCCGATGCTCCTCTGCACCTGGCCCTATGACGATGGCAGGGGGACTCCCATCGTACAGGAACACGAAACCCAGAGCCAGTAACAGGCCAATCCCTGCGGCACTCAAAACCGCCGACCCCCAACGCATCAATATACACTCCTATCGGCCGGAGGAGCCAGGGGGGTTAGCGGACTCAGGCGGGCGGCGGCTCGGGCTGCTATACCTTCAGGCCGGAGCCTCTCCTGCGCTGATGCGCTCGATGACTCACGCTCGGTGAGCACCCGCACCAGCCCGAGGTAGCTCGATAAGAATTCCTCGCCCGCAGGTAGAACTTCCCCCGATTCTACATCTAAGAGCGCTAGGTCGTGCATCTCCTTGAGGTGACCCTTGAACCGGGTCTGCGGAATGTACGCCAAAGACTGGATACGGCTCCAGGAAATCCGTCTTCCTTGCTGAACTTCACGGGACTGCTTAACCCAGAACAGAATGTCCCCATAGATCTCGACGCGACCCCTACGGTATTTCTTCTCCACTCTCTCCACAATCGGACCTCCCATGAGGCCGTAAATCAATGATGATTTGTAATTTCAGTCTTATGGTTCAATTTTTTTTTACGCTGAAGGCCACAAAATGTGCACCATAACAGCGTTGAATGGCCACCTAAGCTACATTTGAGGTCGGAGAGTCCCGCGTGTCGCCCTTCCAGAGGCCGGACGTTGGGTTCTATTCGGTTTATGAGTGAACTGCGGATGTTATTGTGGTGACCCACATGGCCACTAAGAATGAAAAAGGGAAAACAGTTTTCGTGCTACTTCTGGTAGCCCTCTTTACAGCGGCTCCTGTCGTGAGTGCCCACAAGACAGGGGATCTAACAGACAGGTTACACCACCCGACGGTAAGCATCGCCACCCCCCTTCCCGATGAGACAGTCCCTGGACCCGAACCCCAGATTCTCTACGCTGCCGGGGACACAGGTGAGGCCAGCGTCACATCCACCTGTAGCCCTGACGGGGGTTCCTCCTCAGGCCTCGAATTCGTGCAAACCTACGAGCCCTTCGGCTCAAGTGGTTACAACGTCGATCATAACAACAACGTCTACATCCGCTGGTACGCCTGTCGGACAACATACGCCGATACTCAGGGATACAAGTATGTGTTCCTGCAGTACAAGGAAACCCTTAACGCCGCCCCCGGCAACCACGTCTGGTCATACTGGGACCGCTACGATCATACGCAGAAGGCGGAATGGACACCCGGCACTGGCGAAAGCATCGTAGACATCGATCCCAACAACCACGTCAACCTAAACGAGCAGACCCATACCTTTAGTCTTGGTTACGCTGGCGCGTCCCTCGGTTGGAGTCTTTACTTCTCTGACGTAGACATCTACCAAGAGTACTGGACCGGTGACAAGGTCCGCTGGCGGACCGAAGAGAACAGTGCGTTCCTTAATGGCAAGAGCTCGTTCACTCTGTCCTATGGCGCTGTGTGGAAAGTCCCAAAGGGAACGCATGCGGACATTAAGTGGTACTCAGAGTTCGCGTTCCACCATGCGGACGCTACGAACGAGCACCGCCATGGCTACGGCACTCCGTGCTACGGCGTTGGGTGCGGGTACAACACGTTCAGTGTGTGGGTGCCCGCCTAATCCCTGAAAAACTATCGGTGGTGTCCCCCATGTCGCCCCTCTCACGGCGTAACAAGCACGATCCCGCTCGGTACCCCGACGGAGTGGCTCCTCTCGTGGTGCTCACGGCCCTAGGCCTCTTATCGATCGCGATCACGAGTCCCCTCGCCACAGCTAGCGAGACCTCAGTGGTGTGGGTTCGAGTCGTCGATGACGAGGGGCCCGTGGGGAACGCGACCGTGACCTTCGCCGGGGGATACCCCCACCTCAAGGAGAGCGCTCAGTCCACCGGGGGAGGCACTTACTTTTTGGAAACGGTATCCCCCGGATCGCGGGTCCTAAACGTGTCCGCGCCAGGATACTGCATTGCAACGGAACGAGTTCCTGTTTCGCCAGGTCTCAACGAGAGCAGGATAATCTTTCTCCAAGAGATCCCGGCCCTCCGGCCCCTAACGATCCTGGTTAACGGAGGGCGCGACCAATTCAGAATGCCGCTTCAATACGCTGAGGTCACTCTTAGCTACGACGCACCAAGCATGAATCTTTGCCGCTCAGAAGCGCATGCAGAGACATCCTCGAATGGAGCAGTGATACTACCTGCACCGGGGGAAGGCCGAGCGACTCTCTCCATTAAGCACGATTTCTACAAGCCACAGACTACCGAAATCAACCTCTCTGCTCTTCCTGCAGATCCGCGGGTCGTCGAGGCAGACCTTTCTCTGTCTGAACCCCATTTCCTGCTGACGGGCGAGGCACGAGCCGAGACTGGGACCCCTCTTGGGGGGGTTACCGTCGAGCTGCTACTACCTATCGGGCGACCTGAGAGCCCATTCTGGATGCACTCCCGATCTACTGCGACCACTGACGGCTCCGGTCGATTCTACTTGGCTGTCCCCCCCTCCCCCGTGAGGCTTGATCTCACAAAGGAAGGGTACTTTCCAGGGACTCTTGAACTGAGAGCCTTTCCCGATGCGGAGCCTTCCGTTCTCACCCTCACGCCGAAACCGCCCCGCACAGCCCTCCTCTATGGGAGGGTCACTAACACCGCAGGCGAGCCTCTTCCGGGGGTAGGGATTTCAGCCATATCCTCTGAGGGGAACCTTCTCAATAAAGTGGAGACAAACTCAGATCCTGACGGCCGCTTTGAGGTCCTCACTTCGGCAGCGGCACAGAAGCTATATCTTTCATGTACCGAGTCCTGCGCAAAGGGCCGCGATGGCCTGGACCGTATTATTCGTGTAGATGCGACCTCCGGCACGAATCCGCTAGGGACGATTGTTCTCGAAACTGACAACGAACGGTTGAATAGGCAGAACGCAACGGGCACAATCGTGGACGGAACCGGACGCGCCATCCACAAGGCACGAGTTCTTCTCTATGACCATGCCAAGGAACGCGTAATTGCCATTGCCATTGCCCGAGAGGACGGCACCTTTACTATCCCCGCATGTCAGCACAATAGTCAACTTCTCATCGTCGCAGGTCCTGCCGAGCCTGAGGATTCCCTATTCGAGCCTACAGGGTTTGAGAGCCGGCTAATGCGGTGTCCGATCAACGAATTGACGGTGGGTCGAATGCAGTTGACCTCCGCGAATGCGGCAAGCGCTACTCTCAATCTGCGAGTCCTGTCTGATCGGCTCATCTTGGACATGATAACCTCATTGGAGAGCAGGGAACCGATTGTCGCGAACATCACCCTCGATGGTGTTCTTGGGGATGGCGATGGGGAGATCAGTGAGGCGGAGCTTGAACAGGCCGCTTCGCTAGCGCGGAAACTCAATCCCCTGCCTATTGAGCGACTCACGCTTGAGCTGGAAGACGAGCGCCTCCCTCTCCAAACCAAGCCGCCCTCACTCCGGGTCCATCCCGGAAGCCGCCGGTTCGAATTCCTCCAGGAGGCGAGTGTTATCTGGCCGGTGGCGGACCGTGGCGGCCTCCTTAAGCTCAGGCTCAGCGTCCCCTCCTTCACACGAACCGAGATCCGGATCGTCACCCCGGATGGGATGACCTCTGGGCCCGCTGAAGCGACAGGTTGGACCAATAGCGCCTCGGGGGTCTGGATATCTCCGGGTCAGAACACCAACCCAAAAACGGAAACCTTCTTTATTCGCCTCGGCGAGGCCTCCAGGCCAGAAGAACCTCCCGCCCCGCCCCTAGGGTTAGACTCAGCGGAACGACCCGTAGGACATCCAGAGGTGGTATGGGCACTCTTCTCGTTAGGGATAGTCGCTACGCGAGCATTCTACCGCGGGAGCTAGCAGCGTGAGATCACAACGCTTGAGGTCGGGACACCTATCATATAGGAGAGTAACATCTCACTGCGCGCGCTGACGTCACCCGCCTTGTGGCTCTAAAGAGCGGACTTGCAAGGGACCCCAAACGCGGCTAAGTCGTTCGGTGTGCTGCCATTGCCCGAGTGCCTGTTGCCAGGCCTGGTCTTTCGGCCTGTTGGCCGACAGCGCCAGAGTGCAATGCCCTCCAACGCCGCACCCGTGGGTGGATCGAAAGGGCTATGGCCCGCTCCCTGCTCGGGGAGCGCGTGACGCGCACCTGGAGCTACCGCGCGGGCGTCGTGTTCATGCTCGCCTCCGGCCTCAGCTACGGCTGCGTCGCGGTGCTCGCGAAGTTCGGTCTCGAGGCGGGGTGGAACGTCGCCTCCCTCCTGGCGGTGCGCTTCGCTATTGGCGCGGCCGCCCTCGCCGTCCTCCTGGCCGCGCTCCGGGAACCTGCGCTCCCCACCTTCCGCGAGTGGCCCCGCGTCGCGGCCCTCGGCGCGCTCGGCATCGGCTTCACCTCCGGCCTCTATTTCGTGGGGCTTGGCACCGTGGATGCGGGCATCGCGAGCGTCCTCCTCTTCACGAGCCCGGCCATGGTGGCCCTCCTGTCCGCGTTCATGGGGGAGCGCCTCGGGGGCCTCGGGCTTGCCGCGCTCGGTCTCTCGCTCCTGGGGGTCGGCTTCGTCGCGACGGGCGGCGCCGCAGGGTCCGCGGAACCCGTGGGCGTCGTCATCCTGCTCCTCTCGGCCCTCACCTACTCCGTCTACTTCCTCGCGGGCCGCCGCATCGCCGCGGGCGTCCCGGCGGGCGCGCTCGCCGTGGGTGTGATGGCCTCCGCCTCGGCGGCCTTCTTCCTGGTGGCGCCCTTCACGCCCGGCGGGCTCGCTCTCTCGGGGGGCACCGCGGGGCTCCTCATCGCCGTGGCGCTCGGCGTCATCGGGTCCGCGGCGGCCCTCGGCTGCTTCTTCCAGGGCCTCCCCGTGGTGGGCGCCTCCCGCGCCGCCATCCTCAGCACCGTGGAGCCCCTCTCCACCCTCCTCTTCGCGGCGCTTTTCCGAGCCGAGATTCCAAGCCTCCTCCAGCTCCTCGGGGCGGCCGGCATCCTGGGGGCCGTCATCCTGCTTGCGTTCAGGGAGCCGGGGGAAGGGCAGGGGACTCCCTAACGCTTCCTCGCGTGTCAATCGTGGAACGGGGATCGTTAGCGGGAGCGTGAACGGGAGCGGGAGCGTGGCGTGAGCCGGGCGGACGCTCACGCTAACGCTCACGCTCGACGTCCAACGTTAGCGGGAGCGTGAACGGGAGCGGGAGCGGGGGCTGGACGCAGCAACCCCTTTATCCCTCTCCCCCGATCCGGGGGCCATGCCCCTGCACGCCGACCTCGTCGTCGTGAACGCCCGCATTCTCACCATGGACCCCGCGAAGCCCCAGGCGGAGGCCCTCGCCCTCCGCGGCGGCCGCCTAGTCGCCGTCGGGTCCCGCGCCGAGGCCGAGGCCCTCAAGGGTCCCGGCACGGAAGTGATTGACGCGGGGGGCCGCGTGCTCCTGCCGGGCTTCGTGGACGCGCACACGCACCTTGTGCAGTACGGCATGCAGCTGCTCCGCCTCAACCTCGGCACCGTCCGCAGCGTGGAGGAGTGCCTGGAGCGCGTGAAGGAGCGCGCCCAGATGACGATGCAGGGCGGCTGGGTCGTGGGCCACTCCTGGGACGAGATGAAGTGGGACCGTCCCCTCGTTCCCACGCGCGAGCAGCTCGACCGCATCGCGCCCGACAAGCCCGTGGTGCTCATCCGCGTGGACATCCACAGCGTCGTCGTCAACTCGGAGGCGCTCCGCCGCGCCGGCATGGACCCCGCCGTCCACCCCACGGGGTTCCTCACGGAGCACGACGCGTACCGCATCACCGACCTCGTGAAGCCCACGGTGGAGACACACGTCAAGGGCCTCGAGCGCGCCGCCCGCGCCCTCTGGGAGCGCGGCATCACGAGCGTGCACGCCATCGTCGACCACGACGACGTGGACGCCCTCCAGCGCGCCAGGGACAAGGGCTCGCTCCCCGTGCGGACGCTCCTGTACTACCGCGTGGACGACCTCGAGCACCTCCTCGCCTTGAAGCTCCACCGCGGCTTCGGCGATGCCTGGCTCCGCGTGGGCGGCCTCAAGCTGTTCACGGACGGAAGCATCGGGTCCCGCACCGCCGCCATCAGCTTCCCCTACCGCGGCTCCGAGACCAACAAGGGGATGTTCATCTACGACGACAAGAAGCTCTTCGACCTGGCCGCTCGCGCCCACGCCGGGGGCCTCCAGCTTGCCATCCACTGCATCGGCGACGCCGCCGTGGACCAGGCGCTGCGCGCCATCGACCACGCGCTTTCCGAGCACCCGTCGCAGGACGTGCGCCACCGCTTGGAGCACCTCGAGCTCTTCACGGACAAGGACGCGCAGCGGATGAAGGAGCTCGGCGTCATTGCGTCCTGTCAGCCGAACTTCATCGGCGAATGGGGCCACGCGGGCCAGATGTACGCGGACCGTTTGGGCGCCGAGATCGTGGGCAAGCACAACCGCCTCGCCGTGCTCAAGCGCCTCGGCATCCCCATCGCTTTCGGGTCCGACCACATGCCCACGGGGCCCCTGTACGGCATCCACTGTGCCGTGAACGCGCCCACGCCCGACCAGCGCCTCAACGTGGAGGAGGCGCTCTACGCCTACACGCGCGGCGCGGCCTACGGCGGCTTCCTGGAGCGCGAGGTGGGCACCCTTGCGCCCGGCTACTTCGCGGACTTCATCGTCCTCGACAAGGACCCGAGGGACCACCCGACCAGCGTGAAGGACGTCCAGGTGCTCCTCACCGTCCTCGACGGGCGCGTGGTCCACCGCCTCCTCCCCCGGTAAACCCCCGGGATGCGATCAAGGAGCCATATCACTTAAGCGCGAGTCGCCACCGAGCCCCCTTCGGTGACGTTTCCATGGTGGACACCCAGTATGCAGCAGGAAGACCCAGGCCCGTGGCGACGAGCCACGTCCGGGCCTTCTTCATCGGAATCGCCTTGTTCCTAGTGATCGGTTTTGGTCTCGGCCTCATGGGCTTCCTCGTGGGAGCCGCCGGTGACGCCGCCACCACCGTTGGCGGCACGCAAGTCCCCGTGGAGGTGGCGAGCGTCGCCTTCTTCGCGCTCACGGCCATCCTGATGTCGACCTTCGTGGCCCTTGCGGTGGGCATCGGCATCGGCGCCGCCGACGGCCGCAACCCCCTCATGCGCGGCATCGTCGCCGGCATCGCGAGCTTCATCGGCTTCTACCTCATGGTGCTCCTCACCGTCGTCCTTAGCGGCGCGGAGGTCACGAACACCCTCCAGCAGGTGTTCAACACCGCGCAGAACCAGGCCGGCACCGTCCCCAACGTGTGGCTGCGCCTCTTCCTCGCGGGCCTCCCCGCGGCCGGCATCGGCCTCCTCTCCGCGGCCCTCACCGCCTTCATGTGGCCCCGCCGCGACCCCTACTACCCCAGCATGCCCGCCGATGCGGGCCTCTACGAGCGCGAAGGCTACGGCCGCCCCTACGCGGGCTCCACCGCGGCAGGCGCCGTGGGCGGCGCTGCCGCCGGCTACCGCGGCGGCGAGGCCTACCGCAACGACCCCGTGTACCGCGGCGAACCCCAGGACACCTGGCGCCGGGGCGGCGACGCGCGCGACCAAGGCGTCCTCCACGACGACCCCGGCCGCTACGCGGGCGAACGCTCCCGCTACGGCGAGGGCGTCACCTATACGCCCGGCGAGGAGCGCGCCACGGGCGGCGTCTATCGCGGCGAGCGCCTCCGCGACCGCGACGTCTACTGGGAACCCTCCCGGGGCGAGGCGCGGCGGCCGCCTGGTGAGGAACGGCGCTAAGCAAGTATAATCACAGAATTATACGGCCCCGATCTACGGGGCCCTCTTCTTTTTGTTCAAAAACCGAACGGGAGCCAGGGCTTATCGCCTAGGGTCGACCGGAAACGTGCAGGAGAAAAAGCCCCGCCTCACCCCTCCGGAGGGTACGGGTCCTCGCGGTACGTCCGCTCCTCCTGGATGCGGCCGTCCTGATTGTGGATGCGGAGGGACCCTTCGTGGCGCTTGGCGAGGTCGATTCCTGCCCGCACGGCTTCCTCCTTGGTCCCGTGGACGCTCGAGGCGCGTTCGGCATGTTCGCGTTTCACGGCCCACCCTTGCGGATGGGGCGTCACGTGGTAGTTGTCCTTGGTGCCCATGCGTAACGCTCGGACGCGACGGCGCTTAAAGGCTCAGGCCCGGTCACCGAGCCTTCGAGGAGGGTTCCACCGGAAGCACGGGCAGGGAACCCTTTTTTAGAAGGAGGCCCTTCGGCCGCCCCATGTCCCGGCCCCTGCTTTCCCCTGAGACCCTCGGGAAGGCCCGCATCGTCGCCGCCCAGAGGGTGTGCGATCACTGCCTGGGCCGTGGCTTCGGGAAGCTCGAGTCGGGCCTTTCGAACGCGGAGCGCGGCGCCCTCCTTCGGGAGGCCCTGCAGACGCCCGCCGTGAACTTCCTCGACTGCACCGTGTGCGAGGGCCTCTTCGGCGAGCTCGACGAGTTCGCCACCATCGTCCTCGAGTCCCTCGAGGGGTACGAGTACGACAACTACCTCGTGGGCACCCGCGTGGACCCCGACCTCATGGCGCGCGAGCAGGCCCTCTGGCAGGCGGCGGGGTGCGTGGAGAGCTCGGAGAAGCTGAACTCGGAGCTCAACCGCGAGATCGGGAAGCGCGTCCACGCGAAGAACGGGAAGCCCGTCGAGTTCGGAAAGCCCCAGATCACCGTCCTCCTGGACACGCGGTTCAACGTCGCCACCCTCACCTTCGGCGGCTACTACCTGTTTGGGCGCTACCGCAAGCTCGAGCGCGGCCTCCCGCAGACGGTGTGGCCCTGCCGGCGCTGCCGCGGCCGCGGCTGCAACACCTGCAACGGCACCGGCAAGCTCTACGAGGCCTCGGTGCAGGAGCTCATCGAGGCCGCCCCCAAGCAGGCCTCGGGCGCCACGGAGACGGCCTTCCACGGCGCGGGGCGCGAGGACATCGACGCCCGCTGCCTCGGGTCGGGCCGCCCCTTCGTCCTCGAGCTCAAGAACCCGAAGACCCGCGCCCTCGACGTGGCCGGCCTCGAGCGGGAGATCAACGAGACGAACAAGGGCCGCGTCGAGGTGGAAGGCCTCCGCATCGCTTCCAAGGAGGAAGTGGCCCACGTCAAGGAGTTCCGCGGCCACAAGACCTACCTCGCGCGGGTCGTTTTCGCGGACGACGTAACCTCCGAAAAGCTTTTAAAGGCCATCGGGACATTACGGGGCTGCGTCGTCGCCCAGCGTACGCCTTCACGTGTATCCCACCGCCGAGCCGATCTGGTTCGCAAGCGGCAGGTGCACTCAATTGAGTTGGAGAGCCTCTCCGGCCGCGAAGCCCAAATTCGCATCACCGGGGACGCAGGCCTCTACATCAAGGAACTCGTATCGGGCGACGAGGGAAGAACCACCCCCTCGGTGGCAGAACTCACAGGCGTTCCCGCGAAGGTCGAGGACCTCGACATCCTGGGCGTCGAGTACGAGAGCTCCGCCCCCCTCGACGAAGAAGCCTGAAAATCACATTCATCTGGAGGAAACTGAAATGGTCGTCCGCTCCAAGGGATTCCGCAGCAAGACACGCTCCAAGCTCGCCCGCCGCGCCAGCGAGAAGGGCCTCACCCCCGTGACCCACTCTCTCCGCTCCTTTGACGAGGGCAGCAAGGTCAACATCAACATCAACTCGTCCATCCACAAGGGCATGCCCCACCCCCGCTTCCAGGGCTTCACCGGCACCGTCGTCGGCAAGCAGGGCACCGCCTTCATCGTGTCCGTCCGCGTGGGCGGCCTGATGAAGACCGTGATCGCCCGCCCTGAGCACCTGAAGGCCAACGCCTGAAACCCCGACTAGGAGGAATCCCAAGTGGTCGCCGCAGCTCCCCCCAGCACCTCGGTCCAGCCTGCAGAGGAAGTCCTTGAAGGCAAGCCCGTCCCCCTCGCCACTGTGAAGGCGCTCATCGAGCGCGAGCGCGAGCTCCGCGGCCAGACAGCCGAGGACCTGACCTACGAGCAGAAGCTCGCGGCCGACCACGCTTCGACCTTCGCCCGCCTCCCGATGGGGCAGGCGGACGAACTCCTGGGCAAGCTCCTCGCCCTCCCCAAGGTCACGCCCGCCCAGGCGGCGAAGATCGTGGACCTTGCGCCCAGCCACCCGGACGACGTCCGCGCCGTCTTCGCCAAGGACCGTGTCCAGCTGGAGAAGGACGAGATCGATAAGATTCTTGAACTCGTCCGGGGTTACCTCGGGTAATATCAACGGCGGTCTTTCCATGGAGGACTACGTCTACATCCTGGATTTCCTACCTCGGGGTAGGCCTGACAATCCCCGCAGCAAGGACCCCGTTGCCTACGGCATCGGCGAGCGGAACTTCGTCCTCCTCGAGCTTGTGCCCAAGCCCGACGCGACGCTCCTCGTGGGCGACCGTATCTATGTGGGCCGCGACCCCGCCATTCCCCGCCAGGTGGACCATGTCCGCGGCCGCGTCCGTTACGAGGAGATGACCCACGCGGCCCAGTCCGAGATGCCCTTCGTCATCGAGCAGATGGTGAAGGCCCAGGAGGAGCGCTTCCTCAAGTTCTACAACGAGGCAGGGCCCGTGACGACCCGCATGCACATGCTGGAGCTTCTCCCCGGCCTCGGCAAGAAGCTCATGTGGGCCACCCTCGAGGAGCGCAAGAAGGGCCTCTTCAAGACCTTCAAGGAGATGAGCGAGCGCGTGAAGCCCCTTCACCAGCCCGAGCGCCTCATCGCCCACCGCATCGAGACGGAGATTCGGGACCCCGCACAGAAGTACCACATCTTCG
>DATMKA010000272.1:0-3853 GCA_035553595.1 Thermoplasmatota archaeon | reverse complement strand
GAGCACGTCCGGCATCGTTCCCGCAGGAATGAGGGCGGGAATGCGGGAGGGGTCCTGCTCGTCGCGGGCCTCGATTTCAAGGAGCGTGAGCCCCGCGCGCCTGCAGGCCGCAAGCACCTCGGGGCGGCTTGCGATGTCGAGGGCGGCCCGCCGCGAGGGAATGGCGCGCTGCACCGCGAGCAGGATTTCGGCCACGTGCCGCGACACTCCGAACTCGGGCGGGGCGGGCGCTTTCACGTGGCCGCGCAGCTCGTAGAAGCCGCCCGGGATGGCGGCCACCTGGGAGGCGTCCTTGGCGCCGGGGACGGCCATGGCGAGGTTGCTGCCCACGCGGGGCGCAAGCCGTGAGAGGCCGGGGGCGAGCTCGAGGGCGCGCACCGCCTGCCGCAGGTTCGCGAGCACCTCCGTCTCCGCGTGGAGACCCGCGCCGCCCCGCCCCTGCACGCACAGGGTGCACCCGAGGCCCTGGAGGGCGGGCATCTCCCGCTCGTGGAGCGCGCAGATGGGGCCGCGGTTCTCGAACTGCTGCGCGAGGGCCATGAAGGCCGCCAGCGCATCCACCTGGGTGAGGCGCCCCGTGGCGAGGCCCTCCGAGACGCGGTCCACGGTCTCCGTGAGGCGCGGGTCGCGAAGCAGCAGGGGGTCGGGCTGGAGGCGGCCGCCCAGGTACTTGCTCACGGCGGACTGGGAGAGGCCGAGGAGGTCCGCGATCTGGTTCTGGGTGAGACCGCGCCGCTCAAGGGCCTGGGCCAGCATGACGCGTACCGTGGGCGCGAAATAGTCGGCCACGATCTCGTCCGGGAGCTTCACGGCGGATCATTCCCCCAGCGGCTATAAATCAGATGGTGAACCCGTAGCGCACCAGCAGCACCACCGCGCCAACGCCCCCGAGCAGGACACCGAGGGCGCCCGCCGCGATCCCGACCTTGGTGTCCGCGGTCCAGGGCTTGGGGCGGTTCCGCGCCACGGAGAGCGCGCCCCACCCCGCGATGAGGGCGGTGATGACGGCGAGGAGCGCAACGCTCGTGGTCTGGTCCCCGAGGAGGCGCGCCTCGGGCGCGAAGGGGGGCGCGAGCACGAGGGCGAGCGCCCCGGCAACGGCTCCCACGATGCCGAGTTCTTGCGCGGCCATGGGGCCCGCCAACCCGGCGGCGCCTCTTAGGCTTTCTCCTCCCGGCGGCGTTCGAGGCCGGCGGGGCAAAGAGGATGCTTCCAACAGGCTTATGCGGTGGATTGACCTAAGATGTCAAGCGTCAGAGCTTTCGAGCTGTACCTCACCGCCGAGGATATCCTCGACGTGGAGGTCCGGCTGGAGGGCGGAGCCGTGATGGAGTTCGTGGTGAATTACAGGGAACGGATTGGAGGCACCTGGCGGGAGGTTGTACGCTACGACACCTGCCATGGTTACCTCCACAGGCACCGCTTTTGGCTCGAGGGGCCCCCCGCGGTTCAACCCATGGAGAATCCTGCCCGGCCAGCAGGCGACTACGGGGAGCGGCTTACCCGCGCACTCGGCGAACTCCGCAGGAACTGGCGGGACTACCGTTCTCGGATGGAGTTGAAGTAGGATGCCGCAACGAAGGGCAGCACGAAAATCGAAAACGGGTAGCGAGGAGGGCGATTTCGAACGCAATCTCGACCTGCCGATGGATCTCATTCGCGCGGTGGCTGCGAACCCTAACCAGTACCCCGACCGTTTCATCGCCATCCCCCTTCGCCTGGTTCCCAAGATCCTCACCGAGGAACGCATCCGGCTGCTTGAGGTCCTCCGCTCCGAGGGGCCCTTCAACACGGTCCAGGAGGCTGCGGATGCCGTGGGCCGGGACGTGACCCGTGTGAGCCGCGACCTGAAGGAGCTCGTGGTTGTGGGCCTTGCGACGGCGGAGCGGCATGGGCGCGCCAAGCGGATCGAGGCCCTCAACGTTCCCATCCTCCTCGCTTAGGGCAGACACCTTCAAGGGGGGCGCCCCCTTTCGGAGCCCCATGGGCGATGCCGTGAAGGCTGCCGAGGACGCGCTCTTTGGGGCCTGGAACTGGGTGGCGGAGAACCTGGGCGACCTCCAGGACGTGCCCGAGGAGGCGGACGCCCTCGTGGTGGTGGAGGAGCTCCTCCGTGCCTACACCCACCTCGCGGCTGCCCCCGAAACCGCCCTGGGCACCGTGGACCGCAAGCAGGTGACGGAGGCCGCGGACCAGGCCGCCATGGTGCTCGTGGAGATGGAGGCGGAGCTCCACCCCGACGTGCTCGCGCGCCTCGCCCCTGTCCGGAGCGCCCGAGAAGCCCTCCTAGAGCTGGAGGACCCTCGCGCCCAGGGCCGCGCCGCCGACCCCTTCCTGCAGGCCTTCGACGCCGCGTGGAACGGGGGCCGCCGCGAAGGCCTCATCTTCGACGCCGGGCTTGCCGCCGTCCTCCACGGCAACCTGATGCCGCGCCTCACGCGGGACCCTGCGGAGAAGCGGCGGCACCTGCTGCGGGCCGCGGAGCTGTACGATTCCCTCGCTGCCGAGCTTGGCAAGCGCATGTCCCAGGAGGCCGGCGGGTGGGGCGAGACCCTGCAGCAGGCCACGAACCGTGCCGCCGTCGCGCGGCGCGCCGCAGGTGGGTTGTAAGTGCCCAAGGGCACCGCGCGGGCTCGCTCGAGTGTGCCGGCTTTGCCTCAAGAGGGTGCTATGAGAGAGCAATAGGGCTGGATTCCTAAGACGATCCCATCAAAGCCGTGAGAGCCATGTTCCGATGATCGGAACTCAGCGAGGAGGATGGCAGCGGCAACCTAGGTTCCCATCCAAGCTTCAGGCCGTAGGCAGTGTTCGACGTCGAGACTCACAGGGGGCAAAGGAGGGTTTATATCAGGGGAACCCCACGCCAAGCCGTCAGCCCTTGAGAACTACCCCCACCGTCCCCTCTCAGTCTCCCCTGCGGATAGTGGGCAGGTTAGCGGTCGTGCTTTCCCTCCTGGCGCTGCCACTGTCAGGCCTCCCCGGAACCGGGGCTAATTCAGTGGTGGGAATGCCGGGCGAGCCCTTCGGAGCCCATGCCGCGGCGGCCTCGGATCAGAGCAGCCTCGCCATGTTGGTTTCAACCCTTGCTAACCAGGAGGCTCCCTTGGAACCGGAGACCGTCCAAGTCCTCAACCGTCTCGAGACGGAAGCCCCGGCACTGTCGCGGGAACTCCGGCGGCTCCTGGTGGCCTTCCTTGAGGCCTCTGACGCGACGGCGTCCCTTGGGGATGCCCCCCGCGAGGCTGAGGTAAACCGCTACCTTGAGGCCCGTGCAACCATCCTAGACGCCGCTCACGGGCTCGCCCAGGCAAGCACGACGGCCTCCATGGAAGGATTCCCCTTCGTGGGGATCGGAGGGGTCCTCGCCCTGGATCTCTCGGGGGAAGCGACGACTTACACTCGGGATTACATTCTTGCCGTTGACCTAGGGGGCGATGATCGCTACGTGAACAATGCCGGTGGGAGCAGTTGGAACACCCTCTCCGACCGGCCTTGCAGACATTGGGAGGAAGTCACCTGGAGGGCAAGCGCCCTCGTCGATCTCCGAGGCAACGACACCTATGGGGACCCCAAGCACCCCCGCCTCTGCGGAGTCAACGGCGGCGCTGCTAAGGGGACCGGTATCCTCATCGACCTGGCAGGGAACGACCTTTACCACGGATCGATCATGGGCGTGAACGGGGGCGCCTGGGTCGGTATGGGCTTCCTGTACGACGCGGCAGGCAACGACCTCTACTCAGCAGGGAGTAATGGCGTGAACGGAGGCGCCGACGGCAATCTCGCGGGAGTCTACCTCGGGTTTGCGCGCGGGGAACTCTTGGACCTGAGCGGCAACGATACCTACCGGGGGTAC
>DATMKA010000271.1:0-10817 GCA_035553595.1 Thermoplasmatota archaeon | reverse complement strand
CGCTCGTGCCGCTCACGGTGTAGCAGACGAGGTCGTTGCCGAAGCAGCCGGAGATGGGGCGCACGATCTTCCCGACGGGGATGGACTTGCACACGGGCGGCGGGGGGTCCAGGTTGCCGAGGCCCTGCTCGTAGCAGACGGTGACGGTGCCGTCCTCGTACTCGGCGCAGGCGATGCGCACGGTAGTGGCGTTGCATTCGGGGGGCGCGATGGCGCCCACGTCGGCCGCGGCCGAAGCCGTGGGGAAGACGAGGGGCAGAACAAGGGCCAGAGCGATGGCTGGCAGCACAAAGCGGTTCATTTCTCAAACCTCCGCCCGCGCGGTGGCGGGCGAGGAGGCATCCGCAAGGGGGTGCTTGAAGGCTCCGCCCTCATGCGGCGCCGCGGCCCGCCTCCCGCAGGTAGCGCTTCAGGAACTCCGCCTGCCAGATGAGGAGGCCCGCGACGGCGAGGAGGCTGACGGTACCCAGGAAGACGCCGCCCACGTCGAAGGCGAACACGATGGCGTCCACGGCGATGACGGCGGCGGCGCCGAGGGCGATGCCGCGGTGGCTCACGAGGAGCCCGATGCCCATCACGACGAGCATCACGAGCCCCAGGGCCACTTCGATGAGTTCCGAGGACCAGTTCATGTCCATGGTTTCCCCCAGCCAGGCGGCGGTGGCGATGCCGAGGCCGATGGTGGCCACGGCGGTGGCGTCCGTGCGGTCGCGGCCGAGGACGTGGCGGTCCACGGTGACGATGCTCGCGAGGAGGACGGCCATGAGGACGAGGGCGGCGAAGAAGCCCGTGGCCTCGGTGCCCTCGAAGAACACGTCGATGATCATGAAGCCCGCGAGCCCGTACCCGACGATGGCGAGGGCGCTCACCGGGAGGCGGAAGTGGGGGTAGAGGGCGAGGGCGCCCGCGGCGAGGAGGAGCAGGGGGCGCGCGAAGGCGCGGTTGTTCTCGTCCACCGAGGCCGTGGCGAGGGGGATGATGGCCGCGATGAGGAGGGACTCCGCGAACAGGAAGCCGGGTCGCGAGAACTTGAGGGCGGCGCCGGCGCCAAGGAGGAGGATGCCCATCACGAGGAGCGGGAGGTTCGTTTCCTGCGTGTTGAAGTTCTCGATGAGGGTGAAGAAGAGGGCGAGGGTGGCGGCACCCACGAGGAGGCCCGCGAGGGTGTAAAGGATGACGGTGAGGGCGGAGTGGTCGCGGGCGCGCTCCCGGGAGGGCGTGAGGAGGGAAGGGTCGGCGTAGCGGCCGAGAATCCCGTCCCGGGCATCGGGGGTGATGAGCCCTTCCTGCACCCAGGCCGTGCTTTCCTCGGCCAGCTCTTCGACGAATTCCCGCGTGGGCATGGGGAGCCATCGGCTCCCCCGCCATTTAATGCTATCTCGCTCCCGTTATAGGGTGCGGCCTGCGTAGAACAGGACGCGGTAGGTGGTGACCTTCGGCGCCACGAGGGGGTCGAAGGTGAGTTCCACCTCCGTCTCCGTCTCGGAGGGGAGGCTGGGCGTTTTCAGGACCACGTTCGCCACGTCGAGGAGCTTGCCGTTCTCATCGAACAGGGCGAGGCCCATCTCGGCGTTCCGGATCGTGGCCGTCCCCGTGTTCACGACGTTGCCCTCGAAATGGTACACGGTGTCCGTGCGGGTGGCCACGTCGCGCAGCCGGAGGGCCGAGGTGTCCACGGGCGCCACGGGCGTTTCAGTGTAGTTGACGGTGAACCGGGCGTCCTCGGCCGCGCCGTCGCGGTCAGGGAAGCGGGCCTCGAAGACGGCTGCCTGGCCGGGGGCAACGATGCGGGTGGCGAAGCTCAGGGGCTGCTCGCTGAGGGTACGCCCTTCCGCGTCCACGAGGGAGATGGTGACCTTCAGGTTGTCAAGGTTCACGGAGCCCGTGTTCTGGAGGAGGCCCGTCACGCGCGTGACGCCGTAGGACCAGGTGAGGGCGTGGTGAGTGACCTCCGCGCGGGGCCCGGCGGGCGGCGTCGGCGTCTCGGGCAGGCCGGGGGTCGTGCCGGGGACGGCAGGAGCAGCACCGGCGCCGGGGGAGGTTCCGGTGGGGGCCTTCGTGCCCGCGTGGCTTTCGATGGGCTCCGTCGGCGGCTGCGTCTCGACGGCGGGAGTGGCGCACCCCGCAAGGAGCAGGGCCACCACGAGAATTCCAGCGGAAACAAGGGTCTGGGGCGAGGTACGCATGGTCAAGCACTCCGCAGTTTCTGCGCGAGAAGCCGGACGGGACCGGCTTAAGCTTCCCCAGACGATTATCGAAGAATCTACTCCATGGGCTGCAGCCGCGCCCAAAGCGCGAGCCCCGCCGCCGTGGCTCCCGTGGCGGCCGCAATCCACAGGAAGGTGGCCTCACCGTCCTTGAGCCACAGGAGGCCGTAGAGCACGGTGAGCGCGGCGAGCATGCCGCTTGCGGTTTGGCGTCCCCAGTGGCCGAGGTGGTGGATCGCGTCCGAGGCCCGGGGCGCCGGGGGGGTCGCCATGACGTTCACCGGAACTGGACGCGCAAATCGGTTTCGGCTTGGTAGGCCGCGAGGTCCTTGAGGATTCCCTCCTCGGTCCACCCGAGGCGCTTGCCGAGGTAGCGGGCTACCTCGGGCGCGGCGTCGAGCCCCTGGCAGGGGGCGTACCCCACGGTGGTGCGGCGGAGAAGGACGTCCGCGGTGCTGCGCGCCATCTCCTCCTCCGCGGCAAGCTCCACCTGGGCCCACACGTCGAGGGCGTGCTCGCACACGGGGCGCGCAAGCCCGGGGTCGAGCCTGAGAAGGTCCGCGATGCGGGTGTGGCGGGTGCCGTAGAGCTCGAGAAGGTGACGGGCGGTGCGCTCGGGAAGCTGGAACTCCTGCTGGAGCGCGGCGACAGCCCGCTCGCGGTACCGGTCCCAGGTGACGCCTTCGGGAAGCTGCGCGCCCGGGAGCGGCGTCCTGCGGGTGACACTCCTGCGCCGCTTCTCGCCGAGGCGCCTGAGGATGACGTTCACGGCCTCCTCGGTGACGGCGCGGTAGGGCGTGATCTTGCCGCCCACGATGCTCACGAGGCCGGGGGGCCCGCCGTGCTTTGCGTGGTCGAGGACGAGGTGCTTGCGGCTGATGGCGCCGGGGCTCACGCCCTTCACGTTGATGAGCGCGCGCACGCCGGCCCAGGTGTAGGCCACCTCGTCGATGGGCGCGTTCGGGAAGTAGTCCCGCGTGGCCTCCTGCAGGTACTTCACGTCGTCGCGTGTCGCGTGGAGCGTGTCCACCTCGTCGCGGTAGTCCGTGTCCGTGGTGCCGGTGATGCTCATCCCGAACCAGGGGATGCTAAAGAAGACGCGCCCGTCGGGGGCGAAGAGGAGGACGGCGTGTTCGGTGATGCGGGGGGTTGCGAGGTGGACGCCCTTGGTCATGCGCACCTTTTCGCCGTCGCTCGGGTTCAAGCGGCCAAGCCAGGGTCCCGTGGCGTCGAGGATGGCGCGGCCCTTCACGTCGGCGCTCTCCCCCGTGAGGAGGTTGCGGACGGTGACGCCGTTCACTTTCCCCTCGACGTCGCGCGTGAGGCCCATGACTTGCGCGTGGTTGAGGAGCACCGCCCCTTGGGCGGCCGCATCGAGCGCGTTCTCCACGCAGAGGCGCTCCACGAAGCGAACCTGCCCATCGTAGTACACGGCGCCGCCCTTGAGGCCCTCGGGGTTGAGGCTCGGCTCGAACGCGAGGGTCTCCTCGCGGGTGAGCTTCCGGTGGCTCCCCACGGACCGGTCGTAGCTCAGGAGGTCGTAGAGCGCGAGGCCCATGCGGAGGGTCCAGGGCCTCGGTTTCATGCCCTCGTAGAAGGGGATGAGGAAGGGGATGGCCTCCACGAGGTGGGGCGCGTTGTGGAGCAGCAGCTCGCGCTCCCGCAGGCTCTCGCGCACGAGGCCGAAGTCGCCTTCGCGGAGGTAGCGGAGGCCGCCGTGGATGAGGCGCGTGGAGCGGCCCGTGGTGCCGTACCCGAAGTCGTGGCGCTCGACCAGGCAGACGCGCAGGCCCCGTCGGGCCGCGTCGCGGGCGGCGCCGGTGCCGTTGATGCCTCCGCCAACGACCACGAGGTCGAAGGTTTCAGCCACTGCCCGTTCCCATTCGCGCTCCATCGACGGCACCGACCAGGGGCTGTGGGGCCCACTATGAGATAGGGCCGCTTACGTCCTCCGACTTATTAACATTGTCGCGGTGGGGCCTCAGGGAACCGGGTACGCGACCACCGGTTGGGCCACAACACCGGTTTCGAGGTCCAGCAGGGTCACGCGGCCCTCACCGTGCCGCGGCTCGTGGAGACTCCCCGTACCCACGACGCGTTTCGTCCCCTCCTCGCGTACGAAGGGGAAGCCGGGCGTTCCCAGGAGGACGAGGTCGGCCCGCGCCATTTCGAGTTCCTGCCGCACGGCGCTCACGGGCGCGTCCATGGCGAAGGCCTTCCAGGGCGTGCCCACGCGGCCCGCCGCAGCAAGCGCCGTCTGCCCGCCGGCTCCGAGCCGCCGCTCCAACGGAAGCCCCTGCAGGTAGCGCAGGTGGGTGCTTTCCAGGGTGTCGGCGTTGCAGGCCACGTCCGCCTCAAAGCGCTCGCGCGCCGTCTCGGTGGGAAAGAGCCGCGGCGGGGGCGACCTTCCCGCGAGCGCCGCCTCGAAGGGGCCTTGGAGGCACTGGAGGCCGCGCTTGCGGGCAAGAGCCACGACCTCGTTCGGAGCCCTTCCCTCGCCCACGAGGTTTCCGAGGACATGGATCTCGGTGACGCCCTTTCGCTTGAGGAACGCGAGGGCCTCCTCGAGGGCGGTGAGGTTGCCGTGCACGTTCGAGAGGAAGGCGACGACGGGGGGCACGACAACCCCTAACCGCGCCGGGGTTTGAGGTTTTTCGCTGGGCCCGCTCGGGGGCCCTGGGGCGCAAGCTTTACGAAGCGTTCCTGAATAGTGGGGCCCGGTACCCATGACCGAGGATGCCCCGACCCAGCAAGCCGCCCCCGAGGCCGGGACTCCCGAACCCGCCTCCGTGCCCCTCAAGGACGACTTGGCCGCCGCCGAGGTGGAACGCCTCCGTGCGGAGCTGAAGGCTGCCGAGACGCGGGCCGAGGAGATGAAGGAACGCCTCCTCCGGATGCAGGCCGACTTCGACAACACGCGCAAGCGCCTGCGCCGCGAGCAGGAGGAGTCGCGCAAGTTCGCCGCCGAGAGCCTCATCAAGAACCTCCTGGACGTCCTCGCAAACTTCGACCGCGCCACGGCCGACACGAGCGCGAGCGCGGAGAGCCTCCGCGAAGGGCTCACGCTCATCGCGCGCCAGTTCCGAGGGGTGCTCGAGAAGGAGGGCGTGTCCCCCATCGAGGCCGTGGGCAAGCCCTTCGACCCCGCCGTCCACGAGGCCATCCTCCGCGAGCCCACCGCGGACCAGGCCGAGGGCACCGTGGTTCGCGAGTTCGAGCGCGGCTACACGCTCCACGGCAAGGTCATCCGTCCCGCGAAGGTGTCCGTGGCCGCGCCCCCCTCCTGAAGTCCCCCGGTCCTGCGCGGCGGAACGCCAGGCCGGAAGCGGCTGAGGCATGTCTGCGCGAGCCATGCCGTAACCCCCCAAGGGTGGCGTAAACCTTTTATTGAAGTGCCAACAGTATGCGGCCAGTCATCCGGGGTTATCCCATGAGCAAAGTCATCGGCATCGACCTTGGCACCACCTATTCCGCCGTGGCCGTCATCGAGGGCGGCAAGGCTGAGATCATCCCCAACGCGGAGGGCGCCCGCACCACCCCCTCCGTGGTCGCCTTCACCAAGGAGGGCGAGATCGTGGTCGGCGAGCTCGCGAAGCGCCAGAGCGTCGTGAACCCCGAGAACACGGTTTACTCCATCAAGCGCCTCATGGGCCGCACGGGCGGCGAGGTCACGGGCGAGATCGCCCGCGTGCCCTACCGCGTGGAGACCGGCGGCGGGAAGCCCATGGTCCGCATCCCCCACACCGGGAAGACCTACAGCCCCGAGGAAATCAGCGCGATGGTCCTCCAGAAGCTCAAGAAGGACGCCGAGGCCTACCTCGGCGAGACGGTCACGAAGGCCGTCATCACGGTGCCCGCGTACTTCAACGACGCGCAGCGCCAAGCAACCAAGGACGCCGGGCGCATCGCGGGCCTCGAGGTCCAGCGCATCATCAACGAGCCCACGGCGAGCGCCCTCGCCTACGGTCTCGACAAGAAGACGGGCCAGACGATCCTCGTGTTCGACCTCGGCGGCGGCACCTTCGACGTGTCCGTCCTCGAGTTCGGCGAAGGCGTCTTCGAGGTGAAGGCCACCGCCGGTGACAACCACCTCGGCGGCGACGACTTCGACGAAGCCATCATGAACTGGGCCGCGGAGGAGTTCCGCACGAAGACCGGCGTGGACCTCCGCAAGGACCGCCAGGCCCTCCAGCGCCTCAAGGACGCCGCCGAGAAGGCCAAGAAGGAGCTCTCCTCGGTCGCGAAGACCAACCTCAACATCCCCTACATCACCGTCACGCCCGCGGGTCCCCAGCACCTCGACCTCGACCTCACCCGGGCAAAGTTCGAGAGCCTCGTGCAGGGCCTCATCGAGCGCTGCGCCGGCCCCGTGCGCCAAGCCATGAGCGACGCCAAGCTCCAGCCCGGCCAGCTCGACGAGGTCATCCTCGTGGGCGGCAGCACCCGCATCCCCCGCGTCCAGCAGCTCGTGAAGGAGCTCACCGGCAAGGAGCCCAACAAGAGCGTGAACCCCGATGAGGCCGTCGCCCTCGGCGCCGCCATCCAGGCCGGCGTCATCACGGGCGAGGTCACCGACCTCCTCCTCCTCGACGTGACGCCCCTCACGCTCGGCATCGAGACCCTCGGCGGCGTCTTCACGCCCCTCATCGAGCGCAACACCACCATCCCCACCAAGAAGGCCAAGGTGTTCAGCACCGCCGCCGACATGCAGACCACGGTGGAGGTGCACGTGCTCCAGGGCGAGTCGAAGCTCGCGCAGCGCAACAAGAGCCTCGGGCGCTTCATGCTCTCCGGCATCCCGCCCGCGCCCCGCGGCATCCCCCAGATCGAGGTGACGTTCGACATCGACGCGAACGGCATCGTGAACGTGACGGCGAAGGACCTCGGCACCGGGACCGTGCAGAAGATCACCATCACCGGCACCACCCGCCTCAGCGATGAGGAAGTGAAGCGCATGGCCGAGGAGGCCAAGCAGCACGAGGCCGAGGACGCGAAGCGTCTCGAGGAAATCGAGGCCCGCAACGAGGCCGACACCCTTGTGTACCAGGCGGAGCGCACCCTCAAGGACGCCGGCGACAAGGTGGATGCGGCCACGAAGGGCGAGGCCCAGGGCCACATCGACGCCGTGAAGGCCGCCCTCACGGGTGGCAACGTCGCCGAGATCAAGGCTGCCACGGAGAAGCTTGCCGAGTCCATCCAGAAGGTGGCGACAGCCCTCTACCAGGCCGCTGCCCAGCAGGCGGGCGCGGGCGCCCCCGGCGCTGGCGCGGGCTTCAACCCCGGCGCGGGCACGCCCCCGCCCGGCTTCGAGGGCTTCCAGCAGGCCGCTGGGGCCGCCGGTGCCGAGAAGGAAACCCGCACCAAGAAGGGCACGGGCCCCGACTCCATCGACGTCGACTACGAGGTCGAGAAGAAGTAAGGCCCGTTGAGGCGCCGCCATGCCCACCAAGCGCGATTCCAACGAACCTGCGGGTTCGTCGTCATCCCGGCAGGTGATCTAATGCCCACCCGCCGTGACTATTACGAGGTCCTCGGACTCCCCCGCGAGGCGAGCAAGGACGACATCAAGAAGGTGTACCGCAAGCTCGCCATGCAGTACCACCCGGACCGCAACAAGGAGCCGGGCGCGGAGGAGAAGTTCAAGGAGATCAGCGAAGCCTACGCCGTCCTCAGCGACGACGAGAAGCGCCGCGTCTACGACCAGATGGGCCACGCGGGCTTCGACGAGCGCTACTCCGACGAGGACATCTTCCGCGGCGCCGACTTCGGCGAGATGGGCTTCGACCTCGGCGACATCCTCCGCATGTTCTTCGGCGGCGGTGGTGGCTTCGGCGGCGGGCCGCGCCGCGGGCGCGACCTCCAGTACCAGCTTCCCTTGAGCCTCGAGGAGGCCGCCTTCGGTGTCGAGAAGAAGATCCGCATCCCCCGCTTAGAGCCCTGCGACACCTGCAACGGCACGGGTGGCGAGGGCGGGCGCACGAAGGCGTGCGGCACCTGCGGCGGCGCCGGTCAGGTGCGGCAGGTGGTACGTACGCCCTTTGGCGTCATGCAGCAGGTGGGCGCTTGCCCCCAGTGCCGCGGTCGCGGTCGCACCTTCGAGACGCCCTGCAAGCGGTGCCGCGGCGCGGGCCGTGTCGAGGCCGAGCGCACCCTTACGGTGAAGGTGCCTCCGGGCGTGGACACGGGCACGAACCTCCGCATGCGCGGCGAGGGCGAAGCGGGCCCCGAGGGCGCGCCCTCCGGGGACCTCTACATCACGGTGCGCGTGGACTCCCACCCGCTCTTCGAGCGCGATGGCGAGGATCTTCACGTGCGCGCGCCCCTCACCTTTGCGCAGGCCGCGCTCGGCGACGAGATTTTGGTGCCCACTCTCGACGGGAAGGAGACGCCCCTGCGCGTGCCCTCGGGAACCCAGACGAACACGGTGTTCCGCGTCAGGGGCCAGGGCATGCCGACGCTGCGGGGGAACCGCGGCGACCTCCACGTGCACGTCGTGGTCCGCACCCCCGAGAAGCTCACGAGCGAGGAGCGCGAAGTGTTCGAGCGCCTCCGCGAGCTCGAAGGGAAGGGCGGCAAGAAGGGCTTCTTCGGCCGCCTCTTCTGAGGTCTTCTCCGCTTTCCGAAGACTTATATCGCGCGAGTCCAGTCGGACGCTATGCGCGCTCCCGCCCCCGTTTCCATGTTCCTTGCTCTCCTGCTGTCAGGAGTGCTCGCGGGATGCGTCGGGACGGATACGCCTGAGGAGGGCGCGCCCGCGCCGCTCCGCTTCCAGGCGGCGCCGGACTGGGCAGCCGGGGACGAGTGGGTCTACCGGCTCGACCTCGCGGGCCAGGGGCGCTTCACGGTGGTGATGACCATCGTCAACACCTCCGCCGCCTGCCCCGACGCGCAGGGCAACTGCACCGTGATGGCCTTCCGGATCGGCGAGAGCGCGAAGGGCCCCTTCGTCGCTGAGCAGGAGCACGTGTACCGCTCCGGCACCCTGGAGAGCTTCCGGGAGGGCCGCTTCGACCGCTCCGTGTTCACGTTCCCTCTTACTGAGGGGAAGACGTGGGGAAGCCACAACGGCACCTGCACCGTGGGCGCCGCGCAGACGGTGACGGTGCCCGCGGGCACCTATCCCGCGATCCCCGTCGCGTGCAAGGGGACGGACCCGCTGGGGGAGAAGACTGCCACCACGTTCTACTCGGACGAGGCCCGCGCTCCCGTGAAGCTTCTCGAGGAACGGAACGGCACCCAGACCGCCATCATGGAGCTCGTGGCGATGACGCGCTCCACGACGCCGCCCCCCGGGGAAGGCGTCACCGCCGACGGCCGCGTCCTCGTCCCCACCTGGCGGGTCGGGGACCGCTGGGTCTTCCGCGTCGTGGGGAGCGGCGGCCCCACCATCAAGGTCGAGCAGGTGGTGAACCGCACCGCCGTCCCCTGCGGCGCGTACAGCTGTTACGAGATGCGCACCACGGCAAGCGCCGGGGGCGAGAGGGAGGAGCAGCCCGCGTCCTACATGGATGCCGCGACTCTCTCCGAGGTGCGGGACGGCCAGCGTGCCTCCGGCATGCGCTTCCCCTTCCGTCCCGGCGACACCTGGCAGAACGAGGGCGGCGGCGCGTGCAGCGTCGCCGAGCCTCAAGCGCTCACGGTGGAGGGGGAAACCTTCGACCCCGTGTATCCCATCCGGTGCACGGGTGAGACGCAGGGCGAGGCCGCGCTCGTGTTCTACGCGCCCGAGGTGCGGAACTTCGTGCAGGTGAACCAGGTGACGGCCCGCACGGGGCCCGAGGGCGTGCCCGTGCTCGTGTACGAGCCGCGCGGCGAGTTCGGCACGGCGAAGGGCGGCGGGAGCGCGGGCGGCGGCGACGAAGGGGGCTCCCTGAGCCGTGGCGGAGAAGGGTGAGGGGCGCAAGCACCCCGGGAAAAGTGTGGTTTAGGCTTCAGCGACGGCGTCGCGGAACACGATGCTGTGGAGCGGGAGCTCCCGCGGCTTCATGTCGGCGGCGGCGCGGAGGGCGTCGTTCAGCTTGAACAGGAGGACACATCCCACGTTTTCGCGGAAGTGCCAGCATTCGGCGCATTGGGATCCGGTTTGGCAATCGAGGAGATCCATGGTCGCTGTCACCGAAGCTCCACAAGGCATGGAGGGATCTTGATCCTGAGTCCGGGGGTAGGCCGAAAGTGCTCTCAGCCGCCTCCGGCGGCTGCGGCGACTAGGGAAGCTTCAAGACGGCGCCACGGCTAGGGAGGCGAGATACCCATGCCGGTCAAGAACGTGGAGCTCACCTCCATCGAGGCCCGTCGCTTCTCCAGGCCCCAGGAACGCATCATGCAGGTCCGGGTCGACCACAACAGCACCGTCACCGTGGTCCGCGAGGCCGGCCCCCAGGAGGCCAACATCGAGTTCCGCTACACCGCGAGCTACGGCGGTGTCGGCATCATCCGCCTCGAGGGCCAGATCACCTTCGCCTGCGACGCGATGGCCATCACCAAGCAGTGGAGCGAGACGGCCCAGATGCCCTCCGACATGGCAAGCGAGGTCCACACGACCGTCATGCGCGTGTGCGTCCCCGAGGCCGTTGGGATCGCGAAGAACCTGAAGCTGCCCCTCCCCATCCC
>DATMKA010000270.1:0-6344 GCA_035553595.1 Thermoplasmatota archaeon | reverse complement strand
CTCGAAGGACAGCAGGAAGGGGACGATGGCTTCGGGGTTTTCGCCGTACCAGAAGGTCTCGAGGACGGCTCGCGTGGGCTGGAAGGCGTTCACCTCGCGGAAGCCGTGGACGCGGAAGAGGACGCTCGCCGCCTCCAGGCTCCCGTACACGGTGGCGTTCCGGGGAACGCGGTCCGCCATCCACTCGAAGGCCTCCTGGTCCCCTCGCGTGTAGGCGGGAGCCGCCGTGGCCACGAGGAGCGGCGCGATGACGAGAAGGGCCGCGCCGCCCGCAAGGAAGGCGCGGCGCACGGCGGGCCGCTCCCAGGCGTGGGCCGCGAGCGCGACGGCGGCGAGGGCGGCCAGGGGCGCGAGGTAGATGGCGGTCCGGTTGAGGAAACTGATGCCCACCGTGGAGAGGAGGAGCCCGCTGAACAGGAGGCCCCCGAGGCTCCATTGGGCAAGCAGGACGCCCAAGGGGTCGAGGGGCTCTCCGCGGAGGAGCCGCCACCCCACGTGCAGGGAGGCCGCCACGAGGGGCAGGAACAGGAGCCCGAGGGCCGCGTAGAGGAGGAGGCTCCGCCATAGGTCCCGGTTGAGGTGGGAGTCGTAGTCCGAGCCGGCCTCGGCGGTGGCGACCGCGTTGTCCGCCGCGAGGAGCGAGGCCATGTGGAGGTGGCTCGTGAGGGCGCCGTTGTGGGCCAGCACCACGACCAGGAAGACGGGCACCACGATGCAGGCGGCGACGGGCACGTTCACGCCGGTCGGGAGGGGCACGCGGCGCAGGCGCGCCGCCACCGTGAAGAGCAGGAAGCCCCCGAAGAGGAGGATGGTGAAGTAGGACACCGTGTAGTACCAGAAGGGGAGGAGCGCGAGGGGTGCAAGGCCAAGCGCGAGGGCGATGCGGTCGCCGAGGAGGGCCCGGCGGAGCATCAGGTGGAGGAGAAGGAGGACCGCGAGGAGGGTGACGCTCGGCATCGTCACGCGCAGGTCGAGCGCGAAGGGCGCGGAACCCACGGCGAGGAGGAAGGGAACGGCCACCGCGAGCCGCGCCCCCGCGCCCTGCAGCCGCGCGAGCAGGAGGGAGGCCGTCGCATACCCGAGGACCACGGCGAGGATGCCACCGAGCGGGATGCGGACCACCTCCTCGGGGCTGAGGCCCGTGAAGGCGCTCACGGCGGCCACGAGGGCCGGGTGGAAGGGGAGGCCGTTCCAGAAGTGCCACACCGTGACCGCGTAGTAGGTCATGCGGGGAAGCCCCGTGGCCTCGGCGAAGGCGCCGCGGGTGCCCGCGAAGGAATTCTCCTCAAGCAAGCCCCAGTTGACGGGGAGCTCGCCGGTGCAGAGCGCGAGGTCCGCGAGGAAGGTGTGGGTGAAGGCCCAGTCGTTGGGCCCGTAAGGGTCGTCCCAGCGCGCGATGGTGGAGACTGCCACGAACAGGAGCACGGCGGCGGTTGCGACAAGGGCGACGCGCCACCCTTCCGGGACCTCCCCCGCCTCCCGCGGCCTCACCGGGACTCCTCCTCCGCAACCGTGATCCAGGCATGGACCTGCCGTGGCTCAGGCCCGTCGAGGCGCACCACGATCTGGTGTTCCCCCAGGGGGAGCAGCGGGAGCGAGAGGGGCACCGTCTCCCGGTGCCGGGAGGCCAGGTGAAGCTCGCGGTGGAGGACGGGGATGGCTTCGGCGGAGGCGCCCGACACAACGTGCACGCGGAGCACGCCGGAGAATCCGGTGTCGCCCGCCGTCACCTCGACCTGCAGGCCCACGGGGGTGCCGGGCGCCACCTCGCGGGGGATGCTTTCGGGGGTGCCGTCAGCGCCCAGGAGGGCGAGGCTTGCGGGGGCCGCGTCTGCCTCGAAGGCCGGAACCGCCACGAGCGCCGCCACAAGCACGAGGGCGCCGCCGGCGAGGGCAACCGCGACCCCGGTTGAGGGAACGGTGGGGTCCGGGCGCTCGCGCGCTGGCGCCGCCCGCCAGCGGCCTCGGCTTGCGGCGCCAAGGGCGAGGAGCGGGAGGGCGGCGGCGTAGGCGGCGGCAAGCGCCTCCGCGCGGAAACCCCAGGCGGCGGAGACGAGGAGCGCAGCCACGGGAGCGGCGAGGAGGCCGAGCACGAGGGAGAGCGCGGCTCGCTCGAGCGGCCGGAGGGCTCCCGCGCCCAGGGGGTAAACGAGCGCGAGGACGACGTGGCCAGGTGCCCACAGGAGCACCAGGAACCCCAGGGGAACGCGCCAGGAGGCATGAGGGACAAGGAGGAGCGTGGCAAGGAGCGGGACGGGAGCGAGCGCCGCGAGGGCGAGGGAGGCCCAGGAGTCGAGGAACGGTCGCTGCGGAGAAGAATCGATGCGCCCCACCATGACGGCCCCGAGGCGGGCCCGGAAGGAGGCGGGAATGGGTTATTGGTTCAACGCTCGAAGAATGCGCTTACCAGTCGCCCGCCTTCGTGTGGGGGGCGAGCTGCTTGGCCGCGGAGGCCACCTTGTGGGCTTCCCGGCGCCACCACGCGAGCGTCATCACCGTCTTGAGACCGTCCAGGTAGCTCACGGCGGCGTTCCAGGGGAGGAAGACGACCGCGAGGACGGACACGGCAACGACCGACATGACTCGGCGAGGCATGGCACACGAGAAAGTCACGTGGGGGTTATGAAGGTTCTTGAATTCGTGTGGACCGGATGGGAGAAAAAGGCGGGCCGCCAACCGACCAGGTTGGCGGCAATATGGTGTCGCGCTATCAGGTGGCGGAGGGCTCGGCGGTGCCGAGGTCGAGACGCGCAAGGCCAGGGCCGCGGGCCACCGCCGCCGTGAAGACGTCAGCCACCCCGTGGCGCGTGTCCACAAACACCGGGTGCGCGAAATCGTTGCTCGAATCCATGTCGATGTAGTCCCCGATGAAGATCATCCCGTTCTGGTGGTGGGAATCGTCGGGGTTGCTCGACACGTCCGTCACGCGCAGGTTGGGCGCGAAGGTGGCGCCGCCATCGAGGCTGTACGTGCAGAAGATATCGAGGAGCTTGTCCTCGGGGTCCATGCGGCGGTCGTACCAGCAGATGTCCACGATGCCGTTGGGGGCCACGCTCATGGCGGGGAAGAACTGGGCCGCCGTCGTGTTGTCGTCGTTCACGCGAAGGGGGTCGCTCCAGGTCGCGCCGCCGTCCACGCTGCGGCTGAACAGGATGTCGCGGTTCCCGTACCGGGTGTCCTGCCACACCAGGTACACGCTGTTCGCGAAGGGGCTCGAGGCGTTGTCGTCCACCGCAAGGAAGGGCATGCCGCCGCTGCGGTAAGTGGCGTTCATTCCCTCGTCCTGCGTCTCGATGACCACGCGGCCCGCCTCGAAGGTGGCGCCATGGTCGCTGCTCTTCACGAGCCAGATGCCGCCGTCGGCGTTCCAGGCAACGTAGACGTCCTTGCCGTCCACGCCCGCGGAGAGGATGGTGCCCTGGCCGGCGGGGCCGCCGAGGGGCGCGTCCACGCCCGTGAGGGTCTCCGCAAAGGTGCCGAGCACGATGGGGCCCTCCCAGGTGCGGGCCTTGTCGGTGCTGCGCCAGTACTGGTTGCCGGGGACGAAGAAGGAGAGCCACGCCACGTGGACGGTGCCGTCGGCGCCCACCTCGATCCACTGCTTGTCATGGAAGTTCACAGGGAAGGTGCCGTCGGCGATGGTGCTCATGTAATCAAAGGTCATGCAGCCGTCGGTGGAGACTGCCACCATCTGGGCCGCGCGGTTGAAGGCCCAGTCGTTGAGGCCGCCCTGGGGGAGGATGCCGTGGCCGGTCTTGCTGGAGGTGATGGGGTCCGCCTGGTAGGCCATGAAGGAGTAGTAGCAGGTGCCGTCGGGGCCGAAGGCCACCACGGGGTCCGTGGTGCACCAGAACTGGCTCGCCGCCGTGGGCTCGAAGGAGGCGGGGTCGTTCACGAGGAGGTGGGGGCTCCCGGGCACGTGGTGGTTGTACCACGTCTTGCCGCCGTCCATGGTGACGTAGATGCCGTCCCACACGCAGTCGCCTGCCGTGCGCTTCGTGTAGTCCTTCGCGCCCGCCACGAGGTTGAGGGGGTTCGTGGGGTTCACCGCAATCGTGACCTCGTTGCCCTGCTCGTTCGTGGTGGTGGCCTCGAAGTTGCATACCCTCGTGGCGTTCCCGTCCGTGAAGCAGGCGAGGGCGGGCATGGGGACGAGCGCGAGGGAGGCGGGGTCGGCCACGGCGCCACCCGGGTCTGACGGCGTGAGGCAGCCCGCAAGGGCCGGGAGACCGAGGGCAAGCACAAGGACCAGGGAGAGCGCGCGCATGGGAACCCGTCCGGAAACACCGGGCGACCCCCCTGGGGCATAAAAAGGCTTGCCGTTCCCCAATTACCCATCCCCGACCCCTGGCGGACAAGCGCCCCCTTAGCTGCCTGCCAGCCACAATTCCTAACTAGGACTTTCAGCCAAGCGGATTCGATGGCGCAAGAGACTCCCGGTCCCGACAAGGGGTTTGTCGGAACCATCACGGATGCCGCCGTTCGCGCCCAGGCGCGCGAGCGCCAGTTCCGCTACCCCGAGGTGACCGCCGCCTGGGCCCTCCGGGCCGCGCTTGCCGTGATGCTCGTCCAGATCGCCTACAAGTCCCAGTACGAGGCCACGAACCAGGGCCTCCTCGCCCTCAGCGCCGCCATCGGTCTCGCCGGCAGCCTCGGCTTCCTCTTCATCCCCACGACGCGGCCGCGCACCCTGAAGCTCGTGGAGATCGGGATGCTCATGAGCTTCGTGCTCCACGTGGCCGGCCACCTTTACCGGTGGTACGCGATCTTCCCCCACTACGACACCTTCCTCCACGGGCTTGGCGCCTTCGTGGTGGCAGGCATCGGCCTCCTCCTCAGCCAGGCCGTGCCCTGGATGTGGAACAGCCGCCGCGTGACGCCCTTCCAGGCCTTCTGGTTCTGCCTCACCTTCTCCATGACGGCCTCCGTCCTGTGGGAAATCATGGAGTTCGGCATGGACCAGCTCTTCGGCACGAAGGAGCAGGACAACCTGTTCGACACCATGATCGACTTCATCGCCGACACCGGGGGCGCCCTGCTCGGGGGTGGCCTCGCCGCGGCGCTCACGCGCTACGCCGACCGGCACGGTCCCCAGGCGGTGGAGGAGACGCCGAAACCCGACCCCGTGGAGGGCTTCGCGGCTGCGCCCCCGCCCGGGCGCGGCGCCGTCTGAAGGGCCAGCAGGAGTTACCCTGAGCGCGGCCCGGTCGAGACCCGGAAGTCGTGGAGCGCGATTTCGTACCACACGTTCGGAGCAGCGGCCTGGAGCGCGAGGACAACGCCGCGGGCAAGCGGCCCGCACGTCTCGTCGGCCCGAGCGAGCCTGCACGTCACCTCGGCCGCCGCGAGGCTTTCGCTGTCCACGTCGTCGCCACCGAGATCGTTTGGGAAGGCCACTTCGCCCTCGTCGGAGCCGTAGGGGTGCACGAGGACGTACTTGCGGTGGGCAAGCTCGGGGGCATCGCGGACGGAGGGCCCGAAGTAGTAAAGCGTCGTGTTGTCGCGAGTGATGACGATCCAATAGGCGTCGGCAGGCGTGCCGGTGATCGGGCGAGGGAGATGCCCCGAGGTTTCCGCAAGGGTGGTGAAGAGGGGGATATCGAACCCGATGTCCGCGGCATCCTTCTCCGCGCCGAGATCCTCAGGAACCACGCCGGGAGCCTGCTGCCGCACCATTGTCAGATCGACCGTCACGTTCGCGGAGGAGACGTTCTGGCGAGCATCGATCGTCCAGTTGCCCGGAGCCGTGCCGGGCTCGTCGTCACGGATGTCCACCGGACAGATGCTCGGGACGAGCAGGCCACAGTTTTCGGGGCGGACGTCCTCAACGACAACCGCGGCAGGCCCGGCGCTGAAGGAAGTCCCGGCCGCCACGGCGGGGGAGAGCAGGAGGAGAGACAGAAGGAACCCAGTAACCGATCGAGGAAGCAAGGAAGCCAGCACTCAACACTGACACCAATTCAGCGTATTTTAACCTATGCTAATACAGGAATGGAAACGCAGGGACACTGGTAAGCTTCAAGACCCATCGCCGAGTGACCCGCCTTACGTGCGCTTCGACGACCCCTACAACAGGCGGCGGACCCCTCCGCGGCCCCAGGAGGCGGCCCTTCTCGCGGCCTTGTCCGATCAGGCTGCCCTCCGCCTTCTCGGCCTCCTTGCCGAACGGTCGGCAAGCGCCCGCGAGGTGGCGGAAGGCCTCGGCATCCCCCTCGCGACCGCCTACCGGCAGCTCCACCGCCTCGAAACGGGCGGCCTCGTGCAGGTGGAGCGCTCCGCCTTCACCCGCGAAGGGAAGCGGTACGAGCTCTACCGCGCCACCGTGAGCGAGGCCACCGTCCATC
>DATMKA010000269.1:0-11868 GCA_035553595.1 Thermoplasmatota archaeon | reverse complement strand
GTACTACAGCATGGACAGCTTCACGCCGCTCACGCGCCACTCCTACCCCGCGGCCCGTGCCGCCGTGGACGTCGCGCTCACGGGCGCTGACATCCTCCTCAACGAGAGCCCGCCGGGTCCCGTGTACTCGCTCACGCGCCCGCCGGGCCACCACGCCGAGCGCGACCTCTTCGGCGGCTTCTGCTACTTCAACAACGGCGCGATTGCCGCCGAGTACCTCTCTGACCGCGGCCGCGTCGCCCTCCTCGACGTGGACTTCCACCACGGAAACGGCGCCCAGCAGATTTTCTACGAGCGCGAGGACATCCTCACCCTCAGCATCCACGGCGACCCCAAGACCGCCTACCCGTACTTCGTGGGCTTCAGCCAGGAGCGCGGGCAGGGCGCGGGCCTCGGCTACAACGTGAACTACCCGCTTCCCGAGGGCACGGAGGACGAGGTGTACCTCGCGACCCTGCGGAAGGCGTGCAAGCGCATCGCGGAGCACCAGCCCGAGCATCTCGTGGTCGCCCTCGGCCTCGACGTGAGCAAGGACGACCCGAGCGGCGCCTTCCGCGTCTCGAAGCGCGGCTTCCATGCCATGGGCGAAACCATCGCGAGCCTCGGCATCCCCACGCTCCTCGTGCAGGAGGGCGGGTACAACCTGCGCCACCTCGGCGGGAACCTCGAAGCGTTCCTCTCGGGGTGGGTGAAGACGCTTCGCTGAGGTCGTTTAGCGTCCAGCCCGCCCCGCGCTCGGCCGAAACCACAGAGGGTCAGTGGGTCAGAGGGATCCAGAGAGTTTTGGAAAAGCTCTGCGAACCTCTGACCCGCTGACACCCTGCGGTTTCGGCCGAGGACCGCGGGTCCGGAGAGGATGCCCTGGAGTCTACTTGGAAGATAAAAGAGGCGGGCCCGGAGGGCCCGGGACTCAAGAGGAGCGAGCGAGGCCCGTGAGCGCGCCCTCGATGAGGCGGCTCAGGAACACGTTCGTCTCGGGCACGTAGGGGAAGGGGATGCGGGCCTTCAGGAAGTCGATGGCCGCGATGTACCCTTCGTAGTGTCCCACGTTCTCCTCGGTGAGGGGGCGGTCGAACTGCACCGTGAAGCCCATGCCGCGCAGGCTCTTCGCGGCCTCCTCCCGGTAGAAGGGGAAGGCGGGCCGGTAGAAGTGCAGGAGCGCCACGGCGGTGGGCAGGTCGATGCCCTGGTCCTTGAACTCGAGGAGGGCGTGCGCGGAGGGGTACTCGGCGGAGTCGAGGACGCGGTTGAGCGTCGCGGCGAGGGTGCCGAGGTTGCCCGTGAACTTCGCGCCCTGGTGGTCCAGGATGCGCTTCACGCCGTCGGAGGTGGCCTGGTGCTCGAGGTGGTAGATCACCTTGTTGTAGGCCTCCATCTCGCGGTCCTGGTTCTTCCAGAACAGCTCCGGGACCCGGGGGTAGAACCGGGCGGATTCGATGTAGGGGAGGGCGAGGGTCTGAGCCATCGGCCTCACCTTACGCGGCCTTGGGGGCGATCCAGTTGTTCTGCTTGAACACCTCAGCGAGGAAGGCTTCCGTCTCCTCGTTGGGGAGCTGGTTCGCGAGGTAGTCCTGGTAGTCGGCGTCGGAGCCCTTGAACTCCTCGCCGGCGAAGGTGTACTTGCCGCCCACGTAGTTGCCGATGCTGCGGCGGAACTTGAGGGAGGGGAGCACGAGGGCGGGCTGGTCCTTGGCGCGCACCTGGTTCAGCTGGTCGACGAGGCCCACGCACTCCTGGTAGTACAGGTTGCGGTTGTAGTCGTTCAGCTGGTTCTTGTCCACGGGGTCCTCGGTCTCGAACTCGTTGAAGCGGCACTTGAGGCCCCACACGTAGGCCCAGTTGGCGGTGCCGGACTGGTCCTTGCCGAAGAGGTCGTAGGCCGTGGGAACCCAGTGGTTGAGGTAGCGCTGGAGGATGGGGGTGGGGATCTTGTTCGCCTGCAGGACGCGGCGGAGACCCGTGTGGCCCGTGCCGAGGTGGAAGGCCTCCTCCTTGAGCATGGGGCCCATGGAGCGGGCGAGGGGGCTGAAGGCGCTGCGGGAGAGCATCTTCAGCTGGTACTTGCCGTCGCGGTCGACGAACTCGGCGAAGATGAAGAAGTCGAGCCAGTGGCGGACGGGCTCGTTGAAGCTGCCGAGGAGGCGCTGGTTGTCCCAGCTGCGGCGCTCGAGGAGTTTCGCGGCCTCGTGCTTGCCGGACTCGCCGAAGTAGTTCACGAGCAGGGTGGCCATCTGCCAGCCGTGGCGCATCTCCTCCGCGTTCACGCGCACGATGCTCTTCTTGTCGTAGTCGCTCGGGGCGGTGTCGATGAGGTGGCGCTGCTGCTCCACGCTCGCGAACTCGGTGTCGCCCTGGTAGACGATGAGGTTCAGCAGGGCGTCGCGCACCTGCTGGTTGGGGATCTGCATGTAGGAGTTCCACTTGGGGCGGCCCTTGTAGTCGCCGAACTCGATGACGGGGCTGTCCTCGTCCGCGAACTTGGCCTCGAAGTGGAAGTCGCCAAGGAGGGACGTGTCGTAGCCGATATCCTTCTGCCAGTCGTTGAAGAGCGCAACCCAGTCTTCGAAGGTGCTTACGGACTTGGACGCCATGGGGGATCCCTTGAGGGGATTCATGCCGGGACTGCCTTTTGAGCGTTTCGCCCAACCGCCACCGGAAAACCCAAAAAGTGCCTACAGCTGTATACACTCCTGATGCCTTCGCGTAACATCAACATCACCGAGGACGCCTACGCCCTCCTCGCCTCCCTCAAGCAGGAGCGAGAGAGCTTCACCGACGTCATCAAACGCCTCGCCGGGGAGCGGAGCCTCTTCGAGATCGTGGGCGTGCTCGACGATCGGGAGACCGGCCGCCTCGAAGCCCGCCTGAGGCAGGGGCGGGAGCGGAGCGTCACCCGCCGCCGCAAGCAGCTGAGGGTGTGAGGGGGCCCACGAATGGCGCTTCTCGACAGCACCTTCCTCATCGACCTCATGCGCGGCCGCGACCGCGCCGTGAACCTCCTCGAGCAGCTCGACAAGAACGGGGAGCCCCTCGTGGTGAGCACCGTGACGCTCATGGAGCTCCAGCGCGGCGTCGCCGCCCTCGGGCTCGCCCCGGAGGAGCAGCGGCGCATCGTGGACGTCGTGCAGAGCCGCGTCGTGCAGCCCCTCGATGCGCCCGCCGCCCTCCGCGCGGGCGAGATCGACGCGGCCCTGTGGGCGCGCGGGGAGCCCATCGACCCCGAGGAGGCCATGATAGCGGGAACGGCCCTCACGCTCGACCAGGAGCTCGTGGCGCGCAGCGGGCGCGGCTACGGGCGCGTGCCCGGCCTCCGGCTCCGGACCTACTGAAGTCTCCAGGCGGCTGGAACCGATTCCGGTCGCTCCGCTGGTGTTTTAACCCCCGTGGGGGTTGCCTGGCTCCATGCACCCCCGCCGCGCAGCCGCCCTCGCCCTCGTGACCCTCCTCCTGCTCGTCCCAGGGGCGTCCGCCATCCCCGACCCCACGGGGCCCATCTCCATCACCTACCCTGACGACGCTTCTCCCATGATGCTTGGTGCGGGGAGCCTCACCGTCTCGGGCCAGGCCGCGGCCATGCTCATCACCGCGAAGCTGCAGGAGACGCGCCTCGGTCCCCTGCCGAGCCTCCACGCCATCGGCGGCGACCGCGACCACGGGTTCACCAACGCCACCTACACGAATGTTACCCTCGTCATCCACCAGGCAACCACGTTGGTCGCGATCGCTTCCGAGCCGGCGGCCCTTCCGCTGCGGGTCACGGCCGACTACGGCCTGCTCGTGGTGCTTCCGGGCGGGAAGGGGAACGAGACCTCCGGCACGCCGGACGGCCAGTCCAGTGAAGGTGACGACCGCCCCGACCACGTGCCTCCTGCCCCGGCCCCCAAGCTGATGCTCCTTGGCACCGCGCTCGCGGGGAGCCTCTCCTGGCCTGAAGGGCCGGAGGCCACGCTCGTCCTGGGCGAGGCCACGGTCTCCATCGTTGACGAGACGGGGGCCCCCCTTGCGGGGTGGGATCGCCGCGTCGTCAACCCGAAAAACGACGGCGCCGGCAGCTACATGATGTTCACGGCCACGGGGCCCTTCAAGGGCGACGTGCGCGCCCAGACGGTGGCCCTCGCCACGAGCGCCGGGTCCGGCCTCACGGTGGCCCTCGCGCCATCCCCCAAGGACGGGTTTGCCGAAGCCATGGACCTTCTGAAGGGGCTCGGATCGCTTGTTGACGAGACGGGTGAGACGGGGTCGGGCCCCAAGGGCGGGGACTCCGAAGGCATGCCCGACCTCAGCAGCTTCTCCCTCTTCAGCAACACCCTCAACGGGGCGCTCCTCATCATGGCCGAAGGCCTCGGGGAGGACGGGACGACCACCGCCCCCCAGGAAGCCAAGTTCGGCGATGAAACCGCCCAGCTTGGCGCCATCACCGTCCTCCGCGGCGGGCCCCTCACGTTCACCTGGAGCGGCAACACCTTCCGCGTCCAGGGCGAGCCGACCCTCGCCTTCACCGGCACGGGCTTCGTCACGGCCCCCACCACCACGGTGGGCCCCGTTCCCCTCGTGAGCGCCCTCCTCTGGGTGGGCGCCGTGGGCGCCATCGTCTTCTTCTTCGTCCGCAAGCCCGAGGCCGGGGAGCTGCCCCGCAAGATGCGCCTCATCGCCCTCGCCGTCCACCTCGTCGCCCTCGTGGCGGCCTTCGTGGTCTGGGACATGATGTTCGCGGAGACCTTCGGCATGAGCCTCCTCACGAACCTCGGGGCCGCCGGCGGGGACGGCACCGCCCTTGCAGGCCTCGGCGCCATCGCGGCCCTCCAGCTCATCCCCTGGTTCGTGGCCCTCGTCCTGTTCGCCATCCCCGTCCGCATCCTCCTCGGCGTCGGTCTCCGCTACGCGCTCAAGGGGAAGGGCGGCAAGGGCTTCGCGAAGGCGGGCGGTCTCGTCGCCCTCGCGGTGGCCACGCCGCTCTACGCCCTGTGGGTGCTGAACGGCATCGTGGGCTTCGCGCAGGGCTTCCTGCCCGCCAGCGCTCCCTAACGCGAGGCCGACTCAGGGCGCCGGACCGTAGGTGACGGTCACGGTGCCCGTCGTCCCGAGGCCGCCGGGACACCAGGCGGCCCGGGGCAGCACCTGCACGAGGAGGGTGCCGCCGCGCTCGAACTCGTTGGGCAGCACCACGCCCGAGGCGCAGGCGTCGAGGTAGGGCTCGTCGTAGGTGCAGAAGGAGTCCCCGTTGAGGTCCTGACAGACAACGAGGGGGACGAGGCCGCCCGTCGCGTCGCGCACGTCCACCGCAATGGGGCGGGCATCGCCGGGCGTGAAGGCGACGCGCGCCACGGAGGGCGCCTCCGTTCCGAGGATTGAAAGGCGGGGCGAGGCGGTCGCCACGCCCGAGGCCACGTAGCGGTGGCTCTCGGGGGGCGTGGGAGCGGTTCCGGCGGCGCTCAGCGTGGCCACGAGGAGGGCGAGCGCGAGCGCGGCAGCGAGGAACCGGGTCATGGTGGGAAAAGGAAGACCCCCGGGCGGGGGCCGTTGGGATCGATCGTCCGGTTTACTCGGTGGAGTAGTGGACGGTGATGGTGCCGCTCGTGGCGAGCGCGCCGGGGCAGGCGGGGTTCACGGCCTCGACGAACACGAGAACGGAGTACTCGGCGAGGAAGGTGTCGGGGAGCGTGACGGTGGTGCCGCAGTAGGTCTGGGTGGCTTCACCGGCTTCGCCGCAGAGGCCGTCATCGTCGTTGTCCTGGCAGACGGTGAAGGACACCTCGGTGCCGCTCGTGTCGGCGACGGTGATGCCCACGGGCGTCTCGCCGTTGGCGGCGATTTCGGCGCCGCCGATGTTCATGCCGGCGACGGTGCCGGTGACGGAGACGAAGGGCGTGGTGGAGACTGCGTAGTCGGCGGACTGGTCGGCGAGGGCGGGCACCGCGAAAAGCATGGCGATGCCGAGAACGAGGGCTGTCTTGCTGAACATAGGATTTACCTCCCAATGAGGCAGGATGGCCATCGCCTCCAGCCCCGTGCCACGCATTGGCTCGTGGGGGGATATGGTTTTCGCCGGCCACGTGAGGTCGAGAGACAGAGTCTCACTAGGCTTCGAACGGATGCGAGCGCTCATGTGCCTTGAGGGGGTTCCGGGCGCGATGCCGACCTCCCTCAGCGTCTTCCTCAACGTCAGCGACATCGAGCGCTCCCTCGCGTGGTACCGCGGCCTCGGGTTCAAGCCCTCCCACCTCACGGCCGACGGCGAGGGCCGCGTCCTCTACGCGGACCTGTCCTTCAAGGGTGCCGAGATCGGTCTCGGCCACATTCCCGCCAACGACGACCCAGAGTTCCGCCAGTGGGTGGGCACGCCCCTCGGCGCGGGCGTCCTCATCTACTTCACCACCACGAACGTGGACGCCCTCTACGAGAAGGCGAAGAAGCTCAAGGCCACGGTGGAAGTGAAGCCCGAAACGCGCTCCTACGGCCGCGTCCTCACCCTCAACGACCCCGACGGCTACTGCATCGTCTTCATCGACGAAACCAAGAAGAAGAAACCCGCGACGAAGAAGGCGGCCGCCAAGAAGACTGCGGCCAAGAAAACCCCTGCGAAGAAGGCTCCTGCGAAGAAGACGGCCGCGAAGAAGGCCGCAGCGAAGCGCGCGCAGTGATGGCGCGCAGCGCCAACGAAGCGCGGAGTGTGCACGCCCGCAGGCGTGCCACGAAGCGCTGCAGGCAAACTTCGGGGGTCCAGGGGGCTGGCCCCCTGGGTTGGGGTCAAGGGGCCGAACACAGGCCCCTTGTCACGAAGTGCGCACGCGCCGCAGCGCGTGCCACGGAGTGACCCGTATTATTTCCCGCGGAAGTTCGGGACCTTCTTGCCAACGTAGGCAGCGATGCCTTCCTTGGCGTCCTCGCTCTTGAAGAGGAGGTTCTGGAGTTCGCGCTCCATGACGAGGCCCTCTTCGAGGCCGACGTCCTGGCCGGACTGGACGGAGCGCTTGATGTGGCCGACGGCCATGCTCGCCTTGTTGGGCGGGCAGAACTGGCGGGCGTAGTCGAGGACGGCTTCGCGGAAGGCCTTGGCGTCGCCTTCGAAGACGTAGTTCACGACGCCCATCTGCTTCGCTTCCTCGAAGCTGAAGTTGCGGCCTTCGACCATGAGCTCGATGGCCTTGGCGGCGCCGACGAGGCGGAGGAGGCGCTGGGTGCCGCCGGTGCCGGGGAGGACGCCGAGGTTGACTTCGGGGAGGCCGATCTTGCCGCCGTCCTTGCGGGCGATCCGCATGTCGCAGGCCATGGCGATCTCGAGGCCGCCGCCCACGGTGTGGCCGTTGAGGGCCGCGATCACGAGCTTGGGGGTGTGCATGAGGCGGTTGAGCGTCTCGTTGGCGTGGAGACAGAAGTTGTACTTGAAGTAGGGCGTGACCGAGTTCAGCATGCTGATGTTGGCGCCAGCGCTGAAGAACTTGTCCCCCTTGCCGGTGATGACGATGACGTGCACGTTCTCGTCGAAGCGGGCCTGGAGAATGCCCTCGTCGAGGTCACGCATCATCTGGTGCGTGTAGGTGTTCGCGGGGGGGTCGTCGAGCTCGAGGACGGCGACGCCGTCGACGACGCTGTAGTTCACGAGCTTCTTTGTGGAGGCCGCGGGAGTCCCGGACACTGTGGTCGTGGCCATGAAATGCACCGGCTCGGCCATGGAGAGGGCCGTTTATAAACGTTCGGGCCACCGAGGGCGCTTGCTGCGGGCCGTCGGCGCCTCCAGTCGCGAGCCGCGGGTGGCCGGTCGCTATCGAGGGCGCGGCGAAGGGCCGGGGTCGGGTGGCGCGAGCGAAGGCCGTCAAAAGGTTTAACCTGCAGGACGGCAAGAACGCTTGCGATCATGGCCCAACCCCACTGGACCGTCATCCTGCCGGGCGCGGTTTTCGCGCTCGTCGCCCCCTCGACTTCTCCCCCTACCGGGTGGGCCTCCCAATGATGACCCGACGCGGTCGCCTCCGGGAGCTGCTGAAGACCCGGGACGACGGGTTCTCCCTGAAGGAGATCCAGGACATCATGGACGTGCGCCGCGGCGCCCTCCTCGACGACCTGCGGCACCTCCAGCTGTCGCTCAAGCACGAGGAGGAGACGCTGCTCGTGGCGCCCCCTGCCTGCATCGAGTGCGGGTTCACGTTCCACCTCAAGGAGCCGCGGGCGCCTGGACGTTGCCCGTCGTGCAAGAGCGAGAAGATCCGCGATCCCGTCTTCAAGGTGGAGGCGGACCGCGCCGCTCCCATGGCGCGGCGCGAGGCCCGGGCATAACGCTCAAGGAGGGCGAGGGGGTTCCTGGTCCGTGGCCCGTCTCCCGATTCCCTTCTACGAGCAGACGCTCGACTTCACCTGCGGCCCCTCGTGCCTGCTCATGGCCCTCGGGCGCTACGACCCGAAGCTTCCCCTGACGCAGGCCCACGAGGTGTCCATCTGGCGCGAAGCAACCCTTGTCGAGGTGGGCGCCACGAGCCGCTACGGCCTCGCGCTTGCGGCGTGGCGGCGCGGCCACCGCGCCCGCATCGTGGCGAACGTGGACGGCATCGCCTTCCGCCGCCGCATCATGATGAAGTTCCCCGAGATCGACCACAAGTTCATGGAGTTCCTGTGGGCGGATCTGCGGCAGAAGTGCCGCGACGCGGGCATCCCGGAGGAGCGCCGCGACGTCACCCCCGAGGACCTCGACCGGGTGCTTGACGCGGGCGAGGTCGGGATCGTGCTCACGGACACGAGCAAGTTCGGCGACGACGAGGCCTACGCGCACTGGATTGTGCTCTCCGGCCGCGAGGGCGACGAGTACCTCTTCGCGAACCCGCTGAAGGATCTGGCTCCCGAGCTGCGCGTCCCCAGGGACCGCCTCCCGGAAGTCATCGGTTACCAGAACGATCAGCTGCTCGTGGTCGTTGGGCCGCGCCGCGCCGACTTCCGGCCCGACATGGCCGCCGGGCCCTTCTGAGGCTTCGACGGCATCCCTGGAAACCTTATAGGCCCGCGGGAGCGTGCTGCAGCGATGCGTTCGCGATGGGCCCTCCTGGTGACGGCGCTGCTCCTCGCCGGGTGCCTCCAAGGCGCCCCGGGGAGCCTCAGCGACGGCCCCGCGGCGCCCCCTCGCACCGCCAACGACGGGCCTGACAACCGCGCGGCCGACCCCAGCCCCTTCACGCTGCCCGAGGAGCCCGAGCGCGTCTGGTATCCCGTGGCGCCACCCTTCCGGTGGGACGCGGCAGCCGACGCCGCCGGGAAAACCGTGAACGCTGCGGGGGCTGCGCCTTGCGGGTGGCCGATGCTCGGCTCTCCCGAGCGATCGAGCAAGCCCTTCGCTCCCACAGACCCTGATCTTGCGGGGGCTGCGGTGCTGCTGCGCGCCCAGGTTGACGCTGACCCCCGGCTGGGTTGGGCCTACCACGGCGTCCTCATGCCGCACGGGCGGCCCGCGGGAACCGCCCTCGTCGAGCCCGTCGGCTTCCCCCTTCCTCCTGCGGGACCCTCCAGTGCGGTGGGGCCGCGCCTCGTGGCGGCCTGCACTGGCGAAGGCTCGGGCACGGAGGCCCGCTGGACCGCTCGCACGCACCTCACGCTCATGCGAGGGGTTCCCGGCCCCGAGGTCCCCTACCGCCTCACGGTCCCCGCGGGCGCCACGGGCCTCCTCGCGCGGCCCTTCCTGTGGGAGGGGAGCGACGGCGCGCTCGCCCACTTCACCCTCCTGGACGGGAACGGGGCGCTCCAGGGCCACTACGGCACGAGCCGCGCCGAACCCGTGACCCAGATCCCCGTGCGGGAAGGCACCTACACGCTCCTCGTGGACCATGCCGCCGGTGGCTTCCTCCAGTTCGCGCTCGACCGTCCCGGCGGCAACCTCACGCCCGTGCCCTTCCTCGTAGAGGACCTCGTGCTCGGCGCGGGAGCGGGCTCCCGGGAGGTGGCGCTTCCCTCGGGGCTTCTCGCCGTCCTCCCCGCGTTCCGCACCGCCAACGTCACGGGCGAGGCGGCGTGGGCGGGCGTCGAGATGACCCTGCAGGGGGCGGCGCAGCCCGTGTTCACGTGGCGGCCCGCCGACGGGGCCGTGCGCGCAGGGCTCCAGGGCCGCTCCTTCTCGCCCGACGCGTTCACGCGGGAGGAATTCCGGTGGGACCACCACGCGGTGGCGAGCGGTCCCCACCGCCTCCAGGTGGAGGCCGACCGGTTGGACGCGGAGGTCTTCCTCCGGCTCTACCGCGTCGCCCCGCCCTGATCAGAGGTGCTCGCGGACCTTCCCGAGCCCGTACAGGCTGAAGAAGTAGACGACCCAGGCGCCGAGGAGGCTGAAGGCGCGGCCGAAGATGATGAGGACGTCGAAGCTCAGCACGAAGAGCGCCACGGCGGTGGTGCCGAAGATGCCGCTCTGGCTCGCGCGGGCCGCGAAGGGCGCGTTCTGGGTGAGGCCCATGACGCCGAGGCTCACCATGAACACGGCCGGGAACACGGCGAAGGCGGGGGCGAGGGCCGGCGCGTAGGTGGCGAGGCCCGTGAGGGCGAGGAAGAAGGCCGCGCCCGCCGCGAAGCGGAGCCCGATCTCGCCCCAGGTGAGCTTCCGCGCTTTCGGCTTATACCCCTCGAGGACGCGGATGGGCACCCGCATGAGGGTGAGCGCGAGGAGCGCGTGGAAGATGAAGAGCACGCCGAAGACCCAGGGCTCGGCGGGGAGCGTCTGGCTGAAGAGGAGCGCAAGCCCGATGAAAACGGCCGCGTAGGTGAGGAGGCCCACGGCGACGCGCACGGGGTCGGGGCGGCCACGGGTGAACTTCACGGCGAAGAAGAACCCGACAATCCCCACCGTGGAAGCAAGGAGGGGCCCGCCCGCCGCCATGAGGCGGACGTGCACCGACACCGGGTCCGTGCTAGAGAGGAACAGGAGGGCTGCGCTCGTCGTCACGGGGGCCGTCGCGAGGAGGCCCCCGACCTTGCCGCCGAGGCGGTCCGCAAGAAGGGTGACGAGGGCCACCGCGGCTCCGGTGAGGAGCGCGAGGCCGACGACGACGGGGAGCGCAGGCATGAGGCGCAGTTGCTTTTCTTGTTCTTAAGCTGAACGCGAGCCGTGTCATCGTGGCGCGCTCGCATTTTCTTGGGGTGCGGGTTCCCTAGGGGGCTTCGCTCAGGCGCTCCGCGCCTTTCGCTCGCGAGGGCGCAGAGTAGCGGAGGTTCGCAGAGGACGACAACCCCTACACCCCCTCTGCGAACCTCCGTGTTCTCTGCGCTCTCGCGAGGGAGCACGAAGTGCGACCGAAGCCCCCTACGGGACCCGGGCCGCCGGAGAAGCGCGAAATAGCCGAACCCCGTTTCCCCTGTCATGCACCTGCAGGGCAAGCGCGCCTTCGTCACCGGAGCCACGGGCTTCCTCGGCCCCTACCTCGTGGAGGCGCTCCTCAAGCGCGGCGCGCAGGTGACCGCTCTCGTGCGCCGCCCCATCTCCCCCGAGGCGAAGGCGCTCGCCGCCAAGGGCGCCACCCTCGTGGAGGGGGACGTGACGGAGGTGACGACCTTGGAGGCCCGCGGCTGCGACGTGTTCTTCCACAACGCCGCCGTGGTGGGCCACGGCCTCACGAAACGCCTCCGCAGGCACCTGTTCGAGGTGAACGTCGAGGGCACCCGGAACGCGCTCTCGGCGGCACGGCGCGCGGGCATCACCCGGTTCGTCCACACGTCGAGCATCGCCGTCATCGGCGACACGCGCGGCGAAGTGGCCGACGAGGGCTTCCCTCGCAACCCCTGGTTCCGCAGCTACTACGAGCAGAGCAAGCTCGAAGCGCACCTCCTCGTGATGGGCGCCGAGGACCTGAACCCCGTCTTGCCGATGCGGCCCTTCGGGAGGCGGCAGTCCCAGGTCTTCGC
>DATMKA010000268.1:0-9888 GCA_035553595.1 Thermoplasmatota archaeon | reverse complement strand
CGTCGGCACCGCCGACTTCCCCACCATCGCCGCGAGCGTCCCGGCAAACCCGGCATTCCCATCGTTCAGCGCTGCACCCGTCACACAGGCCGCCACGCAGGCATCCACGAAGGCCGCCCAGGGCCGTCCCTCGCCATCGATCACGATGTCGATGAAGTCGCCCACGGCGTTGTTGCAGCGGGTGCCGCCGCACACGCCGCGAGCCACGGGGTCGGCGGGGTCGTTCGCGGTCACGGTGATGATGGTCGGCGTCGCAGCGAGCGCGTCGGTGGTGATGCCGATGTAGGTGTTCCAGGTGTCCTCAGGGCCCATGTCGGCGTAGGGTTTCGCGGCAGCGGTGCCGTAGTAGGCGAAGGCGATGCGGCCGTCGGCGCCCGCGGCGATGGTGGGGAAGTCGGCGGTGCCGACGCCGGGGGGCGCGACCATGAGGGGCTTGCCCCAGGTGTAGCCGCCGTCCTTGCTCACGGCGAGGTAGGGCAGGTGGTCGTCCTTGCCGATCCAGAAGGCGTAGGCGTTGCCCGCCTCGTCCACGGCGAAGGCCACCTCGTGGCCGTACACGCGCACGTCTTTCGTGATGCGGACCACGGTCCAGGTGAGGCCGTCGTCCTTGGTGATGGCCACAATGGGGAAGCTCTCGCACTGGCCCGTGGGGAGGTAGGCGGTGCCGTCGGGGCCACTCGTGCCGTGAGCGGTGTGGCCGCCGATGCAGATGACCCCGGTCTCGCCCGCGTTCGTGATGCCCTCGATGACGAGGGGGCGCAGGGGACCGAAGCTGAGACCCCCGTTGAGGGAGGTGGCGCAAGCGGTCTCCACCTGGCGGTTCACGCAGTAGTACACCACGTTGGGGTAGCCCACGGGGGTCACCGTGCGGGGCCGCGCCGTGAACACGGTCTGGTGGTCGTGGATGGGGGCTGTCACGGGGTGGCCGCAGCCCACGGGGTTGTGCGTCCACGTCGCGCCCGCGTCGTCGCTGAAGCTCAGCGTGGAGCACTGGAGGGCCTGCAGGTCGCTGAGGAAGATGCGGTCCGTGTCGGGGTCCACGTGGACGTAAGGGTCGTTGCTGTTCGGGGGGAGGGAGACGACGCCCGCGAGGTTGGGCGTCACGTCCTTCCACGTCTTGCCTTGGTCGTCGCTGCGGCGCAGGAGCCCGAAGTAGGGGAGGCCGGGCTTGTAGGAGCCGAAGAAGACGCGGCCCTCGGCGTCCACACCAAGGGTGGGCTCGAAGGAGCGGCTACCGGTGTAGCGGGAGGCGCCCACGACGCCGCTCGCGTTGCTGCCCTGTCCGGACGCGTCCGCGCCAAGGAGCGCCTCGCCCGTGGGAGTCGCGCCCGCGGGCACCGCGAGGTGCGCGATGCCGCCCGTGGGCGCTCCTTCCGGGGGAGCCGCGCGGTCGCTCGGGCCCGTCGTGGTGGGGGCCGCGGCGGGCGTGAGACACCCGGCAAGGATCGGAGAGGTGATGAGAAGCAGCGTGACGAGGAGCGGGGCGCTCGACCTGAAGCCAGCCATGGGCCCTGCCAGCGGCGCCCGCCCCCATTAGCCCTCCGCTATCGTTTGGGAAACGCCACCGATCGCTCAAGGGGGAAGCGGGCCCATCACGCCGCGGAGGCGGGGCCCTTCCGCGAGTGTCCCCACGACGCCGATACCCTCGCCCTCCCCCCTGGCAGTGTTCTCCTTGCCAGTGGGTTCCGCACAGGCCCCCTCGCAGACGTCGACGAAGGCGACCCATGGCCTCCCTTCCGCGTCGATGACGGAGTCAATGAAGTCTCCCACGCCATGGCAACCGTCGTGCTTCGCGCAGGCGCCCCGGACGACGGGGTTGGCAGGGTCGTTCATGCTTACCGTGGTGAAGAGAGGGTTGGCCGCAAGCCCGTCGGTCGTCACGGTGAGGTAAACGTTCCACGTGGCCTCATCGCTGAACCCGCTGTAGTGGGCTTCCTCCGTGGTTCCGTAGAAGGCCAGGGCGAGGCGTCCCTCCGCACCGGCTGCGGCGGTGGGGAAATCCACGGCGGTGACGCCAGGGGGCGTGACGTTCAGGGGTTCGCGCCACGTCCTGCCCCCGTCCGTGCTCACCGAGAGGTAGGCCTGGCCGTCCTCGCCTCGGAAGAAGGCGTAGGCGTTTCCAGCCTCGTCGACGGCGATGTTGAGGTCATGGTCCAGGCGGTCCATGCGGAGGGTGGGGCTCACGAGCGTCGTCTCCCAAGTGAGGCCATCATCCCGGCTCACGGCAACGAGGGGGAGACCGCACCATCCTCGCGCAAGGTAGACCGTGCCGTCCGGCGCGGCGACCCCGTGGGCAGTAAGGCCTGAGCAGATGCCATCCAGCGTCGCGCTCTGGTTCCCCGGCACACCCGCCGACGGGTCGAGCCCGAGATAAATGGCGGGCCGCAGCGGCCCGAAGGTGACACCCCCGTTCAGGGAAGTGGCGCAGGCCGTGTCCACCACGCGGTTCACGCAGTAGTAGACGACTGCGGGGTACCCCACGGGAGGGAGGGTCCGGTGCTTGCCGCTGAAAATCGTCTGGTGGTCATGTAGCGGTACGCTGGGAGGAAGGCCGCACCCGAGAGGGTTGGTCACCCAGGACTCGCCGGCATCGTCGGAGAAGCTGATCGTGGTGCACTGAAACCCAAGCAGGAGCGAGTGGAACAAGCGGCCAGAGAACGGATCCACGTAGACGTAAGGGTCCCCAGTCCCCAGTGTGGGCGTGAACGGCCCGAGGCGAGGCGTGACGTCCTTCCAGGTGACGCCACCGTCGTCGGAACGCACAACCAGCCGCGAGGTTGTGGTGCCGGCATCCCAGGTGGCAACGAAGATTCGGCCCTTGGCGTCGACCCCGATGGTTGGCTCATGGGTCGGGACGTCGAGAAGCCTGGAAACCCCCCTTACCGGCATTACCCCCGGAGGCAGGCCTCCCGTCTCGGCCTCCTCCGTCTCTGGGGGTGCTAGGGTGGGACTACGGTGGGCCACGCCGGCTTGGCCCGGTGCGGAGGGGCTCTGGGAAGTCAGCGACACCTGGGGGGCTGGCGCTTCCGCCGTCAGGCACCCCGGCAGAAGAAGAGCCAAGACAACGATGCCGGCCTGCCAGCGATCCATGCGAGGGGAGCCCCGTCGAGGCCTCTTGAGGTTTCTGGTCGCCCTCTTGAAGGGTCGGTGCACCCTCTCGGCATCCATCCTTGCTCCGGAACCTTTGTCCACCCCGCTGCGGAGGATCCCTCATGACGCCCGATCCGGAGGCAGTGGACGCCACGGACAACCCCGTGGACGACGAGCTTGCAATCCGCAAGCCACAGAAGGGGACGCTCCCACCCCCGCCCGAAGGCCGCCTTATGCGCCGCGACGCGCACCCGCGGTCCACGGGCTGGGCCAGCGAGGATCAAGAATAGGAAAAAGGAGAAAGGCCCCGCCCGTGGGAGGCGGGGCGAAGGGGCTTACCCGCCGCCAGGGCTACCGGCACCAGTGCCCGGGATGGTCTGCTTGCGGGGGTCGAGGGCCTCGTCCACCTGCTGCTTCGTGAGCCCGGACTTCTCGTAGGCGATCTCGCGCACGGTGCGGCCGGTCTTGTAGCTCTCCTTGGCGATGGCGGCGGCCTTCTCGTAGCCGATGTAGCCGTTGAGGGCGGTGGCCATGCTGATGCTCTTCTCCACGTAAGACTCGCAGCGGGCGACGTTGGGCTCCATGCCGGCGATGCACTTGTCCACGAAGACGCGGCTCGCGTTGGCGAGGAGGCGCGTGCTCTCGAGGAGGTTGCGGGCCATCATGGGAAGCATCGTGTTGAGGTCGAGCTGGCCCCACTGGGCGCCGATCACGATGGCGTGGCTGTTGCCGGTGACCTGCGCGCCAACCTGCACGACGGACTCGCAGATGACGGGGTTCACCTTGCCGGGCATGATGCTGCTGCCGGGCTGGATGGCGGGGAGGATGAGCTCGCCGAGGCCGCCCTGAGGGCCGGAGCCCATGAGGCGGATGTCGTTCGCGATCTTCATGAGGCTCGCGGCGACGGTGGTGAGGGCGCCGGCGGCCCAGGCGTAGGCATCCTGGGCGCCCTGGGCCTCGAAGTGGTTGCGGGCGGGCACGAAGTTCGTGCCCGTGAGGACGGTGAGCTCGTGGGCGACGCGGCGGTCGAAGTCCGCGGCGGTGTTGAGGCCCGTGCCGACGGCGGTGCCGCCGATGGCGAGCTCGCGCATGTGGGGGAGCACGGCCTCGATGCGCTCGATGCTGTGCTCGATCTGGGAGGCGTAGCCGCCGAACTCCTGGCCGAGGCGGATGGGCACCGCGTCCATGAGGTGGGTGCGGCCGGTCTTCATGACGCCGTCCCAGGCCTTCGCCTTCGCTTCGAGGGCCTGCTGGAGGTACTCGAGGGCGGGGATGAGGTTCTTCTCGAGGGCGAGCACGGCGGCGACGTGCATCGTGGTGGGGATGACGTCGTTGCTGGACTGGCCCATGTTCACCTGGTCGTTGGGGTGGACCTTGCTGCCGTGGGCGCGCGTGGCGAGGGTGGCGATGACCTCGTTCGCGTTCATGTTCGAGGAGGTGCCCGAGCCGGTCTGGAAGACGTCGATGGGGAACTGGTTGTCCCACTTGCCTTCCGCGACCTCGCGGGCGGCCTGCTCGATGGCGTTTGCGACCTTCGCGTCGAGGAAGCCGAGCTGGTGGTTCACGCGGGCGGCCGCGAGCTTCACGAGGCCGAGGGCGTGGATGAACTCCGGGGGCATCGGCTGGCCGCTCACGGGGAAGTTCTCCACGGCGCGCTGGGTCTGGGCGGCGTAGAGGGCGTCCTTGGGCACCTTCATCTCGCCCATCGTGTCCTTCTCGATGCGGTACTCCTGCGTCATGCGGTCCACCTGGTGGGGATGGCGGGTCATTCCGGCGGGGGTCCTTAAAGCTTAGGGGTCCCGGGTTTAAGAGGTGGAAATCAGGCGGGAGAAGAGTTTATCACTGGCCGCTGACAGACCACTGGGTCCACGCCCGGCCGCACCACAACCTCTGTGGTCAACTGCTCACGGCGCCTCTCCCTGGCGTCCTTGCGGCTTGGCGTGATCCGAGGACTCGCCGGGAACTCCGGCTTCGCGCTTCGCGCCAGGCACCCCCTGGCAGGGGTTCCCAGCGGGTCTCACTGCTTACTGGGGCTCGCCCGTGGGTGGTGGCGGCGAGGACGGGGCGGACGGGGTGGACGGTGCCGCCGGCGCCTCCGTGAGCGCCTCCCGCAGCTCCACGTTGCCCGTGGCCTCCGCGAGGAGCGTGAGCAGGTACGCCGTGTGGGGCGCGCTCTTCTGGAGCTTCATGGTGCCCTCCGCGTCGAGGCCGTGGAGCTTCTTCACGAGCATCGCGATCTCCTGGCTTGGGACCTGCCGCACCTTGCCCTGCGCGTTCCGCAGGCTCACCACGTCCTCCTTCAGGTTCGCGGTGAAGGGGAGGTTCCCGCGGAAGGTCTGGAAGGTGGCGCGGCGGCGCACGATGTAGTGGACGAGGTCGACGGCATCCCAGGGCTTCACGTGATCGAGCATTCAGGCGGCCTCCGGCACGAGGTTGAGAAGCAGCGCTTCCAGGGAAATAACCACTGACAAGAATCCGGCGCTTGCGGCCACATCGGTCCACTCGCCCTGGGCGAAGGCGGCCACCACGAGGAAGTTGTGCAGGGCGTGCGCCACGGGCGCAAGCACGAGGAACCCGGCGCCCACGGCGCGGTGGGGGAGGGCGCGGCCCCACAGGAGGAGCACTAGCCCTGCGCCGAAGGCGGCGGTGTACACCATGTGGCCCGGGTTCGCGACGAGGCCGCGCTGGAGGGCCACCACGAGCACGTCCGCGCTCCCGTTGCTGTTCACGAGGTTCTCGGTGAGCGCGAATCCGAGCCCCACGGCGGCTCCCGCGAGGAGGCCCGCCTGGATGCCGGGGCGGCCGCGGCGCGCGAGGGTGGCGAGCACCACGAAGGTGCCGAGGCCCTTCAGCAGCTCCTCCAGGAGCGCGGCGGGGAAGGTGGCCTCCGCTCCCAGGAGGAGCCGCAGGGGCGGCACGGGTCCGGGCGTCAGGAGGCCGATGAGGAGGCCCACTGCGAGGAGGCCTGCGGGCGGAATGAGCGCGGGAGCGGGCGCGTATCGCGCCTCGGAGCGCCAGGTGGCCCACAGGAACAGCAGCGGGGCTGACCAGACGAGGGACAAAAGAAGGGTGAGGCCGTTGGCGGCCGTGAAGAGCTCCTGCACCGAGCCCGGGTCCGCCACGGTTCCTCCGTTAGTACTTGTAGCTCTTCTCGGCGTCCTCGGAGCTCACGCCGAGGCCCACCGTGACGCGGTTGACGAAGTTGAAGTAGCCGGTGACGAGGGCGGCGTCGAGCACTTCCTCGTCGGTGAAGCCGTGGCCCTTGAGGGCGTCCACGTCGACCTTCGTCATCTTGTCAGGGTGCTGGCTGAGCTTCATGCAGTAGTCCATGAGGGCGCGCTCACGGGGCTGCAGGGGGGCCTTCGTGTAGTCGGAGGCGACGAGGGGGACCAGGCCGGGCTCCTTCACGTAGCGGCCGAGGGCGTCGGCGTGGTGGGACAGGCAGTAGTGGCACCCGTTCGCCTTCGCCACGGCAACGGCCACCATCTCACGCTCGCGGCGGGAGAGGCCGGTCTTTCCGTAGAGGAGGGTCTGGTAGAGGGTGAGGTGGGCCTCGAGCGCGTCAGGGTTGAGGCTGTGGGCGCGCCAGATGTTTGCCACGGTGCCGCGGGCATTGGCGACCTTGCCATAGGCCTCGGCGAGCTTGCCCACCGCGGCATCTTCCTCCACGGTCCGAATCCAGGCGGTCATGGGAATCTGGGGGCTGGAAGTGCCCCGCCCCTTCTTAAACATGGAGGATTCGTCCGTGCGGCGGGTTGCGCGCCTCGCCGCTCCGCGGTGGGGCGTTGCCCATTCCCAGGCGATAACCTATTTCCGCTATTCCAGGAAAGGATGACCCTCGCCCGGGTGCAGCCATGGTCAGCAAGGACTCGAATATCCTCGTGGTGGACGACAGCCCTGCCATCCAGGCCCTCATGCGGGAGTTCCTGCGGAGCCTCGGCTACGGAAGCGTGGACGCGGTCTCTTCCGCGAAGGAGGCCTTGGAGCGCCTTGACGCAGTCCCTTACGATATCGTGTTCCTCGACATGGTGATGCCGGGGGAGGCGGGGGAGGACTTTGCCGAGGAGGCCCTCGCGAAGAACCCGACCCTCAAGGTGGTCGTCACCACGGCGCTTCCCTACACGCACGAATCCGTGCTCTCCGCCATCTCCCAAGGGGCCTCCGACTACCTGCCGAAGCCCCTCCGGATGGATGCCGTGAAATCGATCATGCAGCGCCTCGAGCGCGAGGCCCAAGGCATCCGCGAAATCAAAAGCGACGTGAACTATCACTGAGGCCGGTCCGCGGGGGGCTGGGAGGGCCCCTCGGGCGCCGCTGCAGGCGCCGGCGGTTTCCCGCCTTTCACGATTGCGTGCACGTCCTGCCGCAGCGCGTGGAACCCGTTGAGAAGCTCGCGGTCCCCTTCGTCGGTGCGGAAGCGGCTGCGCTCCGCCTCGTGGAGGCGCTCGAGGACGGCGTGCGCGTGGCGCTCCAGATCGGGATAGCCGAGGCTTCCCCCGAGCCCTTTGAGGGTGTGGGCGTGGCGGCGAAGCGCCAGGTACTCGGGCGAATCCAAGGCGGGCAGGTCCCCGGCCGCGAGGATGGCCTCCATCTCGTCCAGGCGGCCCCGCGCCTCCTTCAGGAAGACGCGACGCACCTCGGGATCGTTCCGGATGTCATCCTCGCTCATGGGTCCCGCGTTGGCGCCTCCCGTACATACCCTGTTCCGCCGCGTCATCGGAATCAGGGGCACCGATACGGCTTTCCGGCCGGCCGCGGCTCCCTCCGTCATGACCACGGATGCGCTGCTCCGGGAGCAGGTCGTCTGGGCCTGCGCCCGCCTGTACGGGCGCGGCCTCAACCACCCCTTGAGCGGCAACGTGAGCGCCCGCGTGGCATCGGACCGCTGCGTGATCAAGCCGCGGGCGGCCGACTACGAGACCCTCCGCCCCGAGGACCTTGCGGAGGTCACCCTCGACGGCGCCCACCTGTCGGGGATGTCCCCGAGCACCGAGACGGCGGTCCACCTCGCCATCTACCGGGCGCGGCCCGACGTGCAGTGCGTGGCCCACGCGCACCCCCTCCATGCGACGGCGCTCGCGGCCCTCCGCCGTCCCCTTCCCACGGTGCTGGACGAGACGGTGGCGCTCTTTGGCGGGCAGGTGGAGGTGGCCGAGTATGCCGTCTCCGGTTCGATGGAGCTTGCGGAGCGCGCCGCCCGCGCGCTGCACGACCGCGGCGCGGTGCTCCTCGCAAACCACGGCGCCGTGACCGTGGGCCGCACCGTCCGCGAGGCCGTCATCCGGATGGAGGTGCTGGAGCGCGCTTCGGCCACCTATCTTGCCGCGCTGGGGGCTGGTGAACCCGTGCCCCTCCCGCCTGAGGCGGTGGAGGCGGAGCTTCGGATCTACCGCCGGTAGCCCCCACTTTCACTCAACCCCCGGGGTGACCCCTTTACGGGCTCCGGCCCTCGTCGGCCTCATGTCCGAGGTCCTGCTGTCCGCCAAGACCCTCATCGGTGCCGGTGAGGGGTCCCTCATCGTGGAGCCCCGCGCGAACGCGATCCGCATCAAGGGCCGCGCCGGGGAGCTGTACGTGAGGACGGAAAACGCGGAGGAGCTGGGGCGGGCGCTGCTTGCGGCCGCCGCGAACGCGCGGCGTGTGCGCGCCTAGTCAGGCGTTCTGGTCCGTGAACACCTTCTCGCTCGTGTAGCCCGTGACCCCGTACTTGCGCTGGGGCCAGTTCTGGTACACGATGATTTGCCGCCGCAGGTAGTCGTTGCAGGAGTCCATGTAGCGGCTCCGTGCATTCGGCTTGCGAACCTCGAAATCGACCCGGGACATCTCTGCCACGAGGACCCTCTGAGGCGTCGTTGCCGCTTGCGGGAACTTGAATCTTTCGCTGCTCCGGGGTGGTCTTTCCGCGCTTTTGCGAGCAGCGCGCGCATATCCTTCCCCGAGAAGGCTTAACCCCCGCGCGGTCCTTGGAACCGCCATGCCCCGGGCCCCGCCGCTGCTGGTCGTCGCAGCCCTCCTGCTCCCGGGCCTCCTGGGGGCCGCGGACCTTGCCGCGGCCACCTCTCCCATCTTTTCGATCACGCCCCGCAACTCCACGGGAGTGTACTCGGGGGAGTACCAGCTTTCCGAGATCGTGTACTTCGATCTGTATGTGAAGGCGGGAAGCCGCGCCATCGACGTGTACCGCGACCTCCGCATCTCGCAGCTCACCCCCACCGGGACCGTGTTCATCGGCACCATCACGGACGGGTCCCAGGCCATCCAGCTCCTCCCGGGGCAGTCCACCCTCGTGCGGATCGCGTGGGACCAGGTGCCCACGGGAGCGGGACGGTCCGTGGACCCCGGACGCTACCGGATCACCTACTTTGACAGCTACTACGGCGAGGTGGGGGCCGTCGTCATCGACCTCGGGTACAACCCGGACCTCGTGGTGAACACCCTCAGCGTCCGCAGCGCCCCCCTTCCGCCACCCGCGCGCACCCTCGTGCCGGAGGCGCCCCAGCCGCTCATGAAGCGCGTGGAGGCCTGTGTTGCGAACGTGGGGACGGAGCCCATCGCCTCCGCCCAGGTGGGGTTCTACCACCGCAGCAGCCTCGACGACCCCTCCTCCCTGTACCTCTTCCGGACCACGACCGTGCGTTTCGACGGGACCTTCCCGGCCTGCCCCGGCGGGGCTGGAACGCTTGTCTCCTTCGACTGGATCCTCCCCGCGGACTCCAACAACCGCAGCCTCACCTCGGACACCGTCGTCGCCATCGCGGACCCTTCGGGGAAAGTGATGGAGACGAACGAGGGCAACAA
>DATMKA010000267.1:0-6862 GCA_035553595.1 Thermoplasmatota archaeon | reverse complement strand
GGTAGGGGGCGCGCCGGGGCCCGCGCGGGGCCCGTCGTGGGGCTTCGTGAGGTCGCCGTGGTGTTCCAGCCAGAGGCGGTGGAACTCGTCCCGGAGGCGCTTCTCGCGCTCGGGGTCGCCGTTGACCCAAGCCTTGATCTTGGGACGGGAGAGGAGGCTGCGGAGAGCCCCTTCCTCGCCGAGGTGAGCCGACTTCTCGATGATGTCGTGGATGCTCTCTTCGGTCACGGGGCTTCAGCTCCTCAGATGTTCCTCGTGATGGACTTGTAGCCGCTCGTGACGAGGCGGTACACGAGCCACCCGAAGCTGAGGGCAAAGCCCATGGCCTCGAAGATCATGCGGTAGAAGACCACGTCGCGGTCGTGGAGCGCGTTCGGGTCGTTCACGGCGTCGAAGGTGTGGTACCCGATGTAGTAGGAGTCCACCACGAGGGCGATGCCCAAGCTCATGACGAGGAGGACGGAGATGAGGTCCGTGTAGAAGCACCGCAGTGCCCATTTGCGCTCATCGAGGACGCGAACAAGTTGTGCCAAGGTCAATCCCTCGACCGCCTTGCTACCCGCTCAGGGGTTTCCAAGGCCATCGCCGATAAAAATCGGCGGCGCTATATGAGGTAATCGATTCGGTTCGAGCGTCAAAACGGCGCCTTGGCAAGCAGGGGATCTTGATATGTCTAAGGGTGGGCAAAGTGGGGCGGGAGGAACAAGCGGAGGATAGAAATGGCCCTCCCAAGAGAGGGTGGTCCGTATCGGGGGACCCATGTTCAACAAGAAGTCGAAGGAGGCCGCCAAGGCCCCCGACGGGATCGACTCTTTTCTCCAGCACTTGGAGGCAGAGCTCAAGGTCCACGGCGGCGGCGTCACCCTTCGCGAGGTGGGCGGCGCCGCGACCCCCAAGCCCCAAGGCGCGCCAACACCGGTCGAGACCATCCCGACCGAGCACGAGGGGCTCGACGAGGGGCCCTCCTCGGAGCTTGAGGCCTCCACCTTCGGCCTCGCCACGGTCCGTATCGTGCAGGACCCCCGCACGCTCCTGAAGCGCTACGAGGTGGACGAGCCCCACCTCACCCTCGACGAGATCAAGATCCTCGCCTTCGTGAAGGACACGCTCTTCCGGAGCATCCGCGGTTTCCCCGACGAGGACAACAACGACGCCCTCCGCAGCTACCTCATCGAGCGCATCGACGAGGTCATCAATGACCACAGCATCGCGCTCGACGACAAGGGCCGCGAGAAAATCATCTACTACGTGGTCCGGGACTTCATCGGCTACGAGCGCATCGACGTCCTCATGAAGGACCCCATGATCGAGGACGTCTCCTGCGACGGGTCCGGGGTTCCCCTCTTCGTGTTCCACCGCCGCCATGGGAGCATCCGCACCAACGTCCAGTTCCCCGAGGACAAGCTCCTCGACGGCTTCGTCATCAAGATGGCGGAGCGCTCCGGCAAGCACATCAGCATCGCCGACCCCATCCTGGACGCCACGCTCCCCGACCGCAGCCGTCTCAATGCCACCCTCGCGCGCGAGGTGACAAGCCGCGGCTCCTCCTTCACGATTCGGCGTTTCCGTGAGGTGCCCATCACGGTGCCGGAGCTCATGGACTACGGCACCCTCTCGCCCGACATCGCGGCCTACTACTGGCTCGCGCTCGAGGAGGGCATGAGCGCCCTCATCGCGGGGGGCACGGCCTCGGGCAAGACGACGGCCCTCAATGCCATGTCCCTGTTCATCCCGCCCGACCGGAAGATCGTGAGCATCGAGGACACGCGCGAGCTGAACCTCCCTCACGAGAACTGGATCGCGGGCGTCTCCCGTCTCGGTTTCGGCGACAAGGGCGCCGACGGCAAGGCCGCCGGTACGATTGACACCTTCAAGCTCCTGGAGGCCGCCCTTCGTCAGCGCCCCGAGTACATCTTGGTGGGTGAGGTGCGTGGTCGCGAGGCCTTCACCCTCTTCCAGGCCATGGCCACGGGCCACGCGACGTACTCGACGATGCACGCGGACTCTGCCTACTCGGCCGTGCGCCGCCTCGAGAACCCGCCCATCAACGTGCCGCGCATCATGCTCGGTGCCCTCGACATCCTCGTGGTGCAGCTGCAGATGCGCTACCAGGGCCGCGCCGTGCGCCGCGTCAAGGAGCTCGTGGAGTTCCTCGGCATGGACCCCGCCACGGGGGAGCTGCTCACGAACACGCTCTTCCGGTGGGACCCCCGCAACGACACCTACCTGAAGGCGCCGAAGAGCTACGTGCTCGAGAAGATCATGACGCGGCGCAACTGGACCGCTGAGGAGGCGGCCAACGAGTGGACGCGCCGCGCGAAGCTCCTGGAGGCCCTCCGCAAGGCGAAGGTGTTCCAGCTCGAGAAGGTGGCCGAGGTGATCGGCGCCTACTACGCGCGCCCCGACGAGACGTACGCGAAGTACGTGGAGCGGGGGGAGACTCCATAGGCACCTGGAACCGCGTGGTCTACCGCACCCTCGGTTGGCCTGCCCGCAAGCACGCGCTGCAGGACCGGGAGCTCGGGCTCCTGCTGCTGCGCGCCGCGCGCACGGAGCGCCCTGAAAGCTTCCTCGCGAGCCTGTGGGCCATGGGCCTCATCGCGGCGGCCGGCGGCCTCGCGCTCTCCGCCTTCATGGTGTGGGCGACGCCCGCGAGCGTGCCCTGGTTCGTGACGGCGCCCCTGCTCATCGTCATCCCCGCCTTCTCCTTCATGCTCACGCTCGTGGTGGGCCGCTTCGTGGTCTCCCTGAAGGTGCAGGAGCGGGCCCTCGACCTCGACGTGAACCTGCTCCACGGCCTCAACTACATGCTCGCCCTCTCGGCGGCGGGCCTTGAGCCGAAGCGCATGTTCAAGTCCCTCGCGGGCCAGCGCGTGTACGGCGTCCTCGCGGAGGAGGCCGGCTTCATCTACCGCGACCTCGCCATCCTAGGCTTCGACCTCATCAATGCGCTCAAGAACGCCATCGAGCGCGCGCCCTCGGAGAAGTTCCGCGAGTTCCTCCAGGGCGCCCTCAGCGCCTTCCAGTCCGGCGTGGACCTGCAGGACTACCTGAAGGCGAAGGTGGCGCACTACCAGCGCCAGCAGGTGGAGGACCAGCGCAAGTTCCTCGACACCCTCGGCATCATCGCCGAGAGCTTCCTAGTCATCGTGGTGGCCGCGCCCCTCTTCCTCATCACCCTCCTTGCGGTCATGAGCGTGAACCAGGGCGACTCCGTCCTCTTCTGGGGCTACGGCATCGGCCTCATCTACCTCCCCCTCTGCCAGATTGGCGTGATCATCGCCGTGTCCGGCATGACGTCGAAGGTGACCGGATGAGCGTCTCTCCCCCGCCCCCTGACCATGGGCCCGTGAGCGACGAGGTGCAGCGCCTCCCGCTCCAGTCCTTCAAGGCCGCCATGCGGGCGGTGCCCACCAAGCTCGCCACCCAGGTGCGCAAGCAGAAGCCGCTCTACCGCGAGAAGACGGACGCCGAGAAGACGCGCTTCATCATGGTGGTCGCCACGAGCGTGTGCGGCGGCCTCTTCTTCCTGTTCCTCTCCTTCCTGGTTTCCCAGGGCCGCATCACCCACGTGGGGCCCTTCCCGGTTCCCGCCATGGGGTACGTGGACTTCCTCGCCCTTGCCTTCCTCGCCACCGCGCTCCCCCTCGCCATCCATGACTACTCGCAGCGGAAGCGCATCGACAACCTCGAGGAACGCCTTCCCGACTTCCTCACGGACCTCGCCTCCCTCCACCGCGCGGGCATGACGCTCAAGGACGCCATCCTCGTGACGGCCCAGGGGTACTACGGCGCGCTCACGCCCCAGATCCAGCACATCGCGGACCAGATCCGGTGGAACGTCCCGGTCCTGGAAGCCCTGGAGGAGTTCCGCCGCCGCGTCCGCACGCCCCTCGTGGAGCGCACCCTCACGGTCGTCATCGAGGCGGGCAGGAGCGGCGGCAACGTCACGGAAGTGCTCGACCTTGCCGCCCTCAACGCGCGCAACCACACGGCGCTCAAGCGCCAGCGGAAGGGTGAGATGCTCCTGTACACGGCCATCGTGTACGTGGCCTTCATGGTGTTCCTTGCTGTCGTCGCCTCCCTTCAGGGCCTCTTCGTGCCCCGCATGCTCGAGGCCGTCAACGGCGTCGCGTCCTCCGGCATGGCTGCGGGTCCGTTCGGCGCGAAGGGAATTCCAACCCTCGGCGAGTTCCGCGGCCTCTTCTTCACGGTCGCGCTCATCCAGGCCGTGGGCAACGGCTTCGTGGCCGGCATGATCGGCGAGGGTTCCATGATGGCGGGCTTCAAGCACGCGGCCGTCACGGTAGGCATCAGCCTCATCGCCTTCCTGGCCCTCGGGCCGGCCCTCTGAGCGGCGTGGTCAGCGCATGCGTTCGACGCCGCCCTCTTCCACGAGGATGGCGCTGAAGGCGGCGCGGATCTTCTCCATGCGGAGGGGCTTCTCCACGTAGTCGAAGGCGCCCATGCGGATGGCTTCGCGCACGTTGGGGGACGTCCGGTCCTCGGCGGTGACAATCACGATCTTGAGGCGGGGCTCCGCGTTGAGCATCGTCTCGATGAAGTGGAGGGAGTCCTTTCCGTTCACCGCCATTTCGGTGAACACCATCTCGGGGTGGGACTTGTGGAACTCCTTGAGGGCGTCCTCGTGGCTCCCGACGGCGATGAGGGTGTCCGGGGGCTGACCCAGCTTCATCAGGATGTCCGTGAGGACGGTTCGGACAGGCAGGGAGCTGTCCACGATGAGGATGCGGCGGACGGCCACGGCCAAGGCACGGGCCCTCGCCCACTATAAGGGTTTCCTGGGGGGCGGCGGGAGGTTGATTACCCGGCAGCTCGTGCCGGGCGTGTCCGCCCATGGCTGCCGACCTCCTGCTCGTGGTCCCCTTCATCCTGGTGGGAGCCTTCCTCTATTCGAGCGTGGGGCATGGCGGCGCGACCGTGTACCTCGCCGTCCTCACCCTCGCGGGGTTCGCCGTGAGCGAGCTCGTGACTACGGTGCTCGTCCTCAACATCCTCGCGGCAAGCATCGCCTTCCTCATGTTCAGCCAGGCGGGGCATCTGCGCCTCCGCCTGCTCCTCCCCTTCGTCGTCACGAGCGTGCCCGCCGCCTACCTCGGAGGGTTCCTGCCTCTCTCGGGGACCGTGCAGGGGATCATTCTTGCGGCGGCACTGGCGCTCGGGGGCCTCCGCCTGCTTCTCTTCCCGACGCCCCCGCGCATCCCAGCTCCCCAGGAAGGGCCTGCCTTCATCGCGGTCGCGCTCGTGCTCGGCGCGGTGCTCGGGTTCCTGGCGGGGGCGACCGGCATCGGGGGCGGCATCTTCCTCTCCCCGCTCCTCCTCGCCTTCGGGTGGACTGACGTCCGCGGCGCGGGGTCCGTCGCGAGCGCCTTCATCGTCCTGAACTCGCTCGCGGCCCTGGCGGCGAAGCTGCCGCGGACGCCCCTCGATCTTGGCCTGTTGGGGCCTCTCGCAGTGACCGTGTGCGTGGGCGCTGTCGCCGGCTCCTTCCTGGGAGCGCGGCGGTTCCCCTCGCGGGCCCTCCAGGTGCTCCTCGGTGTCGTGCTGCTGGTGGCCGCACTCAAGGCCGTGATCTAAGGGCGGGGCCGCACCCAATGCCGCGCAGCGGCGACGAAGCGCGGAGTGTGCACGCCCGCAGGCGTGCCACGCAGCGCTGCAGGCAAAATGAGGGGGGTGCAGGGGGAACTCCCCCTGCCCCGGAGGTCAAGGAGGGCGGGACAGCCCTCCTTGGCACGAAGTCGCAGGGCCGAGGACGAAGTCCGAGGCCATGCGACGGAGTGAGGAAATAATTTTTAGCCGCTCCGTTCGCCCATCACTCGTCACTAAGCTGGGATCCGAAGGTAAATCCTCGTCATCGCGGCTGTTTGGGGGCTGATTAGGCCCCCGGGGCCCCATGGGCGCGCCCCTGGGATAAACCCTTGCCATCCCCTGGCTTTTTATGGTGACGGCGCGCTCCCGGCCTCCATGTCCTTCGCTCGTTTCCCTCTCGTCCACCTGTCGAGGGGGCGCCTAGAGGAGTACCCCACGGAAGCGCCGGCGCCGGCGCTCCAGGGGCTTGCGAAGCGCGCGGAGATGGCCTACGTGGTGGACCTGCAGGGGCTCACCCGCAACAAGGCCGACCTAGACATCGTCCGGGAGGCCTCCCGGAAGGCTGCCCTGTGGGTGGACGGCGGGAGCCGCTACGCCACGGACGTGATGGATCTCTTCATCGCGGGCGCGGAGCGCGTGACTGTCCGCTGGAACACGCTCCACTCCTATTCGGAGCTCATCGAGGCCTCCGACCTCAGCGAGGAGGTGTACCTCGGCGTAGAGTTCCAGAACGGGTTCGTGGACAACCGCCGCGACCCCGCCGGGTCCGTGGACCACCTGTTCCGGAGCGTCCAGCAGCTTGGCGTGGGGCTCGTGCTCATCGACCTCGCGGGCGGGGCGGGACCCCAGATCAATCCTCAGCTTGCCCACTTGGGGGCGCGGTACCAGGGCCGCAAGTGGTACATGGGCGGGAGCGGCGACGCTTTCGATCGCGAAACCCTTGATTCCCTCGCATACTCGGGGCTGCTCGTGCCCGCCCGCGCCATGCCGGAGGCCTCCTCGTGAGCGAGCTCATGCGCGCGGTCGCTTTCGTGTTCAAGCGCAAGGGGCAGCGGGAGCTCACGGCCCTCGAGTTCAAGCATGCCGTGAGCCTGGACCTCCGCTGGTTCGCGCCCTCGGATGCCCTCCGCTTCTACCAGGCGGCGGTCCGCCGCGGGTTCGTGCGCGAGGAGGGCGAGCGCGTGATCGCCGTTTTCGACCCGCTCGCCATCGAGGTTCCGCTCCGGATGAAGCCCGGCCTCGAGGTCATCGA
>DATMKA010000266.1:0-12032 GCA_035553595.1 Thermoplasmatota archaeon | reverse complement strand
CGGACCCTGCCCAAGGCCCCCCAGCCGGGACGCCCGCGGTCGCGCCCCCACCGGTGGCGCTTCCCCTGCCGGGGCCCCTGACGCTTGCCCTCTCCACCGACTGGGTGCGCCCCCAGACGAGCCTCACTGCGGAAGCGAGCGGCCCCGACGGCGTCGCCTACGCCTGGTTCCTGGAGCTCTACGTTCCTCCCGCCGCCCCGGAGGCCTCATCGGGGGGCGAGACCGCAAGGAGCGCCGGGCCCACCGGCCCCACGCTCCAGCACGGGCCCGGCTCCGATCCGCTCCAGCCCCACGCGCACGGTGAAGGCAACCACTCGCCCCTCGACGCCCCCGGTCCGGCGGAGCGGCCGCCCCTCGCGGCGTCCTTTCGCGTCGCCCCGGGAGACGCGCCCGTGGCCCTCTCCCTCGCCGCCGCTGGCCTCCACCGCTTCGCGATCGATGATGGCCCCCTCCGGCTGAACGTCACCGTCTCGCCAACCGGCCCTCAAGAGGCCTCGGTGTCCCTCCATGACACCGGGGCCGGACTCTCCTGGTTCGTGCCTTCGGAGGCGACCGTCGCCCCCGGCGGGCGCCTCACCTTCACGAACAACGGCACCGCCGCCCACACGGTTGCCGAGCGGGCCTTCCTGTGGCAGATCCCCGGAGAGGGGCCTGCGGTCGAGGTGACCCCGCAGGAAACGGGCGATTTCGACCTCGTGGTCATCGCCACCGCCGCCAGCGGCGCGCGCGGGGAAGCCCGCGCGCGGCTCCTCGTGGATGCGACGAAGCCGTCGGAGACGGAAGCCTTCGGACCTTACCGGGGAACCATCGAGGGCGCCGCCCCCGCCGCGCCCCAGAAGGACGCCGCCACCTACCAGTTCCGCGCCCAGCGCGCCGTCCGCCTCCTCACCGTGCCCTTCACCGCCACGAGCAGCGCCCCCGCCGCGCCCCAGGTGGCCGTGACGCTCCTCACCGAAACGGGCGTGACCGTGGCCACGAGCGCGGCGGCCGCGAGCGGCGGGCTCGTCGTCGAGGAGCTCCCGAGCGGCTACTACTTCCTCTCCGTGGAAGCCCACCAGGGGGTTCTCATCGAGTACGTGCTGGAGCCCGAGGCGGCTTACCACCTCGTGCCCCCGCCCCGCACCGCTCCCGCGGACGAGCACGCCCACGCGCATTAATCCCGAGAAGGGGAGCGCTAGGTTTATTGAGGGGATCAGCATCCCCGCACCCATGGAAGAGCCCGTCTACATCTACGTCGTCGGCACGGCAGGCAGCGGCAAGAGCCGGTTCACCTGGGCCCTTAAGCGCTGGATGTATGAGCAGGGCCACGAGGCCCTCGTGGTGAACCTCGACCCCGGCGCCGAGGGCCTCCCCTACGAGCCCGACGTGGACATCCGCGACTGGATCCAGCTCCCCCAAGTCATGGAGGAGTACGAGCTCGGCCCCAACGGCGCCCAGATCATGGCCGCCGACCTCCTCGCCCTCCGGGGCCCCGAGCTGAAGGGGATCATCGACAGCTTCCGCCCCAACTACGTCATCCTCGACACCCCGGGCCAGATCGAGCTCTTCGTCTTCCGCGAGGCCGGCAAAATCCTGATGGACTTCATCAGCCCCGCCGACCGCACCCTCATGGCCTTCGTGGTGGACCCCTTCCTCAGCAAGACGCCGAGCGCCTTCGTGAGCCAGCTGCTCCTCGCCTCCACGACGCAGTTCCGCTTCCAGGTGCCCATGATCAACGTCATGAGCAAGCGCGACGTCCTCAAGGGGGAGGACATGGAGCGCATCCTCGGTTGGGCTGAGGCCGGCGACCAGCTCGAGGACGCGCTCTACAGCCACAACCCCACGCGGTACAACCCCGCCCTCTACAACCAGCTGAACACGGACGTCTTCCGTGCCCTCCAGACCATGGCGCCCTACACGGCCCTCACGCCGGTGTCGTCCGCGACCCTCGAAGGGATGGAGGACGTGTACGCCCGCGTGCAGGAGCTCTTTGCGGGCGGCGAGGACCTCGAGAAGTCCCGCACCAAGGAAGAGTTCTGAGGGCGGCCCGACACGCTGTTCACGCGAAGTGGCGGAGGCAACGCGAAGTTTCGCGAAGAGACTAGGAAAATTTCCCGTATCCTTCGCGACCCTTCGCGTAGTCCTCCGTGCCTTCGCGTGAACAGGGCCCTCTCGGGCTATGGTATCGGCTTACCTCGGAAGGGGCGGAGCCCAGGCTCAGCCAGTTTTTCCAGAAAAAACTCCCGGAGGGAAAAGAAGGGAAGGACGTTCAGCCGATGCGGCCGACGTCCACGCACTGGACGGAGCCCACGCCAGCGATGCCGTTGTAGGCGGCCTCGAGCTGGTCGGTGGAGCCACCCTCATCGTCCTCCATGGTGATGGTGACGTCGAGGGCCTTGAGGCCGAAGGCGACGGGCTTGACCTGCCAGCCCTGGAGAACGGCTTCCTTGGGGGTCGCGTTCTTGACGGCGGTCTTGATGGCTTCGATGTCCACGTCGGTGTCCTCAGGCATGAGGCGGAAAACGGCGACGAGCTTGCCCATGTGAATCACCTTAAGGACCGACGAAGCCGCAGGGCTCGCACTTGTAGAGAACGGACTGGTCGCGGCACTGGGGGCAGCGGCCGATGGAGCCCTCGCCGCAGGCGGGGCAGTTGAAGGAGGTGGCGCCCTTGCCGAGGAGGCGGGTGCCGCAGGAGGTGCAGACGTCTGTGATCTTCATAGGATACCCTCCGGGGGGAGCAGTTTGCGGCCCCAATTGCACTTCCCCCATTTAAACCTTATCGCGGGCCCTCTCCGGGTGGGCGGTTGAGCTCCCGCGGCGCGGGGTGCCGTGGCGCGGCCCCCGAGTATTCTTCTCCCGTGAGGGCGTGAGAATTGATTCGCGAGACCTCTGCGGACCGGGGTGCTGCGGGCCCATGGCGATCTTCTGGAGGGGTGTTCTTCGCCCGGGCTCGTCGCGGCGTCGGGTGGGTCCAGGGCCCTCGCGGCCGGGGGCGAATGCCCCTTCGGCTCCTCGTCGGCTCGACCGGACTCACCGGCCACAACCAGCGAAAATCTCCCAAGCTTTTATATACCAGTGGTGGAATTACGGCGCCAGTCCAACCCAGCCCACCCTATCAAACGGTGGCGGTGTGCTGGTGGCGCGGTCCGTTCCCGAAAGGGGGCGGAGCAGCCGATGGCGGTGCGAGGAAAGGTGGTTGCGGGTGCTCGGCATGTGTATTGTGTCCCCCGCGTCTGCTTTTGTTTGTGCCGTCTGAGGTGCCTCGGGGCTCATAGCTCAGATAGGTAGAGCGCTCGGCTTTTAACCGAGTGGTCCAGGGTTCGAATCCCTGTGAGCCCGCTCGCGTGCGAGCCAGCAACTCCGCCGGTCTCGCTCGCCCCGCCCGCCAAAGGAGACAGGAGATGTTGCCCCCCATGCCGACCCGCACCCTCGCAAACCGCCACGGCATGGCCCGTTCCTGGCTCCAGACAACGAGGAGGAATTCCTGATGGCCAAGATTTTCGACGTGATGAAGCACGACCTCGTGCCCCGGCACGAGGTTCTGAGCGATGCGGACGCCCAGGCCGTGCTCGAGAAGTACCGGATCACACCCGACCAGCTGCCCAAGATCTACGCCTCAGACCCCGCCGCCCGCGCCATCCGGGCGCGTCCTGGGCAGATCGTGAAAATCAAGCGCAAGTCTCCCACCGCCGGGGAGCACATTGCCTACCGTCTTGTCATCGAGGGGTAAACTCGCATGCGCGAACTTGTTGACGCCTTCTATCGCGAACGGAGCCTCGCGAACCACCACATCATGTCGTACAACGACTTTGTGAACTACTGGCTCCAGTCCATCATCGACAACATCAAGGTCGGCGACGAGGAGGCCGAACGCGGCACCATCCAGACCGACATCGAAGGGTACGAGGTGAAGCTCGGCAAGATCCGCATCGGCAACCCCATCGTGAAGGAAGCCGACGGTTCCACACGCCTCCTCACCCCCATGGAGGCCCGCCTCCGCAACCTCACCTACGAAGCCCCCATGTACCTCGAGTTCATCCCGATCATCGAGGGCGTGGAGCACGAGCCCGAGGAAGTCCGCATCGGCGACATGCCGATCATGGTGAAGAGCTGCAAGTGCAACATCACCAAGGAGAACCTCGAGCGCCACGAAGGCACCACCTTCACCCCCGACGAGTACGTCGCCCGCCTCCAGGAGCTCCAGGAGGACCCGAGCGACGTGGGCGGCTACTTCATCATCAACGGCACCGAGCGCGTCCTCATCAGCCTCGAGGACCTCGCGCCCAACCGCGTGCTCGTCGAGTTCAACAAGCGCTACGGCCGCGACGTCGAGGTCGCGAAGGTCTTCTCCCAGCGCGAAGGCTACCGCGCCCTCGTCATCGTCGAGAAGAAGAAGGACAGCACCCTCATGGTGTCCGTCCCCGCCGCCTCCGGCCAGATCCCCCTCGTGGTCCTCATGCGCGCCCTCGGCATGGAGTCCGACGAGGACATCATGCAGGCCATCGTCACGGACCCCGAGATGCTGCCCTTCGTCCTCTCCAACATCGAGGACGCCGTGAACGAGCACGCCGTGAGCAACCGCGAGGAAGCCATCAACTTCCTCGGCAAGAAGCTCGCCGGCGGCCAGGCCAAGGAATACCGCATCAAGCGCGTCGAGTCCCTCATGGACCGCAGCCTGCTTCCGCACCTCGGGAACGACCCCGACGACCGCATGAAGAAGGCCATCTTCCTCGGCCGCATGGCCCGCTCCGTGCTCGAGCTTGCCCTCGGCAAGATCGGCGAGGACGACAAGGACCACTACGCCAACAAGCGCCTCAAGCTCGCTGGCGACCTCATGGAGGACCTCTTCCGCGTCGCCTTCACCGGCCTCGTGAAGGACCTCAAGTACCAGCTCGAGCGCGCCCACAGCCGCAACCGCGAGCTCAAGGTCAGCACCGCCGTCCGCAGCGACGTGCTCTCCCAGCGCCTCCTCCACGCCCTTGCCACCGGCAACTGGGTGGGCGGCCGCGCCGGCGTGAGCCAGCTCCTCGACCGCACGAGCAACCTCGCGGCGCTCAGCCACCTGCGCCGCGTCATCAGCCCGCTCACGCGCAGCCAGCCTCACTTCGAGGCCCGTGACCTGCACGCCACCCAATGGGGCCGCCTGTGCCCCTCCGAGACCCCTGAAGGGCCCAACTGCGGTCTCGTGAAGAACATGGCCCTCATGACCGAGATCTCCGAAGGCTACGACGAGAAGGAAGTGCTCCAGATGGTGCGCGACCTCGGCGTCCAGGAGATCCACAGCAAGGAATTCGAACTGGGGATGTAAGCATGGCGAACCAGAACATCGAAGGCGCGAGGGTTTACGTCAACGGGGACCTCGCCGGACTCCATGACAACCCCCGCGAGCTCGTGGAGAAGATCCGCGCCCGCCGGCGCCAGGGCCTCCTCACGAACGAAGTCAACGTGCGCCTCGACGAGGCCACGAACGACGTCATCATCAACTGCGACGCGGGCCGCGCCCGCCGCCCCCTCGTGGTGTGCCGCGACGGCCGCCCCCTCGTGACAGAGGAGCACCTCAAGGACCTCCGCGACGGCAAGATCACCTGGAGCGACCTCGTGCGCGAGGGCGTCGTCGAGTACATCGACTCCGAGGAGGAGGAGAACCTCTACGTCTCCATGGACGTGGCCTCCCTCAACACGGACCACACCCACATGGAGGTGGACCCCATCGCCATCCTGGGTATCGCGTCCAACATCGTGTGCTTCCCCGAGCACAACTCGGCTCCCCGCATCACGATGGGTGCCGGTATGGGTAAGCAGAGCCTGGGTTTCGGCCAGGCCAACTACCGCATCCGCCCCGAAACCCGTGGGCACCTGATGCACTACCCCCAGCCCCCCATGACCTTCACGAAGGGCATGGACTACATCAACTTCAAGGGCCGCCCCGCCGGGCAGAACATGGTCGTGGCCGTGATTTCCTACCACGGCTACAACATGGAGGACGCCATCATCATGAACAAGGCGTCCATCGAGCGCGGCATGGGCCGCAGCTCGTTCTTCCGCACCTACGCCGCCGAGGAGCGCCGCTACCCCGGTGGCCAGGAAGACCACTTCGAGGTGCCCTCCCCCGAAATCAAGGGCGCCCGCAGCGAGGAAGCCTACAACAACCTCACCGAGGACGGCCTCATCACCCCCGAGGCCAACGTCAAGTCCGGTGACGTGCTCATCGGCAAGACGAGCCCGCCCCGTTTCCTCGAGGAGCCCAGCGACTTCCTCACGCCCCAGAAGCGCCGCGAGACCTCCGTCACCGTCCGCCACGGCGAGAACGGTGTGGTGGACAACGTGATGTTCACGGAGTCCAGCAACGGCAGCCGCCTCGTGAAGGTGAAGGTGCGCGACCTCCGCATCCCCGAGCTTGGCGACAAGTTCGCTTCCCGCCACGGCCAGAAGGGCGTCATCGGCCTCATCGTGCCCCAGGAGGCGATGCCGTTCACCGAGGACGGCGTCGTGCCCGACCTCGTCATCAACCCCCACGCCATCCCGAGCCGCATGACCGTCGCCCACGTGCTCGAGATGCTCGGGGGCAAGGTCGGCAGCATGCAGGGCCGCGAGATGGACGGCACGCCCTTCAGCGGCGAGGACGAGGAGCAGATCCGCAAGGGCCTCTCCGACGTCGGCCTGAACCACACCGGCAAGGAGGTGCTCTACGACGGCCAGACCGGCGAGCGCATCGAGGCCGACATCTTCGTCGGCGTCATCTACTACCAGAAGCTCCACCACATGGTGAGCGGCAAGATGCACGCCCGCAGCCGCGGCCCCGTGCAGATCCTGACCCGCCAGCCCACTGAGGGTCGCGCCCGTGACGGTGGTCTCCGCTTCGGTGAGATGGAGCGCGACTGCCTGATTGGGCACGGCGCTGCGATGGTCATCAAGGACCGCCTCCTCGACGAGTCGGACCGCGTGACCGAGCTCGTGTGCCGCAGCTGCGGCCACGTGGCCATGCAGGACCGCCGCGGCTTCATGCGCTGCCCCACCTGCGGCGACGAGGCCGACATCTTCCCCGTGGAGATGAGCTACGCCTTCAAGCTCCTGCTTGACGAACTGAAATCCCTCACTGTGGCTCCCCGGCTGCAGCTGGAGGACCTGATTTAGGGGAGGTTGTCAACGTGATCACAAACGCTCCCAAGAAAATCGGAAGCATCGCCTTCGCGCTCCTCTCCCCCCAGGAGATCCGCGACATGTCCGCCACGAAGATCATCACGGCGGACACGTACGACGATGACGGCTTCCCCATCGACATGGGTCTCATGGACCCCCGCCTCGGTGTGATCGAGCCCGGTCTTCGCTGCAAGACCTGCGGCCGCACCGTGGGCGACTGCCCCGGCCACTTCGGCCACATCGATCTCGCCATGCCCATCATCCACGTGGGCTACACGAAGATCATCAAGAACCTCCTCCGCGCCACCTGCCGCTCCTGCGGTCGCATCCTCCTCACGGACGACCAGATCCAAGGGAAGCGCGACAGCCTCCGCACCTGGAAGGAGCAGGGCAAGGACATCAACGAGTTCGTGAAGGAAGTCGTGAAGGACGCAACCCGCGTGGGCGAGCCCTGCCCCCACTGCGCGGAGATCCAGAAGAAGATCGACTTCGAAAAGCCCACGACCTTCCGCGAGGACCAACACAAGCTGACCCCCGTGGACGTTCGCGAGTGGCTTGAGAAGATCGTGGACGACGACCTCGAGCTCCTCGGCGTGAACCCCACCGTGGCCCGCCCCGAGTGGATGGTTCTCACCGTGCTCCCGGTGCCCCCGGTGACGATGCGTCCCTCGATCACGCTCGATTCCGGTGAGCGCTCCGAGGACGACCTCACCCACAAGCTCGTGGACGTGCTGCGTATCAACCAGCGCCTTCAGGAGAACCGCGACGCCGGTGCCCCCCAGCTCATCGTCGAGGACCTGTGGGAGCTCCTGCAGTACCACATCACCACCTACATGGACAACCAGACGTCCGGTATCCCCCCGGCCCGTCACCGCTCCGGTCGCCCCCTCAAGACCCTCAGCCAGCGCCTGAAGGGCAAGGAAGGGCGCTTCCGCAGCAACCTGTCCGGCAAGCGCGTGAACTTCAGCGCCCGTACCGTGGTGTCCCCCGACCCCAACATCAGCATCAACGAGGTCGGTGTGCCCATCGAGGCCGCCACCGAGCTCACGGTGCCCCTCAAGGTCACCCCCTACAACATCGAGCAGGCGCAGGTGCTCGTGCGGAACGGCCCCGAGAAGTGGCCCGGCGTCAACTACGTCATCCGTAACGACGGCCGCCGCCTCAAGGTCACGGAGATGAACTGCGAGGAGGTCGCGAAGCGCCTGGAGCCCGGCTTCGTCGTCGAGCGCCACCTCATGGACGGCGACGTCGTCCTGTTCAACCGGCAGCCCTCCCTCCACCGCATGAGCATGATGGCGCACCAGGTGCGCGTCATGCCCGCAAAGACGTTCCGTGTGAACCTCAGCGTCTGCCCGCCCTACAACGCGGACTTCGACGGCGACGAGATGAACATGCACGTCATCCAGGGTGAGGAGGCTCGCGCCGAAGCGAAGATCCTCATGCTCGTGCAGGAGCACATCCTGTCTCCCCGTTTCGGTGGCCCCATTATCGGCGCCATCCACGACGAGATCACGGGCGGTTTCCTCCTGACCTTCCGCGAGCGCCTCTTCACGAAGAGCCAGGCCCTCACGATCTTCGCGAAGATCGGCCAGTCGAAGGTCCGCCACCCTCCCAAGTACAAGAAGGGCGAGACGATCCCCAACAAGGACTCCATCTTCCCCGCGGAGATGCGCGGCAAGGTTGCCGAGCAGGACCTCTGGACGGGCAAGCAGCTCTTCAGCCAGGTTCTCCCCGAGGACATGAAGGAGCTCAAGTTCAACCCTGAGATCAAGGAGCCCGAGATGTGCGTGGAGTGCGGCATCCCCCAGAAGGAGTGCCCCCACGAAGGTCTCACCGTGATCCAGGACGGCGTCCTCATCCACGGCCCCGTGGACGAGAAGGCCATCGGCGCCTTCAAGGGCGAGATCCTCAACCGCATCATCCGCAAGTACGGCAACGAGGGCGCCCGCAAGTTCATCGACGACGTCACGAAGCTGACGATCGGGGCGCTCATGGTGACGGGCTTCACCACGTCCATCCAGGACGAGGACATCCCCGAGGAGGCCAAGCGCCAGATCGAGGAGAAGCTCACGGGCGCCAAGACCCGTGTGGACCAGCTTGTCGAGGCCTACAACCAGGGCCTCCTCGAGCAGATGCCCGGCCGCAGCATGGAAGAAACCCTCGAGCTCAAGATCATGCAGGAGCTCGGTCAGGCCCGTGACCAGGCCGGTAAGATTGCCGGCCGCCACCTCGGTCTCAACAACTCCGCCGTTATCATGGCGAAGTCCGGTGCCCGTGGTTCCATGCTGAACCTCTCCCAGATGGCCGGCTGCGTCGGTCAGCAGGCCGTCCGTGGTGAGCGCATCACCCGTGGCTACACCAACCGCACCCTGCCCCACTTCCGCGTGGGCGACCTCGGTGCCGAGGCCAAGGGCTTCGTGAAGAGCAGCTACAAGTCGGGCCTCTCCCCGACCGAGTTCTTCTTCCACGCCATGGGTGGCCGCGAAGGTCTCGTCGACACGGCCGTGCGCACGAGCCGCTCCGGCTACATGCAGCGCCGTCTCATCAACGCTCTCGAAGACCTCAAGGTGGACTACGACGGCACCGTGCGCAACACCGCCGGCACCATCATCCAGTTCACCTACGGTGAGGACGGCGTAGACCCCACCCGCTCCCTCCGTGGCAAGGCCGTGAACATCAACGAAGCCATCCAGGAGGTGCTCGGCATCGACCTCGGTCCCGAGCGCACCACGCGTGGCAAGAGCACCTACGACCGCGAAGACGTCGAACTCACCCGCTCCATGCTCGACGAGATGAGCGAAGAAGGCGAGGCCGACACCGACTACGGAGGCGAGTAAGATGGCTCCCCGCAAGTCCAAGAAGACAATGGATGACGAGGAAATGGGCTTCGAGGAGCCTCAGGAAGAACTCGACCCCCGCAAGGGTCCCCTCGAGGAAGAGGCCGACGAGGACCTCGACCTCAAGCCCAAGAAGGCTCCCGCCAAGAAGGAGCCCAAGGCGAAGGGCAAGAAGGGCAAGGCTGCCGCCGAGGAGGCGCCCGCCGCTCCCGAGAAGCCCGCCGCCCCCGCCAAGGAGCTCACGCCCCAGGAGCGCAAGAAGCTCGCCATCAAGGAGTTCACCTCCATCCCGGGTGTGGGCAAGTCCAAGGCCGAGAACCTCTACGACAACGGCTTCAAGTCCACCAACGATCTCATCCGCGCCACCGTGGAAGAGATCGCGGCCGTGGAAGGCATCGGCCAGAAGCTCGCCAACCAGATCAAGGAAGCCCTCCCCAAGGAGATCGCGGTCCACGACGACCAGCTCGTCGAGATCATGGCCTTCAAGGGCGTCGACCGCGGCAAGGCCCTCATCCTGTGGCGCCACGGCGTCCGCAACCGCGACGACGTGAAGCGCATCCTCATCGACGACCTCGTGGGCATCGAGGGCATCGACGAGGAGCTCGCCGAGAGCCTCAAGGAGCAGGTGTTCGACCTCGAGGAGACCATCGAGGAGTTCACCGAGCTCCCCGGTGTGGGCCGCTCCAAGGCCGAGGCCCTCATCGAGGCCGGCCTCAAGACCCGCTACGACCTCCAGCGCGCCTCCCTCGAGGAGCTTGCTGAGATCCAGGGCATCGGCGAGGAGCTTGCCGAGCGCATCAAGGACGAGGTCGGCGAGTTCGTCTACCAGCGCACCCAGTACGAGGACGCTCTCGAGATCGCCTACCACGGTCCCGAGCCCGAGCCCGTCCGCGAGATGAGCCCCCTTGAGATCGAGGTCCGCGGCTACATCACGAGCATGGATGCCTACCTCCCCGAGTCGGTCATCCTCGAGCTCGTGAGCAAGCTGGAGGGCCAGAAGGTCCCGAAGAACAAGCTGCGCGCCGTCACCGAGCGCGTCGTCGCCCAGTACCAGGCCCACCGCATGGACCCCACCGAGGCCGCCGGCATCATCGGCGCCCAGTCCATTGGTGAGCCCGGCACGCAGATGACGATGCGTACCTTCCACTACGCCGGTGTGGCGGAGATCAACGTTACGCTCGGTCTCCCCCGCCTCATCGAAGTGGTGGACGCCCGCCGCATCCCCTCCACGCCCATGATGGAGGTCTACCTCGACGCCGAGCACCGCGCCGACCCCGAGAAGGCGCAGCGCATCGCCGCCGAGATCGAGACCACGGAGCTCCTCGACATCGCCGACGTGGAGACGGACCTCGGTACCTTCCAGGTCATCGTCACGCCCGACGAGAAGAAGATGCGCCGCAAGAGCGTCACCGTGGAAGACCTCGTGGAGAAGCTTGACAAGATCAAGAACTGCACGGTGGAAAGCCCCGACGGCCAGAAGGTCGTGCTCAAGCTCCTCGAGGGCGAAGAGCGCCCCTACAAGACCATCCAGATCGTGGCCGCCGAAGCGAAGAAGACGCAGATCAAGGGCATCCCCGAGATCGCCCGTGTGGTTCTCCGCAAGGAAGCCGAGGGCTACGTCATCTACACCGAGGGCAGCAACCTCGCGAAGGTCATGAAGATCGACGGCGTCGACACGACCCGCACGACCACCAACAACTTCCGCGAGATCTTCGAGGTTCTCGGCATCGAGGCCGCCCGCAAGGCCCTCATGATGGAAGGCCACAAGGTTCTGAGCGACCAGGGCCTCACGGTGGACATCCGCCACCTGATGCTCGTGAGCGACGTCATGACCGTCGACGGCACCATCCGCGCCATCGGCCGCCACGGCATCTCCGGTGAGAAGAGCTCCGTGCTCGCTCGCGCCGCCTTCGAAATCACCGTCAACCACCTCCTCGAGGCCGGCATGATCGGTGAGGTCGACCCCCTCGAGGGCGTGGCCGAGAACATCATCGTGGGCCAGCCCGTCTCCCTCGGTACGGGCGCCGTGACCCTCGTGATGAAGCAGAACCCCTTCCAGGGCGAGGACGTCAAG
>DATMKA010000265.1:0-5343 GCA_035553595.1 Thermoplasmatota archaeon | reverse complement strand
GGACTATCCAGGTACCGACTGTCCAAGGGTGCGCCTCAACGCCGCTGTAGCGCGAGGGAGTCCGCGTGGGACCATATCGGTTCGATGGCCGTCCCGAGGAACTGGACAAGCTCCGCGCTCGGATTCCAGATTCCACGGGGTGGGGCCCCCTGCGCTCCCAGGGGGGCCGGCGGGACGATGAGCGCCTGCTCGAAGTCCGCGATGACGACACAGGCCGGGGGCCCCATGCCGATCCGAACCTCCGCGCCCAAGGAGGCCAGGGCCGGGCCGAGCGCGAGGTTTCCGGGCCCCACGAGCGCCCGCAAGCGCACGCCGCGGCGGACGGCGGCGCGGAGGACGCGGGACACCCTCGACGGGGCCCAGGGGGGCGCGTGGGGGAGGAGGAGCAGGAGCTCGCGACGTGCCCCCGCCATGAGGCGTTCGGCGCGCTCGGTGATGGCCGCTTCCCCCTGGAGGCCCCAGAGGCTTCCGACGAAGCGCGTTTCCGGTTCCGCGTACCGGGCCTCAAGCTCGGGGAGCGCCTTCGCGACGAGGGCGTCGAGGCGCGCTCTCTCGCGATTGACGCAGGTGTCGGGCCGGACCGCGCGGTAGCTTTTCGGGCGCGTGGGCTGCGCCTCCACCCAGCCGCGGCGCTCGAGGTCCTTCAGGATGCTGTAGATCCGCGTTCGGGGAACCCGGGCAGCCTCCGCGACCTCGGGTGCGCCGCTGGTCCGGAGGGTCACGAGGGCGGAATAGGCGCGGGCGCCATACTCGGTGAGGCCTAGGGCGCGCAGCGCCTCGTGTTCCATTGACATGATACGGAAGATACAGCGATAGTGACATCAAGGTTATGTGGAGCGAGCCACCGTCCTTTCCTCATGGTTCCCCCACAGGCGACCTCCCCTGGCGATGATGCCGTTCTGTTCCGCGGCGTCACGAAGAAGTACGGCGCGTTCACCGCCCTCGACGGGCTCGACCTCACGGTAGCCCGCGGCGAGGTGTATGGCCTCCTCGGTCCCAACGGCGCCGGCAAGACCACCGCCATCAAAATCCTGTGCGGCCTCGAGCGCGCAACGAAGGGCGAGGTCACCGTGCTCGGCCACCGCATCCCCGACAGGGGCCTCCTGCCGCGCCTCGGGTACATGCCGCAGGAGACGGCGCTCTACCGCGACCTCACCGTGCGGGAGAACCTGGAGCTCTTCGGGAGCCTCTACGGCATCGAGGGCGAGACCTTCGAGGGGCGCCTCTCGGAGATGCTGCGCCTCGTCTCCCTCTCGGGTTGGGAGGACACCGTGGTGAGCCGGCTCTCGGGCGGCATGCGCCACCGCACGAGCCTCGTGGCTGCCCTCCTCCACCGCCCGGAGCTGCTCGTGCTCGACGAACCCACGGTGGGGGTCGATCCCGAGCTTCGGGAGAACTTCTGGGGCTACTTCCGGAACCTTGCTGGAAGCGGCGTCACCATCCTCATCACCACGCATTACATGGACGAGGCGCGCAACTGCACTCGCCTCGGTCTCCTCAAACGGGGGCGCCTCATTGCGGAAGGGGCTCCGCGCGAGGTCATGGCCGCCGCTGGAACGGACGATCTCGAGAAGGCCTTTCTCCACTTCGCCTCCCGCACCAGGGAGGTGGGCTCGTGAGCAGCCTGAAGCGGACCCTCGCCGTGTCGAAGAAGGTGCTCCGCACCCTCAAGCACGACAGGCGGAGCCTCGCGCTCATGCTGCTCGCGCCCGTGATCGCGATGGTCGTCTTCGGCTTCGTGTTCGGGAGCGAGACGAAGCACGTGCCCGTGGCCGTTGTGGATGAGGACCCTGGCCCCCTCCCCGATCGAATCCTCGCGAACCTGCCCCCGGACCTTCTGGAGGTGACGCGGGTGGACAGTTGGCTTGAGGCGCAGGCGGCGGTCCGGGACGGCACCTACGCGGCGGCGATCCGCTTCCCCGCCAACCTGAGCGCCGCAGCCCAAGCAGGGGAGACAGCGACACTCTTCACCTTCGTGGACGGCAGCAACAGCCAGGAGGCGGTTGCGGTCTCCCGCGCCCTCGCACAAGGGCTCCAGGGGCTCGCCCAGGGCAGCGGCCCCTCGCGGCAACCGGTGGCGATCGAGACCTCCTACGCGTATGCGGAAGGCGCGCGCGTGACCGACTACCTCGTGCCGGGCATCATGAGCTTCGCCGCGCTCACCTTCACGACGCTCCTCACGCTCCTCGCCTTCGTGGGCGAGCGCACGTCCGGCACCCTCAGCCGGCTCCTCATGACGCCGCTCAGGGAGTGGGAAGTCGTCACCGGGTACGCGCTTGCCTTCGGCATCATCGGCATCCTCCAGGGCGCCATCCTCCTCGGGGTTGCCGTCTGGGTCTTTGACGCGATGATGACCGGAAGCCTCCTCCTTGCGTTCCTCGTGGTGGCGCTCATGGCCCTCGACGCGCTCTCCCTCGGGATCCTGCTGAGCGCCGCCGCCCGGCAGGAAGGTCAGGCTGTCCAGATGATCCCCTTCGTGATCTTCCCCACCTTCCTCCTCAGCGGGATCTTCGTGCCCGTGGAGAGCTTGCCCGGGTGGCTGCAGCCCCTTGCGTGGGCGATCCCGCCCACCCACGCGGTAGCGGCCCTCCGCGACATCATGCTGCGTGGGTGGGGGCTCGAGCACGTGGGGGTGAACCTCGCGGTCCTTGCGGGCTTTGCCGTGGTGTTCCTTGGCCTTGCCGCCGTGGGCCTGCGGCGCCAGCGCGCCTAGGGGTGCCCGTAACCCTTTAGGCTCCGGGGAGCGTGCGCGGGGCCGTGGACATCGTCACCCACTTCCTCGTCCCCTACGCGAGCGCCCTCGCCGCCTTCGGGTGGTGGCGCCGGGGCCGCGCCGAGGATTCGAAGAAGGCGGCCCTCGCGCTCGTGGTGGGCCTCGCCGGTTTTGCGCCCGACCTCGATGGCGGCATCAGCTGGCTCAGCAAGCAGTTCGACAGCCTCTACTGGCTGCAGCACCGCGGCCTCAGCCATACCCTTATTGGGGCGCCCCTTTTCGCGCTCTTCCTCGTGGGCGTGGGCGCCCTGGTCGCGAAGCGGTGGCCCCACCGCTTCCCCCTGCTGCAGTGGCGCGCCGCCTTCGTTCCCGCAGCCATCCTCGGGTCGTGGACCCACCTCCTCCTCGACATCATCACCTACGGGGGCGTGCCGCTCCTGTGGCCCTTCTCCTTCGAGCGCGTGCTCTATCCCGCCTTCTTCTGGCTCGTGTTCTGGCTCCTCCCGCTCGGCGCCATCGCCCTCGCGCTCCACGCCTGGGGGAAGCTCTCGCGCCGCGGCATGGTGGCCGTGGGCGCCCTGTTCGTCGTCCTTCTGGTCTCCCTCGCGGGGTGGCGCCTCTCCACGCGGCCCACGGGTGAGCCCGAGGGCGCGATGGTGCTGCCGCGCAGCGAGCTCGGGGAGTGGACCGTCCTGCGGCCGCTCGGGAACGGCACCTGGGAGGCGCACAGCTACCGGGAGGGGGAACGCTCCCTGTTCACGTACTTCCCGACGCAGGTGCCGCCAGGCGCAGCGGAGGCGGTGGCGCGGACGATGGACACGGACGCCTACCGGGGTTTCCTGATGGGCAGTTTCGGTCCCGTGGCCACCCTCGCCGAGCCCGCCGCGGGGGGCGGGTGGAACGTGACGTTCACGGATGTGGCGCAGCGCTTCGAGGCCCTCCACGGGGAAGGGTGGACGCCAACGATGCCGCGCGAGGCGTGGGGGTACCAGGCCTTTCGCGTCCACGAGGACGGCCGCATCGACGTGCTGCACCGCGGCTGGTGACGCCCTCACACCTTCCCGCGGCGGAGCGCGCCGAGGGTGAGGAGGAAGAACGCGATGCCCACGACCGCCGTCACCTCGAGGAGGAGAAGCGGGAGCACCGCGAGCTGCCACAGGAGGTAGTAGGTGACGGTGAGGCCGAAGATGCCACACCACGCGCCCTTGGACCAGCTCCAGATGTCCTTGCCCGGCATCGGCAGGAAGGGCATGGCGGCCGCGGCCGTCGTCATGAGGGCCACGCCGATGCCGTACTCCGCGAAGTCCCAGCGCCACCAGGCGCCAAGCAGGATGAAGGGAAGGGTGAGGCCGAGGCCGGCGCCGAGGAAGGCGAGGGCGCGCACGCCGGCGAGGCGGGCGGCGGCGGCCGCGTCGTGGTGGCGGTCGGGCGGCGCGTCCTCCTCCTGCATGTAGCCCGGGTACCCGAAGGCGCTGCGGAAGACCACGGAGGAAACGATGAGGGAGAGGGTTCCGGGGGCCCAGAAGCGGAACCGTGCCGCGGCGCCCGTGGCGCGGGCGAGAGCCCATTCCGCGCTGTAGTCGGAGACGACGAACAGCAGCACCGCGGACCCCGCGATGGGGAGCACCTCGAGGAACTCCTCGAAGCTCCCGTTGTCCGAGTAGGCCTTGAACACGGCGAGGAGGAGGCCGGCGAAGGCGATCCAGCCGAGGGTGTAGCGGCGGTTGGCGTAGGCGCGCGCCACGAGGCCCGACCCGGGGATGCGCTGCCACCAGGAGCGCCGCGCGCCCCCGAGCAGGCCCAGGGAAGCGGTCTTGGAGCGGACGCGCTCCTCGGCGATGTCGCCCGTGAGCTCCGTGACGGACTGGCGGAGCAGGGAGAGGACGTCCACGCCGCGCGCCGCGAGGGCGCCCGCGGCGGCGGAAGCGGCCGCGCCCGTGGCAACGGCGGCGACGGCCATCACCATGGTGGCGCGTGGGTTCGTGACGAGGATGGTGGAGGAAGCGAGGGTGTGGACGCTGCCGTCCTCGCGGCGCTCCCGTACCTCCAGCGTGTAGTACCCGTTCTCGTAGCTCGTGGTGTTCCACCCGCCGCGGGTGGAGTTCTCGACCAGGACCTCCTCGCGCCCATCGGGGTGGACGAGCACGATGTAGGAGGCGCGGCGGTCCTCCACGTGCTCGGTGGCCACCTGCACCTCGCCTTGGGCCACGGCCACGGTTTGGCCTGCCTGCTCGACGAAGACGCGGGGCGCTTGCGGTGCGGCAGCGACACTGGCGGTGCTGCCGGAAGCGGCGTGGGCTTCGATGCGCTCGTCGCGCTGGGAGCGGGTGCCGGCGGGGGTGGTGTCGGCCACGGTTGCGCCGTGCGTGTTGGCGGAGATGGCCGTGCCGGGCGGCTCCGTTTCCTTGCCGGGAGGCGTGAAGTTCTCGTCCCGGCCGCGGCCGCGGGTGTCGTTGCGCGACCGGTTCTCGTCGTCCTTTCCGGGACCGCGGCCGGGCGTGTCCTCGGGTTTGCCGGGCGCCTTGTCGGGGTCCTTCCCCTTTCCTGGCGCCTCGTCGGGCTTGCCGTGGTCGCCGTCCCTGCCGGCCGTGCCCGGCGCCTCGGGTTTGCCACCGGCCCCACCGGGGGGC
>DATMKA010000264.1:0-31462 GCA_035553595.1 Thermoplasmatota archaeon | reverse complement strand
GGAAGATTTCGATCTGGAAGGCGCCGCGGGGGCCCGTGGTCTGGGGCTGGAGGCGCTCGCCGCCAAGGGTGAAGTTGAGGGGGAGGTCGGGGATGCCGCTTCCGCGCGCGTCCTTTGCCGTGCCTCGGAGGAGCACGGTGGCGTTGCGGACGATGCGCGTGTCCTCGAGGGTGAGGGTGACGGGGCTGCGGATGACGACCTCGCCCGCGGTGGTGGAGGTGCCAAACAGCTTGCTCTCGAGGAAGCGGGCCGTCATGGGGTGGCGGCCCACGGCGGGGTAGAAATCGGCCGGGATCGTGAGGGTGAACTCGCCCGACTTGGGGCCCACGCCCTGCACGGTGGCGAGGCCGCTGTAGCCGCCAGCCGTCACCTGCAGCGTAAGGGTCTCGGTGCCGAGGCTGCGGACCGGCGTGCCGGTGGGATCGGTGACGCGCCCCCGGATCACGAGGGGCGTGCCGAGGAGCCCCACAGGGGTCTCCGTCTCGAGGCGGATGACGCTCGGCTTCTTCACGATGCTCGACACCGCTTGGGAGACGGGAAGGTACTGGTCGGAGCCGAGGTGGCGGAGGTTCCCTTCAGCGGGACCGGCCTTCGCGTTCGCGGGCACGGGCAGCTGCACCGAGTAGCGGCCGCGGCTGTCGGTGGTGGCTTGGGCCTTGTAGTCCTTGAAGTCCACCTCGACGGGGGCGAGGGGGACCGCGTTCCCGTGGAGGTCGAGGAGGCGGCCCGTGAAGGGCACCGTCTCGCCCGCAAGCAGGATGGGGACGGGGTCGGGCACAAGCCGCGTCTTCAGGGCCACCTGGAGGCGGATCTCCTTCTCGGTGGCGCGGATGGCGTCCATGCCGGGGAAGGCCGCCTTAAGGGGGACGAGGCGCGGCGCCGAATAGTTCTGGACGGGGAAGGTGTAGGCGAAGCTCCCGTCGGTGCCCGTGGTGACCTCGCGGGTGTGCACGGGGTTCGCGCTCCAGGAGAGGAGAACGGGCGCTTCCGCGATGGGGTCGCCCGCGCCGTCCACGAGCTTGCCCGTGCCGGTGAGGGTTTCGCCGCCCGTCACAGGGTCCTCGGGGGTGAGGAGGAAGCTGCTGCCGCTTGCGAGGGTGAGGGGGAGGCCACCGGCGCGGTCGGTTTCGAGGCGGAGGCTCGTCGAGGAGACGGCGTGGGCCACGAAGTCGCGCTGGGTGCCCGTGAGGTCGCGGGCGCGGGCCTGGTAGTCGCCGTAGGCACCCTCGCCGGGCTTCGCGGCGGCGTTGGTGGCGTAGGTCCAGAGCTCGAGCCCGAGGGGACCGAGGGGAAGGCTCTTCGTGTCAAAGGTCCAGGCGGCGGTGCCGCTCGTGAGCCCCATGAGGACCGCGCCGTTGGGCACGGGAACGCTCTGGCTCGCCTGCCACGTGCAGGTGAGGCGGAAGGCGCCCGTGCGGTCCGAGAAGCCCGCGCACAGGGTGGAGTCGGCGCGCTCGCGGCGGGCCGCCACATCGGAGGCTGCGGCGCCCAGGGGGTAGGGGGTCACGAGGACGGTGACGTTGGGGACGCCCACGCGGCTTCCCGAGGTGCCGGGCGCCGTGACGTTGCCCTCGATGACGAAGGGGACGCCCTTCAGGAGGGTGGCTGCTTCGGTGCCGAGGCTGAGGCCGGTGACGGCGCTCACGTCGATGCGGGCCTCGGCGCGGGCGCGCGTGTAGGGGACGCCCTGCGCATCGGCGGGGCCCTGGCGCCAGCTGAGGGGCCGGTCCTCGTCGATCCACTTGAGGAGAGCCGCCGCCGTGGTGGGGGAAGCGCCGGGGACGTTGAGGGGGTTCGTGAAGGGGTAGGGGTCCTCGCCGAGGAAGTCGTTGAGGCCGTCGTTGTCGTAGTCGCGGTCCCCGAGGGGGGAGTCGAGGCCGCCGTCGAGACAGAAGGGACGGCCGAGGCCGCCGCGGTCGTTGGGCGTGCAGTCGCCGTCCGAATCCGCCAGGTTGGGGTCGCCGCCGCCCCACCAGACGCCGTCGCGGCTTTCGCGCCACGTGGCGGGCCGACCCGTGAGGTACTCGTTGAGGTCCTGCAGGTCGTCCTCGTCGTGGTTCTCGTCGCCCGTGACGTTGGGGTGGAAGAGCTGGCCGTCGCGGGTGCGCTTCGTGTAACGGACTTCCCACCCGTCGGGTTTCACGTCCTTGTCCGTGTCGTGGTCGGCGGGGTTGAGCACCACGCGCTCGCCGCGGATGATGAGGGCCTCGCCGTAGAAGCGGTAGCGGCGGCTGAGGGTGTCGAAGTCGTGGACGATCCCCTCCTGGAGGAAGAGCTGGATGCAGGGGATGCCAAGGCAAAGGCGGGGGTCGCCCTCGTCGAGCTCCATGGTTTCCCCATCGAGGAGGCCGTCGCGGTCGGTGTCGACGCTGCGGGCGTTGGTGCCGAGCTCGCCCTCGCGGCGGTTCGTGAGGCCGTCACCGTCGAGGTCGCCGATGGCGTCATAGGGGTTGAGGGGGTCGAGGCCGTTCTCCGCCTCGTACCCGTCCTCGAGGCCGTCGAAGTCGGAGTCGATGTTCTTGGGGTTGGTGCCGCGGCCCCAGGCGGCGACGCGGTCGTCCCAGGCGGCGGGCCGCGCGTTCGCGCCCACGCCGAGGTACTCCTTCAGGTTGGAGAGGGCAGGGAACTCGTCGTCGGGGTTGCCTTCCGCATCGTCCGCGCCGGGCTTGAGGCCCATGAAGGCCTCCCAGGCGTCGGGCATGCCGTCGCCGTCGGAGTCGTGGCGGACGCGGGAGGTGCCGGCTTCGAGGCTCGGGTCCGCACCGGAGAGGTAGGCGGCGAGGTAGGTGAAGCGGTAGACGCCGCTCACGCGGACGACGGTGATGTTGCCCCCGCCGCTCGTGGAGACGTCGGGGTAAACGTCGCCCGTGAGGCCCGTGACGGGGCGCGGGTCGTAGGTGACGGAGGTGAAGCCCTGGGCGCGGAGGCTCGCGTTGATCTCGTCGGGCGTGCGCGCCGACCCCACGTTCACGAGGCGCACGTAGGGGAAGCGCGTGATCTCGGAGAGGTTGTCCGTGGGCACGAGGGGGCTGAGGGGCGCGCGGTGGCGCTCACCGTAATAGACTTCCCACCCGTCGGGGAGGACGTCCTTGTCGGAGTCCTTGTCGGTGGGGCTTGTGCCGCGCTGGAACTCCTCGAGGTTCGTGTAGGGGATGTAGTCCTTCGCGAGCTGGACGCCGTCCCCGTCGATGTCCTCCTGGGGGTCGGGGATGCCGTCGAAGTCGGAGTCCTTGAGGGAAGGGTCCAGGTTCCAGAGCTGGAGCACGACGTCGTACCCCATGAACAGGAGCTCCCAGCGATCGGGGAGTCCGTCCTGGTCGGTGTCGAGGAGCCAGGGCGCGGTGGCGGGCACGGGGCGGTTCTCGCGGTCGGGAGGGGTAACCTCGGTGCCGTCCAAGTAGTCGCCGTCGCCGTCGGAGTCGGGGTCCACAATGTTCGCGAGGCCGTCGCCGTCCACGTCGCCCTCGGGCTGGAGGAGGGCCGCAAGCTGGCGGTTGTCGAGGGCGGGGAGGCCGCGGGCGGCGCGCTCCTTGCGGAGGGGCTCCACGTAGCTCGCGTTCCCGCCGCCCTCCGCGGCCTCGGAGGCGCGGAGCGTCCAGTAGCTGCGCTCCTTGCCGTCGGGAAGGCCATCGCCGTCGGTGTCGGCCTCCACGGGGTTCAGGAAGCGGCCGAGGTAGCTCGTGCCCACCTCGTCCGCGTCGGGGATCCCGTCGAAATCGGAGTCGGGGTTGCGCGGGTTCGTGGGCGGGAAGCGGCGGAGCACGCCGTCGAGGAGGGCTTCGCCGTCGCGCTCCTCGCGGTCGCCGAGGCCGTCCGCGTCGGTGTCGCGGGAGGCGGGGTTGCTCGTGACCTGCACGGTCTTGCCGCCGAGGCGGAGGTCGTAGCCCTGCACCTCGAGGCGGTCGTCGAGGCCGTCCCCGTCCGTGTCGCGGGAGCGGGGGGACGCGCCGGCCTTGAACTCCTCGAGGTTCGTGAGGCCGTCGCCGTCGGGGTCCTCGGTGGCGTCCGAGGCGCGGAGGGGGTCGAGGACGTACCGGACCTCCCACCCGTCGCTGATGCCGTCGCCGTCGGTGTCGGCGTTCACGGGGGAGAGGGAGGCGAGGACGAGGCGGGCGATCGTGACCTCGAGGCCCTGGGCCTGGAGGGCCTGGACGCTCGCGCGGTACTCATCGACGTTGCCGAGGCCGTCCTTGTCGGGGTCGGCGAAGCCCACGTTCACGTCCCGGGGGTCGAGGCCGAAGAAGATGGCCCACCCGTCGGGGACGCCGGAGCCGCTCGTGGAGGCCCGCGTGGGGTCCGTGGGGGTGAAGGTGAAGGTGCGCTCGCCGATGCGGCCGCGGCCCGCGAGCTCCTCGGGGTCCGTGAGGCCGTCGCCGTCGGTGTCGGTGCTCTTCGGGTCCGTGAAGAGGCGGGACTCCTCGAGGTTCGAGAGGCCGTCGCCGTCAAGGTCGCCCTCCTCGTCGCCGCCCTTGAGGGGGTCGAGGCCGAAGCGCACCTCGAAGGCGTCGGGCATGCCGTCGCCGTCCGTGTCGGCGCGGGTGGGGTCCGTGTTCGCGCGGAACTCCTGGAGGTTCGTGAGGTTGTCGCGGTCGGGATCGTTCTGGGCGTCCGCGATGAGGGGGTTCACGAGGAGGCGGCCCGTGAGGGGGTCCGTTGCCCGGTAGCGGGCCTCCCACCCGTCGAGCATGCCGTCTCCGTCGGTGTCGTTGTTGAGGACGTCCGTGCCGGCGCGGACGCTCTCCTCGATGTCGGGGATGCCGTCCTGGTCGAAGTCCACCTTCTCGAAACCGGTGCTCGTGTTCGTGCCGAGGGGCACCTCGCGGGCGGCCGTGAACTCGGTGCCCACGAAGGTGTAGGTGGTGAGGGCGAGAGCGCTCACCGCGAGGGCGAGAAGGAGCGCGAAGAGGGGGCGGCGGCGGGCGAGAAGGAATCGGCTGACGGCCGCGGCATTCACGGGGTGCGCCTCCGGGCAGCGAGCGCGACGGCGCAAACCGCAAGGGCTGCAATAACGGTTCCGATTCCCGCGCCCGGGACACCGAAGCCGCTTCCCTTCTTGGCTGCCACGATCTGCTCGTTGTTATCGGCCGCGCGGTCCACGAAGAGGCCGTCGGGGTCCACCACGAAGCGGAGGTCCCCCGCGCCCTCCGTGACCGTCCACGGGATGGGGAGGATGCGGGTGTCGTTGCCGGGGATCACCTCGAGGCGGCCTTCGCTCACGCGCTTGCCGTCCACGAAGAGGGCCACGGTGACGGCGCGGGCGGTCACGTCGCCCTCGTTGCGCACGTGCACCCCGAAGGTGACGGGGGTCCCCGCCGGGAGGTCCTCGGGCGTGTCGACCCGGACGACCCGGAGGTCGACGCTACCCAAGCGGAGGGTGACGTTGAGGAGGGGCTCGCCCGTGCCCGACCGGATGGAGAGCGGGTAGGTGCCGGGGGTGGCATCACGGGGCGCCTGCACGCGCACGGGCACCGTGGTGGCCTCGTTGGGGCCGAGCACGATGGCCTCCGTGGGCGCCGTCACGGCCCACCCGGGGGCGCCCTCGGCTTCAAGGCCGAGGGACTGGAGGCGGTTGCCGCGGTTCTCGAGCTTGACCGCGATGACGGTGGTGGCGCCGGCCGAGAGGTCCACGCCCGTGAGGTTCGCGGTCACGGTGACGTCGCGGCGCTCGAGGACGCTCACCTCGAGGGGCACGGCGCGGGCTTCCCCGTCCACGAAACGGGCGAGGAGGCTCAAGCGGACGGCGCCGGGCGCATCGCCCGGGGGCACGGTAATGGTGATGGGGACGGTGTCCTCGCGGGCGCGGCCGAGGGTGAGGTCCTCGGGAGCCACGTCCACGATCCACCCGGGCGGGGCTTCGAGGCGCGCGAGCCGGAAAGACTCCTCGCCGTTGCCGCGGTTCACGACGCGCAGGGGAAGCGTGACGGTCTCGCCGGGGAGGAGGGCGCGGCGGTCGAGGAGGGCCTCGAGGTCGTGGGTGAGGGCCACGAAGGCCGTGAGAGGGAGGTCGCGTTCGGCGTTGGCTTCGCCTCCCGCGTTCGCGCTCGCGCGGACGCGGAAGCCGCCGCGCTCGCCCGCGAGCATGCCGGGGGCCGCCGTCACGTTGAGGAAGATGGTGCGGTTGCTGAGGTTGCCCTGGCTTCCCGCGCCGAAGAGCTGGAAGTTGGCCTCGGGGCCGCGGAAGGGCTGGCGGCCCTCGCCCTGGGGGATCTCGATGGTGGCATTGAAGCCGGGGGCGCCGCCGTCGAGGCGCACGTTCACGGTGGCGCTCACGCCCTCGTTGCGCACCGTGATGGGGAACAGGGTGAAGCCGCCGGGGAGGACGCCGCGCTCGGCATCCTCCGTCTCGAGCGCGATGTCGACGTTCACGTCCACGGCCGCGCGCGCGACCACGGAGCGCTCGGCGAGGCTGTTGTTGGTGCTGCGGGCCACCACTTTGAGCTCGAGCGGGAGGGCAGCGCCTGCCGGAGCGCCCACAATGAGGGTGAGGTTGCGGGGGATTCCGAGGGGAAGGTCGAGGCGGCGCACCACCTTGCCGGGCGAGGAGGCGTCCACGTATCCCTGGAAGAGGTTCCAGGTCCACCCCTGGTCGCGGGCAAAGCGCGGCGCCACGAACTCGAGGGTGACGGAGTCGTTGCCCGTGCCCGTGTTCAGGAAGTCGATGCGGTACGTCGCGTTCGTGCCGTTCTTGACCTCCTGCCGGGCCTCGGCCTTGCCGTCGGCGAAGGCCATGTTGAACTGGAACAGGATGATGACCTTCGCGCTTGCCACGTAGGACGTGGAGAGGCGCGGGTTCGCCTGGGAGCGGGCAGTGATGCGGAGCTCCACGAGGTCCCCGGTCTTCGGGGGCTTCAGCGGATTCACCTCAAGCGTGAGGTTCGTCTGCTCGCCCGTTCGGAGACCGCGGACGGCCGTCTCGCTGAGGAGAGCCTCCCAGTTCTGGTCGAGGCCCGGCACGAGGAAGGCGCGCTCGAGGGTCACGTTGTCGGTGGTGGGCCCACCGGTGATGGAGCGGCCCGTGTTCACGATACCGAAGCGGAAGATGGCGGGGTCGCCCGGCTTCACGAAGATGAAGGCGTCCTCGGGGCGGATGCTCACAGCAGGACCCCAGAACTCGAGGGCGCCCACGGTTGAGGCCATGGGAAGGAGGGAGGCCGGCAGGCCATACCCGTGGGCGGTGGAAGCAAAGCCGTCCGAGACGATGAACACGGAGACGGGGCGGTCCGCGTCGAGGCGGTAGTTCCCCGGAGGCAGGAAGTCGCGCCCGTCGCGGTAGCCGTCGAGGCTCAGGCGGTCCGTGGTGCGCTTCTCGCCCTGGGCCGTGAACTGGGTCTTCACGAGGGCCGTGTTGTCGAAGGAGGGAACAATGACGCCGCGGGCGCCCGTGGGAATGCTCACGTCAAAGGCGCGGGCGAAGCTGCCACCCATGGCGACGACGTACCGGTGGGCAGGCTCGCCGCCCACAAAGCTCACGGGCGCCGTGGCCTTCGCGAGGAGCGTACGAAGCTTGGGCGCCGCCTCGTAAACGAAGCGGTTGCCCTCCGCGGGGAGCGTCTGGCCCTTCACGAGGAAGCCGCCAGACTCGTCGAAGATGTCGAGGGAACCGGAGGCCCTTGTCGTCACATGGGCCTGGCTACTGAGGCTGAAAAGCCCCTCTGTGTCCACGGGAGCGCCCGAGGCGGCAGGGAAGTGGGCCATGCCTGCGCCCCGCACATGGGCAGTCACGGGACAGGCCGTGTCCACCACGTAGAAGCGGTCCGGGACCAGGGAGAACTCCTTGGGGGTGGGGTACGTCAGGGACCCCGTGAGGGTGAGGCCGCCCGTGATGCTTGCGCTGGAGGAGCGGCAGGCGGGCGTGGGGGAGAGGACGAGGATGGGGTTCGAGCCGAGGCCCTCGGCCTTCGCGGTGAAGGCGAAGTTCGTGCCGCGGCCAGCTCCCGTGGTGGGCGGGAGCACCATCATGGGCTCCCGGTTGTTCGTCGTGGTGCCGCGCGCGTACAGGGTGGCCGTCACGGGTCGCGAAGCGATGATGCGGAAGGCCGCGGGCCCCGACAGGGGACACATGAAGGTCTGGGGCCCGGTGGAGGTGATGTTGATGACGGTGCGGCGGCAGTCCGGGTCCTCCTCGGCGGGGGACCCCGGCGCCTTGTACATGAGCACCTGCACCGTGGTGTTCGTGTAGATGGGAACGATCATGAGCTCGTTCCTGAGCGAACCGAGGGGCTCGAGGGCGTAGCCCGTGAGGTGGTGACCACGACCCACCCAGCCGAGGGCGCGGAGGGGCGCCATCTCGGCGGGCGTGAACACCCGGGGCTCCTTGTCCCCGTTCTCGAGGACGTCGAAGTACACGAAGAAGAAGCGGGGCGCGTTGGTGACGCCCTTCGCGAGCCACGTCACCGTGCCCACCGCGTTGGTGGAGGCGTTGAAGGGGACGGTGCTGTTGAAGTCGGCGGCCACGAAATCGTAGGCGATGTCGATCTCACTCAGGGGCTTCCCGGCCGCGTCGAGGCGGTCGTACTCCACGACGCGGATGCTGTCGAGGTCGAAGGTGAAGCTCGCGATGGCGCCGGAGGCGGAGGGCCACCCGGCCTCGAGGGCCGCGCGCGTGAAGTCGAGGGTGACCTGCACGGGGTAGTCCACGAGACCGGGCTGGAGGGCGGAGTAGTTGATGGTCCCTCCCGAGGCATTGAAGGGGTCGAGCACCTCCGGGACCACGGTCACGGGGATGCGCATGTGCCAGGCCGGATTCCACCACCGCGCCCAGGACCGGGGCGCCTCGGAAGGCGCGGCCTGGGCGGGGGCCGTTTCGGCAAACACCAGGAGGGTGGGGGCGAGCAACAGGGCCGCGAGGGCGATGGCGCCGACTCGACCCATTACGGCTTCCGCCCCTCCTTCCCACGGCGAGTGGCACCGACGAGCGCGGCGAGGACCGCGAGGGCCGCAAGCGCGGGCACGAGGCCAACGCCGGGCACCATGGATCCGCCGAAGACGCCCTCCTCGGCCTTCCCGCCATCAACCTCGACCACGCGGTTGTTGTTCGCGCGGTCAGATTCGGCGAGGGCCTGGTGGGGGTCCACGCTCACCCAGAGGACGTGGGCGCCTTCGAGCACGGTCCACCGGAAGTCCACGGTGGTGTTCTCGAAGGGCTGCATCGTGGGGATCGTGGTGTAGTTCACGAGGTGCCCGTCGACGTAGAAGGCCACGGGGACAGCCTTCGCCGGGAGGCCGCCGCGGTTCTCCACGGTGACCGTGAGGCGGAGGTCCGTGCCGGGCGTGAAGCCCGCGCGCGGCGTGTAAACGAGTTCCGTCAGCACGAAGTCCACTCCCGTGATCTTGAAGGTCCACCGGTACTGCCCGAGGGCCTCGCCGTTCTCAGCCACGGCCGCAAGGAGCACGTCGTAGCTGCCGGGGGCGAGGTTGGGGCTCGCGGTCACCTGGACGGGCACCTGGGTGGCGCTGCCCACGTCGAGATCAAGGGCTTCGAAGGGAACCTCCACCGTGAGGAGCGCGGGGGTTTCCTCGGCCACGACGCGGACCCGGGCCTGCAGGTTGCCGATGTTGGACACCACGAGGGCCGTCTTAAGGGTATCCCCGGTGGCAAGGTTGGCACCGGCAACGTCGGGCCGCAGGCTCACGGCGGCGCGGTCGGTAAGCCGCACGCGGACGGTCACGGTCTGGTCCACGGTGCCATCCGCGTTCGTGATCCGGAGGCGCAGGTCGTAGGGACCGGCGGCCACACCGGGAGGCACGTTGAAGGGCACCTTCAGGAGGCCGGACCCGTAGGGCGCGAGCTTAATCTCTCCAGCACCCTCGGCGAGGGGGGTGAGGTCGCGGGCGCGCTCGAGGCCGTCGCGGACGGGGGTCGCCCGGAGGCGCTCCTCGACGTTGCCGCGGTTCTCCAGCTGGATCTCGGCCACGAGGTCGCCGGGGGCGCCCACGAGGGGGCGGGCCTCGGCGCGGAGGCCGTGCTTCTCGGAGACCACGATGGTGGCCGTGCGGGTGACGGTCTCGCCGGTGCGCTCGGAGCGCGCGAGGAGCTTCACGGGGGTCACGCCCGCCACGGCGTCAGGGGGCGCCGTGATGGAGAGCTCACCCTGGAGGGTCTCCTTGGTGGCGAGGGTCACCTCGGGGATGCCGGCGCCCGCCCTGAGGGGGAGCGCGCTGAACCCGTCGGGAACCTCCACGTCGAGCAGGATGGCGTCGTCGCCGTTGCCGCCGTTCACGAGGGTGAAGGGCAGGCGCACGTTCTGGCCGGGCGCGAGCTTCGCCTCCACCTGACCGAGGGAGGCCTTGAGACCCGTGGAGCGGACGAGCACGGGGACGGCGACGTAATTGTCGTCCGTGTAGTTGCCCGTGCCCGAGGGGAGGGGACCCTTCCGCTCGGGGATGGTGCCGCCGCCAACGAGAGCGCTCGCGAGCACGGTGTACCGCTCGGGGACGTCCGCGAGCCACGTGGTGCGCACGGTCCTGCGCTCGCCCGCCGGGATGACGCCTTCCACGGGGAAGGGGTCGCGGGGGAGGAGCGGGAACACGGAACCACCGGGCGCGGAGACACTGATGGAGGCAAGCACCGCCTGGGCGTCGGCGGAGCCGCGGTTTTCGATGACGAGGAGCGCGGTCACGGTCTCGCCCTGGATGACCTCGCCGTCCACCCGGTCGCCGTTCTCCTTCACGAGGCGGAGGTCGACGCGGAGGTCGCTCTCCTTGAAGGGAATGACGTTCAGGTTCTTGCGGAGGATGTTGTTCGCAACGGTGTATTCCACGACCTTCATGTCGGGGTCCACGATGGCCACGAGGGCGTGGGCCCCGGCAAAGCGCGGCCGCCAGTTGAAGGTGACCTCGCGGGCGGCGCCGAAGGGACCGAGGCGGAAGCTTCCGTCACCCTCCGTGTCGAGGGCGGGGACCACTTCGGTGATGGCGGTGTCGGGGTCGCTCGGGTCGGGCAGGTACACGTCCACGAGCCGCACGACAACGCCCTCGGCGGGGATGTCGCCGTTGTTGCGGATGCGCACGCTCACGGGGAGAATGTTCTCCGCCATGGGCGTGTCCGTGCCGAGCTTGATGGCCTCCACCGCGAGGTCGGGCCAGATGCGGGGCTTGAAGCGGAGGGTGAAGTCCACGTCCGTGCCCTTGAGGGGCTCGGCCACGCTCGCAGCCGCAAGGAGCGCGCGGCGGTCGGACTCGAAGGCGCGCGCGATGGGGATGTCCATCGCGAGGACGACCTCGGTGCTCTCGCCGGGGCTGAGGGTCACGTAGCGGGTGGGCAGGCCCTTCACTTCGCGGCCCTCCTCACCGTTCTCGCCGGGGAGGCTGAAGCCCCACGTGGCGGGAATCGCGGTGCGGTTCGCGGTCACCACGAAGGTGTCCGTCACGGACCCGTCGTTGCGGAGGGTGAAGCGGAAGCCCTTCTGGACGCCGTCGGGAAGCAGGAGCGACTGGCTCGGCGTGAGGGTGGGCATGCTTGGGGAGATGGACAGGGCATCCACGACCCAGGCCACCTCGCGGCGGGACCCGTCGAGGCCCGCGCGGAAGCGCAGAAGCGTCTCCTGGCCGGCGAACTCGCTGAGGTTGAGCACCTCGCGGACCCACCCGTCGGGGTTGGATCCGTCGAGAGCGTAGCCGGGGCTCTGGCCCGAGTAGGCGTCGGCCACGTACATCATGCGGCTCGCGCCCGCCTCGGGGATGTAGTGCTTTTCGCTGCTTGCGGCGAGGAAGTTGTAGTTCTCGTTGTCGCGTCCCTGGGAGCCGGCAGACTCGTCCATGGGCTGGGCACCGATGCTCACCACGTGCCCGGGGTAGGGCACGTTCACGAGCCGACCCGCCCCGTCGAGACCCACGGGCTGAATCTTCTTCCAGCCGCCGACCTGCTTGCCGTTCACGAAGACGTTGGGGCCGCAGGTCCAGCCGTTGAAGCCCATCATGCTGGGAGTGAGACAGGCCTCGACCCAGCCGCCGCTCTGGCCGCGGGTGACCTTCTGCAGGTACTCGTTGCGGTCGGCGGGAATCTCCTGGGCCTCGCCGAAGTAGTACCGGTGCACGAAGCTCACGTAGGCGCTCTCCATGGAGCGGAGGTCCAGCAGGGTGCTCGTGGACACGTTGTAGGTGCCCGCGACGCTCTGCTGGGTGGCGTGGAGGTAGAGGGAGCGCTGGAAGTCGGGGTCAGGGTCCGTGAAGTCCTTGGGGTAGGTGCGGTACTCCGAGTTCACGGGGGAGCACGCGGGGAAGCCGCCGCACGTCTGCCAGCTCTGGGAGCCGTCCACGTCCCACCAGAAGGAGGGAGCCGCGGTGATGCGTTCGTCACCGGTGAGCTGGCGGGCGCTCGCGATGAGGCCGAAGCGGTAGAAGGCCGTCTCGCCGGGGGCAAGCTCGTCGAAGCGCGCGGAGCGGCTCGAGTTGCGCTCGCCCTGATCCAGGCGGAAGACAGCCGTCACGGTGGCGCCGTAAACGCCCACGGGCCAGCTGCGGGGGACCGTCCACGTGAGGTTCACGTGCTCGCCGGGGGCGAGGAGCCGGTCCGCGCCGGGGTCGAGGGCCGCCTGCACGTGGCTGAAGGAGTCCACGAGCTTCGCCTCGTTCTCGCGGTTGCTGAAGTTCTCGAGGCGGAGGGTGGCGGTGAGGAGGCGCGTGGTGGACCCGTCGTTCTTGATGGTCGCGCGCACCTTCAGGGGAGTCTTGTCCGTGGCGTTCACGGCATCGGGGGTGACCTCCACCTTCGTCACGAGGGGCGCGTCGTAGGTGGCGTTCACCGCGCGCAGGCCCACGATGGTGGCGCGGGGCTGCTCGTACCGGAGCGCGGAGCTCTCGATGGTCCAGAAGGCATCGGTGGTGCCGCGGGGGAGGTAGCCGTGGAGGCTGATCCATACCGTCTTGTCGGCAAAGGACCGCAGGTCGAAGATGGTCTCACCGAGGGTCTCCTCCGTGCCGAGGGTGCCGCCGAGGACGCAGCCGTGCTCGCCCGCGCCGGGGGGCGGGGGCGCGCGGCTAAGCGGCGCGTAGATGCCCGGGGGCAGCGTGGTGAAGGGCTCACTGCACTCCCCAAGGGCCTGGCCGAGGGGCGGAAGCACCTGCCAGGACTCGAAGACGTTCATGTCCGTGTTGGGGTCGGCAGTGGTCACCTCGACGCGGAAGCCGCCCACGGGGTTGCCGTCGTACATGGGGCCGCGGTAGGCGTGGCGGAGCACGAGGAGCGGGTTGGGGAAGCCCGCAAGGTTCTCGCGCCAGGTGAAGCGGCTGTCCGTGGGCTCGCTGCCACCCGTGAGGGTAAGGCGGTTGTTCTCGAGGGTGAAGCCGTTTGCGACAGCCTTCGTCACGAGGTCCCAGCGGCTTGGGGCGCTGCCGAGGGGTACCTCCTGCCCGTCCGCGAGGTGGCGCCGGCTCCAGCCCGTGGCGGCGGCGGCGTTCGCGAAGCCGTTCAGGTTCTGGTTCCACTCGAGCTCGGACCCGAGGGTGGCGGGGACGTAGCGGAGCTCGAGGTTGTCGAGGAACCAACCCATGTCGAGGGAGAGGTGCTTGCCGTCCCTCGCGTCCGTGACGATGTAGAACTGGAGCGTAAGCTTCTCCTGGTTCACCGTGCGCGAAAGGGTGACGGGACGGTTGAAGGACTCCCAGGGGAGGTAGGCGTCGCTGAGCGGGTTGAGCTCCACCTGGCCAAGCACCTGGCCGTTCGCGTCGAGGAAGCGCGCCCCGAGGTTCATGAGGCGCACGCCCGCCGACGTGGTGGGGGGCAGGTTGCGCATCTCCTGCCACTTCAGGTAGAACTGGTTCGTGGAGGAGGCGGTGCGGGTCCACGTGTAGCTCAGCTGATCCTCGTGGAGGCCGTTCGTCGCGGAGGGAGCAAGGTGCCACATCTTGTTCGTGCCGCCGCCGCCCGGAGGCGCGACGGTGCGGTTCCAGAAATTCTCGATGGCCTGGGAGTTGAGGGTCTCCACGGTGGAGGCGCGAGTCTTGTAGCTCGAGGTGTCCACGGCGCCCGAGCGGGGAGCTGCCCGGACGGTGCCGACGAGCTCGTACTGCTTGCCCGCGCGGAGGGTGCCGGGCTCGGCCCGGAAGACCACGTCCTTGTTGTCGAGCCTCGTGACGCGCACGACGCTCTCGGCAGGAACGGGGACGCTGCCCGTGAAGGTGACGCGGTCGGTCTCGCCCACGACGCCGAAGCCGACGTTCACGACGGCAACCGCGGGCTGGGAGCCGCGGTTCTCCACCACGATGACGGGGCGGAAAGACTCGTTGCTCAAGTGCCCGTTGATGGGCAGGCCCTCGAAGAGGACGTTGAGGCTCTCGGCGCGCTTGAAGCCCGCGAGGGTCACGTTGTCCACGCGCCAGCCGGAGGCGCCGTTGTTGGCGTCCGTGAGGGCGCGGAAGCGGAAGGCCACGTTCTCGGCGTCGAGGATGCGGGAAACCACCTTGAGGCCGCTCACTTCCCAGTGCACGAAATCGGAGGCGCGGGAGGTGGTGATGGCGTGGAGCGCGATCCAGACCTTGCGGCCGCGGAACTCGGTGAGGTTGAAGACGATGCCGTCGTCCTCGCCCGTGACCTCGCGCGTGCCGCCGATGGCGTAGCCGCCGGGACCGAAAGCGCTGTTGCGCTCGCGGTCGGAACCGTAGGCCGTGTACCCGGTGACAAGCCAGCGGCCGTAGTCGTCGAGGCCATCCTTGTCCGTGTCCCCCTTGATGGTGCCGTAGGGGAGCAGTTCCTTCCACGGGATCTGCTCGGGGTCCCCGGTGGGGGCCACGGCGGAAACCTCGATGCGGGCGCCGCCCTGGCTGATGGGGGAGCCGGGCACAGGCTGGTCGAAGCGGAAGGGACCCTTCACGTGGAGGCGCACGTCATCCGCCGCGGCCCGCAGGTCGAGGGGGATGATGAGGCGGGAGTCCACGTTGCTCGCGCCGCGGGGAATGGCGAGGGTGCCGCCCACGGAGTCGTAGAGCCAGGGGAGGGCGTTCACGCGGTTCACGACGGTCCAGCCGAGGCCGTCCTGCTTGGGGCTGAGGCCGCCCTGGCCGCGGGTGCGCTGGTACGCGGACCAGCCCTTCTCCTTGGCGTCGGCGTAGGAGACGTACTCCACGGTGTCGACACCGCCGTGGGCGGGGAAGACGCGGGTTTCGGCCCCGGAGACGCGGAAGGCCGTCACGCGCACGTTGTCGATGAACCACCCGAACTCGGCGCTCGTGTGGGGGCCACCCGTCTGGGCCTGGACCTCGAAGGCCCACTGGAGGCACAGCTTCTGGCCGCCGAAGGTGGCAAGGTCGAGGCGGAGCCGGTTCTCGGTCCAGTCGCGGTAGTGATCGTTCTGGCTCAGGGTGCGAGGCAGGAGGCTCGTCTTGACGTTGGTCGTGCCGCACTCCACGAGCGCCACGGAGAAGAAGCTCGGCACGCCGCCGCCCTCGGGGGGCGCCATGTTGCGGAGGTCCCAGTAGCGGACCTCGCCGACCACGTAGCCCTTGTCCACGGTGAACTCCGTGAGGTCGAGGGGGATCTCGAGGTAGCGGTAGTAGATGCCGGCCTGGATGTCCTCGGCCGTGACGCGCCACATGCTGTCCTCGCGAGCGACGAGGCGGAAGCCGTTGGCTTCCCAGCCGCGCACGCCCGCCTGGGCGAGGGTGAGGTAATCGACGGGGTCGTACTCGCCGTTCGCGGGGAAGATCACCGTGGGCGAGGTGGCTTCGCCACGGAGGGCGACCACGCGCACGTCGTCCACGAACCAGCCGTCGCGGCTCGTAAGCGCGTTCGCGCCGGTGCCGCCCGTGATGTTGTGGTGGAAGCGGAGGTGCACCACCTGGCCGGCGGCGAGGCCGCCGGGGATGGCGAGGCGGACGGTTTCCCAACCGCGGGCGTTGAGGGTGGAGCTGTCCACGGTGGGCAGGAGGGTGGCGAGAACTTCGCCGTCGCTGCCGAGGAGGTCGACGCGGGCGCGGCTCACGAGGCCACCGGCGAGGGTGGTGTTCACGCGCTGGAGCTCACGGTAGGTCACCACAACCTCCGTGGCCGTGAGGCCGCGCAGGTCGAGGGGCAGGGTGAGGGTGCGGGTGGCGTTCTCGCCGCGGGGGAGACCCACGAGGGGGCTGCCCCAGGTGGTGCCGTTGCCAAGCTCCGTGAAGTTGCGGGCCCAGATGCTCGCGCCGCGACCGAGGAGGTCGCCGATGTCGCGGGGACCCATGTCGATGATGGTGTCGTCCTTCGTGAACTCGGGCACAAGGCCGAGCTCGTAGAGGGTGCGCACCCAACCGTCGGACTGGCCCGTGAAGGCCGTGGTGCGGACCGAGGGGTCCGTGACGAGGGGCGCCGCCGTCGTGAGGGGCTTCTCGCTGGAGGTGGGCTTGAGGCGGGTCCAGGACTGGCCGCCGTCGGCGCTCCACTCGACGAGGCCGCCGTCGTAGCCTTCCTCGAAGTCGTACTTGTGGAGGAAGCTCAGGATGGCGCTCTCGGCCGCGTAGAGGTTCACGGGGCCCACCGTGAGGGCGTCGTTGGCGTTGTTGCCGTAGAGGGGGCCGGTGGCGGGGAAGCCGTAGGAAGCGTTGCCCGCGTAGGCCTCGCCCGTGCGGATGCCCCACTGGCCCGTGAGCTGGTCGGGGGCAAGGAGCTTCTCCGCGTCGCCCTTCAGGAAGGTGCTGAGGACGCGAGCGGAGGTGATGCTTGCGAGGATGCGGGGCGTGCCGTCCACGTTCGTGAGGAAGGTGATCTCGGCGCGGAGGTCGTAGGTGGTCTCCGCCTCGGGCGTCCACGTGACAGGGGTCGGGCGCCACACTTCCTTGAGGCCGAGGGCCTGGGTGGTGCGGGTGCCGATGAGGGTCCACGCCGTGGCGCCCTCGGGGCGGGCGAGGTAGCGCACCTGGAGGCCGCCGAGGGCGGTGAAGTCCTCCACGGTGTTGCCGACGTTCGCCACCTCGACAAAGAGGCGGCGCTTCTCGCGGTCGCCAATGGGGGGGTCGAGGGTGAGGTTGCGCACCTCGAGGGTGCGCAGCGAGCGGCCCGTGACCTCGCGGGTGAGGTAGTCGTTGGTGGGGTTATCGTCCGCGAGGGCGAAGCGGGTGTCGAAGAGGCTGCTCCTCACGTCGATGCGGTAGCGCGCCTCCTCCACGGGGGGCACGCTCCAGGCGGGGAGACCCACGGTGACGCGGCCGTCGGGGTCGAGGGCGCGCTCCTTGAAGGTGATGGGGTCCACACGGGGCATCTCACGGTCGGCCTGGTAGACGACGGGGAACTTGCCGTTCGCGTCGCGCACGTCGAGGCGGGTGATGGTGACGTTCACGCGCACGCCCTTCTGGCTGTAGGCGCCCACGTTCTCGAGCTGGACGCTCACGGGCACGGTGGTGCCGGGACCCACGAAGGTGTCCGCCTGGTCGGGGCTTGCCATGCCGATGACCGCCACGTCGTTCGCGAAGCGGTCCTCCTGCACCTGCACGTCATCGAGGAACCACCCGTCGCCGACGGCGCAGGGGCCCGTGTTCGTGCCGCGGGTGCAGATGAAGGCACCGGAGCGGGTGTTGTTCACGGGGGAGACGAGGGTGTCGGGGAAGGAGGCGCGGGTGAAGGCGTGCCACTCGATCTGGATGGTCTTGCCGCGGTAGTCCGTGAGGTCGAAGCGCTGCTGGATCCAGTCGGGGCGGCCGTCGCCGTTCGTGTCGGAGAGATTGGACCACACGTAGGGCTTCTCGCCGGGGCGCACGAAGGCTTCGCCGCCGTGGAGGTACAGCTTGTACCGGTAGGTGCGCTCGTCGCCGAGGAGGGTGGGGCTCGACCACGTCTTCGTGAGGGGGTCGAGGACGCGGATGCGGACGTTGCCGCCGTCAAGGGTGAGGCCCACGTCCTTCGCGCTTGGCACGGTGCTCGTGTTCACGTAGTTGGGCGTGGCGCTCCCGTCGGGAACGGCGAAGCTGTAGTTGTGCTTGAACAGGAGCACAGGCTTCGTGGCGAGGGAGAGGTCGATGGGGGGCGTGCGGAGGACGGTCCACACATTGTCGTCGTAGCCCTCGGGGGAGGTGCTCACGTTCGTCCACGCAAGGCCGCGGGCGCGGGTGGCGCCGCCGGCGGGCGGCACGTAACCGCTGTCGGGGTCCACGTGCCAGAGGGCGGGGTAGGGGTTCGTCCACTGGCGGAGGCGCCAGCCGTTGCTCGTCCACTCCTGCGAGAGGGAGGCAGGCTTCGGCCGGCCCTCGCCGCCCTCGGCGTTGTCGGCGAGCAGGAGCTGCGTGCGCTGGCCGGCCTTGTTGTAGACGCCGAGCGCGATGTCGTCGAGGATCCACCGCTCCTTCATGGGGGTAAGGCCCAGGTTGGGCGTGTTGCCGCCGGCGCACCCGCCGTAATCGGACTGACGGTAGTCGGGCTGGCAGGCCGGGAGCCGGGTGTTGTGGGCGCGGGCGGGCGGGATCGCGTACTCGAACACGATGGAGAGCCCGTTGGCCTCCGCCTTGCGGAGGATTTCCGCGGGGATGGTGAAGTTCGCTTCACGGTAGTTGAAGCTGGAGTTCCAGTACCCGAGCACGTAGGGCTGCTCCGAGGGCGGCGTGGCGAGGTTGAGGGCCTTCGCGACGAGGCCGTTGAGCGTGGCCGTGTTGTCGCCGTAGCGCACGTACACACCCACGCGCTGCTCGCCGCCGGGGACGGCGGGGACGCCGGCGCTCACGTCGCGCCCGGCCGCCGAGACGACAACACCGGGGTAGGCGAGGACGCGGCCGTACACCTCGTCGAGGGGCGCGCGCACGTCGTTGAGGACGACGCTGGGGTTTCCGACCACGGTGCGGTAGCCGCGGACCTTCGCGTCCGTGGAGGTTGCCGTGGCACCCACGTTCAGGTTCTGGACGCTCGCCACGAGGGAGCCGTCCTTGGCGCTCGCCGCGCGCTCCTCCACCCGGGGGCTCAGGGGAGAGTTGTAGGGCGTGGGGTTCATGCTGGACTGGTGCCAGAAGCTCAGGCGCACGGAGAGGTCGCTGCTGCTCTCGAGAACCTTCGGGGGCACCGTCACGGTGTTGGCGAGGAAGTAGTGGAGGCGGCCACCGTACAGGTACTCCAGGTTGGAGATGCCGTCGCGGAACAGGTTGAGGGAGGGGATGCCCGAGACGGGGCCCACGGTGAGGGAGTCGCCGTTGCCGAAGGCCGCGCGGAAGGACAGGTTGTAGGCGCCCGTGAGGCCGTTGAAGGCCGTGTCGTAGGTGCAGCGGGTGCGGGCGAAAGCGTCGTTGCCGCAGTTGCGCCGGACCGCCGAGGGGAGGGACGGGTAGGGGTTGTTGACGGGGAACTTGTCGGATCCCGCGGGCGGGTCGGCCGGGTTCTGCTCACCAACGCCGGGCACGTCCACGGTGACGCCCTGCTGGAGGTCGGGGATGGCGAGGAACACCTTCGTGTCCTCGAGGGTGGGCACCCAGGCGCCGCTCGCGTTGTGGGGGGACCCGGCCGGCGGGAACTGGTCGATGGTCCAGTTGCCTTGGGTGCTCCGGAGGCGGTCGGGGTCCTGCTGCTGGAGCGTGGCGAGGTCGTTGAAGCTCTCGCTGAAGTAGGGGATGGTGCTCGAGCGCACGTAGGCGCGCACGGCCGCCGTCTTCGTGTTGCCCTCGCCCACGATGGTGGCCTGGAGGTCGAAGACGCCGCGCGCGGTGGGCGTCCACTCCCACGTGAAGGTGCGGGTGTTCTGGAGGCTGCCGGAGGAGACGAGGTTTTTCCCGTAGGGGATCATTTCCTTCATCTCGGCGCGGGAGCCGGGGATGCGGAGGGGCTTGTCGGCGGTGCGCTTCCCCGTCGTGGCGTTGACGGTGTAGACCTCAAGGTAGGCGCTCGAGTTCTCGGGAGCGTTGCCGCGGTTCTCCACCACGAGCTCCACGGCGCGCTTCACGCCCACGTCCGCCTGGGCGGGGTCGACGCTGATGCGCACCGGCGTGAGGGCCCGGACGAGGCCCGCGCGGAAGTACACGGGCACGCGCAGCCCGTCGTTGTCGGGGTTCATGTCCCGCAGGGCCTCACGGGTGCCCGAGAGGGGGTTCCCGGCGGCAGGGGACTGGGGCGTCGTGGTGGGGAAGTCCACCGTGACCTCGATGCGGTAATCGCCGGGAGCGAGGCGGCTCCAGGGGCGGAAGGTGACGACGCGCTCCTCCTGGGGAGCGAGGGTGCCGAGGGGCTCGACGGCGGTGAAGTTCGCGGGGCCCGTGCCGTTCATGTCGTAGATGGCGAGGCGGGCGAAGGCGTTGTGGATGCGGGTGGCACCGTAGTTGCGGATGGTGGCCGTCACGGAGGCGCCGTGCTGGTGGGAGAGCACCTCGTTGGCGCCGGGGAAGAGGACGTTGCGGACACCAAGGTCCATGGGCCACACCTTCCCGTAGAGGGTGAGGTTGTCGATGGCCCAGCCCTGGCCACGAGTGATGGGGGCCGGCTGGGAGGCGGCGCGGAAGCGCACCTGCAGCTCGTAGCCCACGAAGGCGGAGAGGTCGTAGGTGGAGTTCACCCAGGTGAGGTTGCCGGTGCTGTTGGTGCTCGCGCCGACGTAACCGTACTCGCCCTTGAAGGGGACGACGCGGCCGTTGTACTCGCCCTGGTAGACGTCGCGGGTCTGGTTGAAGTTGTCCGCGCGGTACACGAGGTCGGAGGGGTTGAGGGGGCCGCCGCTCTCGCGCTCGCACCCGGCAAGCTGGCGGCGCGTGGCGTTCGTGGCGGGAGCCGTCTCGGGTTGGCCGGAGATGTGCTGGGCGTCCCGGAGGAGAACGCTCGCGAGATCGAAGAAGGCGCACACGAGGTCCGTGCCGGGCACCACCGTCTCGGCCGGGTTGATGGGGGGCGTCTCGACGCCCTGGCCGGTGATGATGCGGGTCTCGCGGTCCGTGTAAATCTGCTGGGGCGGCACGTCGCTCAGGGTGCCCGAGGGGGGAAGGGTGGAGAGGCGCGCGCCTTCCACGCGGGCGGAGGGGCCCTGGCTCAGGAAGGTGCCGAGAGCGTAGTCCTGATCGGTGGCCGTGGCGAGGGCCTTCACGAGGGTGGGGTCGAGGCCCACCCAGCGGGACCAGGTGCCATTCTCGCCGCGCAGGCGCACCTCGAGGCGGGAGCCGTCGAAGGCCTGGCCGTCGGAGGTGAGGGCGCTCGAGAAGTTGAAGGCGTGGACGATGCTGAGGTTCACGTCGCCCACGGAGGGGTAGAGGCTCGCGTTGGAGGAGGGGACGGGGTTGTTTTCGTTGATGCGGGCGCTCGTGCCGCCGTTGGGGTTGTAGAGGCCGCCGAAGGGCGACTGCGCGATGCCCGCCGTGGGGCCGTAGTTGGCGCGGCGCGCCGTGGGGCCCCAGAAGTCGTCCACGAGGTCGTAGGTCTCCGTGCTGGCGTTGGCGGAGGCGTTCGCGACAAGGCCGCCCTTGGCGCGCATGTAGCGCAGGTCGAAGACGGGGCCCTCGAGGGCGCGGTCGATGCCTGCGGGGAAGCTGCCCGTGCTCGGGCTCGTGGCCACGTAGGCGCTCGTGTTGTCGGGGCCCGAGTTGGGGAGGCGGCGCCACAGGACAGGCTCGGGGCTCGTGTCGCCCGGGAGCCGGACCTCGGCCCACTCGCCCGTCTCGGTCTCGAACCGAGTCTGGTACACGAGGCGGCTTTCGAGATAGGCCTCGCGGGTGCCGTTCACCGCGGAGCGGTTCTCGGCCACGATCCGGTCCACGGTGTCAGGGTTCATGCCCGCGGCACGGAGGGCGCTGTCCACGGCCCGGTCCACCTCACGGGGCGGGGCCTGGGCGGTGACGAAGCCGGCGAGGTCGCCGACCACAAGCAGGGCAAGCACAGCAAGGGTGACCGCGCGGGACATCAGGCATTCCTCCGGCGAAGGACCACGGCAACAGCCACGGCAAGGATTACGAGGAACACGCCGCCGCTCACGACGCCGCGCCAGCCACCGAAGCCGAAGGCGGGGACGCCGTCCACGGCGCTCGCAAAGCCCGCGTTCTGCACCACGGGGCCAGGGAGGTCGCCCTTGAGGGGGTACCGGACGGAGTGCTCCGAGTCGTCGGCGAGGACATGCCAGGCCGTGAGGCCCGTGGCAAGACCGGACTCCTTGAGCGTGGTCTCGTACTGGTAGGCGGTGAACCCGTTGGTGCAGACGTTGGTGGGCGCTTCGGCCATGGCGTATTCCTTTCCGTCAAGGACGAGGGTGACGTTGGCCGTGGGGCCGCCGTCCGCGTCCAGGTAACAAATGGTGAATTTAAAGACCGTCGATCCAGCGTCGCCCTGGCTGGGGGTCACCGCGGGGAAGTCGAGGACGGGGGCGGTGGTGACCGCCACCGGCACCGCCTCGCTGGGGAGGCCCCGGTTGCCCTGGGCGTCCACGGCGATAACACGGTAGCGGAAGACCTCGCCCGCGGGGGCGCGCTCGTCGCGGAAGCTCGTGGAGCGGGTCTCGCCCACGCCCACGTAGGCGCCGCCGGCGGCGGGAGCGCGCTCGACGAGATAGCTCGCGATGGCGACGTTGTCCGTGGCCGGGGGCCAGCGGAGGACCACGTGGCCGTTCGGGAGCACGGTCGCCTCGAGGGCTTCGACGCTGCCGGGCATCTCCGTGTCGCTGAGGGTCGTGAAGCGGCCCACGCCGAGGGCGGGCCGGTCGGCGTTCGTGAGGAAGTCCTCGGTGCCGATCTCGAAGCGGTAGGCCACGTTGGGCAGGAGGTCCGTGATCACGGCCTCATGGCTCGTGACGAAGCCGTTGCCCTCGTAGATGCTCTCGACGGCCGTCGTGTCCTCGCTTCCCTCGAGCGCGCTCGGGAAGTAGAAGACGCGGGTGAGGGAGGGCTCGTTGGTCTGCCACGTGAGGCGGACGGAGGTGTAGCCCACGTCGCCCACCACGGGCGCCTCGAGGAGGCGGGGCGCGATGGCGTCGTAGGTGAGGCGGAGGGTGGCGCGGTCGATGTTGCCGGCCTTGTCCCGGACCTCGGCCACCATCACGCGCGTGGCACCCTTGCCGCCGAGGGTCCACTCCATGCGGATCTCGGAGGCCTTGCGGAAGGGCGTCCAGGGACCGAAGTTGTTGAGGTCCTCCTCGTAGAGGCGCGCGGCATCGAGGCCGGCGCCGCCCTCGGGGTCCTTGCCGGCGACGAGGAGGCGGATCTCGCGGCGGCCCGTGGTCTCGGAGGCACCATCGATGCGGAGCGTGCCCTCGGGGGCCTTCGTGTCCACCTTCAGGGTCAGGGTCTTCAGCTTGCTGTTGAGGCCCGCCGAGTTCTGGGCGTAGTAGGTGATCTCGTGGACGCCGTCCCCCACCAGGAAGGCCTTGCCCTCGTAGGTGTGGTTGATGCCGTCCACGGTGAACTTGATGTGGCGGATGCTGCTCGCCGAGTCCGTGGCCTTGAAGGTGAGGGCCACGGGGGAGGTGTACCAGCCGCTCACGTTGAGGGTGCCCTCGGTCTTCAGAGTCACGTCGGGCGGGGAGCGGTCGAAAACCACCTTGGCGATGCTCACATTGGTCTGGAACTTGTTGCGGAGGCTCACCTTCACGAAAGCGTTCTTCGTGTCGTTGAAGCCGCGGATGTTGAAGTCCGCGAGCTCGTGGAGGCTGCCCACGCTGATGGGCTTCGCCTCGACGTAGAAGCCGCGGCCGAGCTCCACCCAGGGACCGTCGTCCACGCGGAGGCTCACGTTCCAGTCCACCTGGGGGTCGCCGCCCTCGCGGAAGGGCACGGCGCCGCTGCGCCAGCGGATGACGCTCTGGGAGGTGAGGATGTTCTCCTCGGCCTCGGGGTCGGGGTTGAGGAGGACCACGCCGAGGGAGGGAAGCGTCTTGAGGGTGCCGGACACGGTGGTCACGATGCCCTGGAAGGTCTTCACCGTCAGGGTGTAGGGGTAGCTCGTGTCGGGGTGGAGGTTCGTGACGGTGAAGAAGTGGGCGCGGCCCGTGCGGTTGGAGGAGAGCTCCTTCACGCCCGTGGGCATCGTCACCTTGAGGCGGGACTCCACGATGCCGCGGTCCGTCTCCCAGCGCAGTTCAGCGGAGGTGAGCTGGGGCACGACCTCGAGGGCACGGACGGCGGCCGCGAAGGGGTCCACGGCGGAGGCGAAGTCGGCGCCGCCCTTCTGCTCCCGGTTGCCCGCGCGGTCCACCGCGATAGAGCGGAAGCTCAGGGTCTCGTTCTCGCGGAGCGGGGGCACGAGGGTGGCGGTGTCGAAGGGCACGCTGCGGGCGTTCACGAGGGCCGCGTCCGTGGCGTTCACCTGGTACCACTTGCTCGCCTTGCCGGGAATGGGGACATTGTGCCAGGTGCTGTTGTCCTGGCGCTGGTACTGGAGGATCCAGGCGGCCACGTCGTTCGTGCCCGCGAGGTCGCGGAAGCGCACATTGATGACCTTCGTGGCCTGGCGGTCGGCGTCGAGGTAGGCTTCCGTCTGGGGCGCCGCGAAGTCCGCGGTCACGTTCATGTACACGGGAGCGCTCGGGTTGCCGGCGCCGTCGATGGCGCGGAGGACGTACTCGTACCGGGTGCCGTTCACCACGAGGGTGCGGAGGGGGACGCGCTCGTTGGCGGCGAGGCGGTCGCTCGTGAGGTACGTGGTGGTGACGTTGGTGGTCGTGGTGGCGTTGCGGCTCTGGAGGGTGATCTCGATGGCCGCGACGCCGGTGCCGCCGGCGACGTCGGTGGCGTTGAAGCGGAAGGTGTGGTTGCGCACCGCGCCCGAGTCGTCGGGGGAGTTGTTGCGGGGCGTGTTGGTGATGTTGCGGTAGGGCTCGCCACCGAGCACCGTCACGGGGCGGGGAAGGCCCGTGTCGATGACGATGGGGGAAAGGGAGGTGTTCGTCACGCTGCGGCCGGTCTCGTCCTTGGTGGTGACCCGGATGGGGTACTGGCCGGGACCCATGGTGAGGTCGCCCATCTTGCCGTCCCAGCTCGCCACGTGGCAGCCGCCGAAGCCCTGGGGGCAGTTGGGGCCGGGAGCGGAGAAGACCGTCGTGAGGGTGCGCGCGAGGCCGCCGGCAGTCGTCACCTTGACGGTGGCGGGAACGCCCAAGGGCTCACTGAAGCGGAAGGACAGGTTGCTCACGGAGCGGACACCCTGGGGGTTGAAGGCGGGCACCTTCCAGTCCACGATGAAGGGCGCGTTGTTCACGGCGAACTTCGCCTGGCCCACGCCCACGTAGTAGGAGCGGGCCTCGGAGTCAGCGTTGCGGCCCTGGGCAGCCTCGGAGGCAGCGCCCATGTAGGCGTAGGCGACCACGTCCACGAGGCCGTCGGGGGCGATGGCCTCGGAGCCGAAGCTCGTGCGGCGCACGGAGGTGGTGTTGAAGTCGAGGGTGGCGACGCTGCCGGTGATGGTGGCGTTGCCGATGAGGCTGCGGAGGCGGCTCTCGGGGCCCGCGAAGAAGCTCACGAAGCTGCCGGGGGGAGCCACGGCGGCGGCGCCGCCCTGGGTGATGGTTGCCGTGATGCGGACCGTCTGCTCGAACACGCCGTCGGCGGGCGTCGTCCCGTTGGGGTAGCTGAAGCTCAAGCGCACCGTGGGCGCGCTCGCGCGGGCGGCCGTCTGGCCGGGGGCTTCCTTCACGGGGCTCGTGGAGGGGACGCCGCGCTGGCCCGTGCCGCCCGCCGCGAAGGCCATGTCGGCAGCGAACTTGTTGAGGGCCTTGTCGAGGTTGTCGAGACCGAGGGCCACGAAGTTCCGGTCGAAGGCCGTCTCTTCGCGGCTGTTCGTCTGAGGGTTGTCCTTGTAGATGGGGTTGGGCGTCCAGTAGTTGTCGTTGCGCTTCGGGGCGGACCAGCCAAAAGCGAGGGACGTGCGCGGCGGGGAGTAGGTGTCCGTGTCGTCGCCGTCGTCGGCGAGGATGGCCACGCCGTACTTGAGGCCGTTGGTGTTGGCGCCTTCCGCGGGCGTGGACAGGGCGAGGTCGGCCTGGTACACGAAGCCGTGGGAGTAGGTGGAGTTCGTGCGGTAGGTGTCGCGGCCGCCCGCGTCGAAGAGGAGGCCCATGGGGCGGGTGGCAGGCTGCTGCATCCCGTTCACGTTGGCGGGGTCCACAGCGCTCGCGGCGCCTTGGCCGAAGCCACCCGAGAGGCCGGGGCCCTTCACTCGCTTGAGCTCGTCGTCCCAGGCCTCGCCCGTGAGGGTGTAAACGTCGTTGCCGATCTGGTCGATGAGGAGGCCGCGGCCGCGCTCGGCGAAGCCCTGCGCAAGGGAGGGCGCCGTGTAGCGGTCGTCGCCAGCAGCGTCGAAGAGGACAGCGATGCCCGATTCGGCCGTGGACCCGGCGCTGACGCCCGGGCCAGCATAGCCCTGGGAGGAGTTGCCCGCCTCGTAGACGTCGTTGCCGCTGTAATCCGCGAGGACGGCAACACCCGTGCCGAGGACGTGGGCCTGGGCGCGGCGGTTGGAGAGGTAGCGGTCGCTGCCCGCCACGTCCACGAGGAAGCTGAGGCAGTCCTCGCCCGCGGAGGCTTGGGCGAAGCCGAAGGCCTGGTCCTTGCGGATGGGGAAGGTGGCCTCGTAGACGTCGTTCTCGTCGCGGGGACCAAGGTTGCGGGTGTCGATGTCGAGGAGAATGGCCACGCGCTCGCCGCGGGTGGGTCCGAAGGTGTAGCCCAGGCCGCCGGATCCGCTGTTGCTGTTCATGGGAAGGCGGTTGGGGGCGGAGTCGGTGGTGTTGCCCTTAGCGGAGTTCTGGGGGTTGGGGTCCTCGCGCTCGAAGGGGTTCGTCCAGATGGCGCCCCCGTTGTTCTTGTAGTGGTCGTTGCCGCCGAGGTCGATGAGGAGGGTGAAGTTGCGCTCGTAGACGTTGGTGCTTCCATCACCGATGCCGAGGATGGACCAGTCGGGGACGTCGTGGTAGCTGTTGACGCGGAGGTCTTCCACCTCGAGGAGCATGCCCCGCCCGCCGAAGCTGGGGACGCGGCCGCCCTCCACCAGGATGGCGCTACCGGAGCCGCTCCACTCGCGGACACGGATGTCGCTGCCGTAGTAGGTGTTCACGGGGGTTTCGCGGGGACGCAGGTCCTTGGCGCCGCCGGCGAGATCCACGAGGTTGGCAGAGGCGGCGAAGACACCTCCGGAAACCATCATTGGGAGGCGGTAGCCCTGACCCCGGATGGTCTCGCCGCGGATCCAGTCCTTGGCGTAGCCCTCGGTGAGGGTGTAGGTGTCGCTGCCGGCCTCGTCGAGGAGGAGGGCGCGGTCGCCGCCAGCCACCACGGCCTGGGCGTGGAACTTGGCGACGTAGCGGTCGTCGCCTGCGCGGTCCCAGAGGACTGCGTTGCTTCCCGGGGTGGCCACGGCCTGAGCCATGCAGCTTGCGGTGTACTGGTCGTTGCCGCCGAGGTCGATGAGCATCGCCACGGAGGGGGTGCCGCCGTAGCGGAAGCGGCACTCGTCACCGGGCTTCGAGTCCTCGAAGGGAATGAAGGCGCCCGTCACCGCCTGCACGCCATCAACGCCGATGTAGGTGTCCCGGCCCGTGTCGAGGTTGGCAAGGAGGGCGAAGCCGCCGTCGCGGGCGGCGGCCGTGGAGTTGGAGCGCGCGATGAAGGTGTCGCCGTTGCTGCCGCTGCTGTCGTAGTCGATGAGGATGCCGATGCCGCCGAGGGTGGCCGCGCCCTGGGTCCAGTTGGAGGTGGACTCGTAGCGGTCCGCGCCGCCGAGGTCGAGGGCGACGGCGGCGATGGGGAGGGGGTTGGGGACCACCGTGGGCGCGAGGCGGACACCGAAGTTGTAGAGGTAGAGGTCGTAGTCGCTCGGGCGCTCCTTCGTGCCGGTCTCCGTGGTGCCGCAGCGGTCCGCGTCGTCGCGGGCGCCCGCCGTCTGGGAGCACTGGCGGTCGTTGATGCCGAGGGGGAACACGATGGACTCGTCGCAGCCGCGGTTGATGCTGCGGCAGGCCTCGAAGACGATGCTGAGGTTGCGGCCGGTGTTCTGGTCGATGGTGCGGCCGTTGAAGCGGAGGGGGTCGCTGCCGCCCGCGTTATTGCGGTAGACGTCGTTGCCGCCGAGGTCGAGGGTGAGCACCTGGTAGCTCACGCCCGTGAGGTTGAGGAGGTTCCCCTGCTCGCCCACGGAGTAGGTGGTGTTCACGCGGCCGAGGCGGTCGTTGTTGTAGCCCTCGGTGATGGAGAGCTGGGAGGTGTTGTAGAGACCGAGGAGGGTGGTGCCGGCGCAGGTGGAGGTGCCGCGCACGCAGAGGCGGGGGTCGGTGCCGAGGGTGCGGTTGCTCTGGTTGAGAGCGTCCGAGGTGAGGTTGCGGAGCTCGCGGCGGTCCGCGCTCACGCGCGCGCTCTCCACGAGGCCGGGGATGGTGTACTCGGGACCGTAGGTGGTGGAGCCCTGGCCCGAGACGATGACGAGGTTGAGGGGGTCCTTGAACAGGATGTCGTTGTGCTCGTCGCAGAAGCGGAAGGTGAGGTTCGCAAGCGCAACGGGGCGGCACTGGGTGCTGTGGCTCTGGGTCCGGGGCTGGCTGAGGGGCGCAAGGCCGTCGCGGGCGAGGTCCATGGCGGCCACCACGAGACCGGAGGCAAAGCCAAGCGTGCCCTCCTCGTCCGGGGTGAAGACGGAGGTGCCCGCGCTTCCCGAGAGGAGGGAGGCGTCGGGGTTGGGGCTCCGCAGGAGCGCCTCGAGGACCTCAGGGTCCACGGGGACGGGGGAGCGGGCGGCGGCGTTGATGAACACCTGCTCGCGGAGGATGGAGGCACGGTTCTCGGCCCAGAGGATGCGGGCCACATGCTCCACCACGAGGGGGTCCATCGAGGAGAGGTGCATGTAGAGCGCCTCCGCGAGCTCGGGGCTGAGCCCAACCCCGAGGAAGCGGTAGAGGATGTTGATTTCGGAGACGAGGTCCGCGTCCACGGTGGCCACGTGGGCGCGAAGGTCCTCGAAGCCCAGGGGGCTCCCGGCGAGGGAGACGGCGGCGGCGAGGGGGTTGTCGCTCGCGGCGAGGGCCTGAGCGGTGTCCCTCGCGGTGGGCTTGTCGCCCTGCAGGGTCTTGAGCTCCGCGAGGAGGCGGCTCCAGGCGGCAAGGCCGGGCTTCGCCTGGTCGATGGCGCTTGCGACAACGAGGGCGGCGGTGTCGCGGCTCGAGAGGCCGAGGCTGTCGCGGGTGGCCGCCACCTCGGGGCGGACGGCGCCGCCGCGAAGGAGCGACTCGGCATCGGCCATGGCGAAGAGGAGGAGGGCGACGTTCTTCTGGAGACCCTCCGGGAGGAGGCTTGCGCGGGTGCGGGCCTCGGCAAAGCCGGGAGCTTCCTGGATGCCGAGGACGCGGCCGTAGGCAGTGAGGGCGTCGGCAAGGGGGGCGGAGCCGGTCTCGGGGGCTTCGTAGCGGTAGAGCTTCGCGACCGCGTTCGCGCGCTCCCCTTCGAGGAGCATGGCTGCGGCGAGAATCTGGGTGAGGGGCGCGTCCCGGGGGAGCGCGCGGAAGGGCGCGAGGAGCGCGGCGGCCTCGGCGGCAGGATCCTTCGTGGCCTCGCTCACGCTAGGGGTCCCCTGCGCCTCAGCCAGCGGGGTCACCACCGGGGCGAGGAGAAGGAACGTGAAAACGACAGCGGCAACTGCCTTGCTCGCATCAGCCACCATGGGACAACCTTGCCTCGGGATCAGTGGGGAGCTGACCCGCGCGCTTGGCCGCGACTCAGCCTGCCCCCTATTAAGCTTTATTACACTCGGGTGCCCGCTGCGGCGCCACCCGTCCACCTCAGATCCGCCGCCTGAGGACCAAGCGAGTCACAGCAAGCGCTGCGAGGGCGCCGGTCAGGGTCGGCAGGATATCAAGGGCGGGGACGATGGTCCGGGGACCCTTCCCCTGAGCTTCGGCCTCCGACGGGGATGAACCGCCCGCACCGGGGCCTTGGGTCCCGGGGACCGAAGGGTCCACCGCCCCGCCGGGCCCCGGCGTCGACCCGTCCACGCCGCCCTTGCCCGGCGACGGGGAGCCGCCTGGGATGGCGCCGGGCACGGTCACGAGGCGCGTGGCCGAAGCCACCACCTCCTCGCCGCGGAGGCCCTGAATCGTGATCGTGTGGGGGCCGGGAGTGATGCCCCAGGGGAGCTGGAGGTCGCGGAAGGGATAGCGCGACTCCATGAGGGACTTCCCGTCGAGGAGGAAGTGGACGCGGGAGAACCCGTAACCGCTCACGCGGATGGGGTCCCCGGGACCCACGGCGGCATCCTCGAGGGGGGAGTCGATGGCGAGCTTCGCCTCGCGCGGTCCCGCGTTCCCCACGGAGAGGTACCGGGAAATCTCCCGGGTCCGCCCATCGGGCGTGCCGAGCGTGACCGACAGCTCGTAGAGGCCAGGAATGCGGTACTCGTGGGTGGGCTGGAAATCCCTGGACGTCGTGCCGTCCCCGAAGTCCCACACCGCGCTCACGAACTGGGCCGCGTCGGGGCCCTCAAGGCCGAAGGTGAGGACGTCCTCCGCGCGGTAGACGCCCTTCACGGCGCCACCCACGGTGACGTTCACGACGGGCTGCGGAAGCACCGTGACGGGGTAAAGGGAAAGGTCGAGCTCGCCGCGGTTCCCCGAGGCGTCGGAAGCCCACACCTTGAGGTAGTACTTCCCCGGCGCGTGGAACACGTGCTCGACGCGGTTCCCCTGCACGGGCGCGGCGCCGTCGCCGAAGTCCCACCAGAGGGGCTCCACGGCCTCGCCCTCGGGGTCGTAGGTGCCGTAGTTCTCGAAGACGACGCGCTCGCCCACCCAGGGCTCACGAGGGTGGCGGTCGTAGTCGATGCAGGGAGCCGAGTTCGCCACGAAGCTCTTGAGCGCGAGGCCGGGGAGCGTCTCGTGGGGGAACAGGACACCGGAACGGGAGGCCCACAGGCGGGCCTCGGGAAGCCACACGTAGCTGAAGGAGTTCTGGTCCGTCGCGGAGAGGCTCACGGCCTGAACGAGAACGCCCTGGTAGGAGCGGTTGTCGATGACCACCGTCTCGTTCCTGATGGGGGCGAAGGAGTAGTGAATGTTGTTCGAGGCCGTCTGGGGAGCGCCCACGTAGCTGCTCACGTGGATGTCCACCTTCGCCTGAACACGCCAGGAGCGGTCGCCCACCTTCACGTCGGGCTTGAACACGAGCCCGGGCGGGTCCAGGGTGTAGGTGATGAACACCGGCACCGACTGGTTGTTCGCGGGGTCCTTCCGGTTCTCCACGTGAAGGAAGGACTTCAGCTTGTTCGTCTCCGTCTCGAAGACGTACTGATCGAGCGCCTCCTCTCCGCTCGGGAGCCAGCGCTTGAAGGTGAGGGCCATCGTCTTCGCCTCATCGGGAGCGCACCGCTCCTCGCGCAACGAAACGAAACCCACCGCGCGATCCGCCTCCGACCCCGAGGAAAGCCCCCAGGAGTAGCCGCCGTTCCAGTAGCTCGCGCTCGCAAGGGGCGCCGCGGCAACAAGCAGCAGGAACGCGAAGACGGCAGCGTAAGTGGAACGCATCGCAACGGCCTCGGCCCGACAGGGCACCCCCGAGCCTTATAACCTTTGTTGAACCTGCGGATCGGCGCCGCGGAATTTCACCAGGCCGCTCTAAAAGAAGACGATGGAAGAACGAATCC
>DATMKA010000263.1:0-14793 GCA_035553595.1 Thermoplasmatota archaeon | reverse complement strand
GTTCACGCGCACGCGCACCTCCGTGCCGGGGGAGAGGGCGGTCGCGTCCGTCACGAGGCGGCCGTCCCCGGTGTGGGCGACGGCGTAGCCGCGCCCGAGAACCTTGAGGGGCGAGAAGGAGTCGAGGAGGGCCGCCGCCTGCCCGAGGGCGTGGGCCTTCCGTTCAAGGGCGAGGCGCGCGCTCGCGGCGAGGCGCTCCGCGGCCTCGTCCACGCGCTGGTGCGCCGCCTGGAGGGCGCGCTCGGGCTCCCGCAGGAGCGGGCTGCGCTCGAGCGCCTCGAGGCGCGCGCGGGCGAGGGCCACCTGCGCGGTGAGCGCGCGCCGGAGGGCCTGCTCGCTCTCGGCGAGCGCGGCGTAGAGGCCCTCGGCGTCGGGGGTGACCGCCTCCGCAGCGGCGCTCGGGGTTGCGGCGCGCAGGTCCGCGGCGAGGTCGGCGAGCGTCACGTCCGTCTCGTGGCCCACGGCGCTCACGACGGGAATGCGGGAGGCGGCGATGGCGCGGACCACGGGCTCCTCGTTGAAGGCCCACAGGTCCTCGATGCTGCCGCCGCCGCGCCCCACGATGAGGACGTCGGCGGCGTCGAGGCGGTTGAAGAGCTCGATGGCGGCCACGATCTCGGCGGCGGCCGTGTCGCCCTGGACGCGCACGGGGCGGATCACGAGCTCGGCGGGGGGAAAGCGGCGCCTGGCCACTGTGATGATGTCGCGGACGGCGGCGCCCGACAGGGAGGTGACGATGCCGATGCGGCGCGGGAGGGCGGGGAGGTCGCGTTTCCGTTCGGGGTCGAAGAGCCCTTCGGCCTGGAGCTTCTTGGCAAGCGCCTGCAGGGCCACGGCCTTCGCGCCCGCGCCGTCGGGGCGCATCTCCTTCACGACGAGCTGGTAGTACCCGCGGGGCTTGTAGATGGAGACGCTGCCGCGCGCGAAGACGGCCATGCCGTCCTGCGGCTCGAAGGTGAGGCGCAGGTTGTCGCCGCGGAACATCGCGCACGGGATCGCGGATCCCTCATCTTTGAGGGAGAAGTAGAAGTGGCCCGACCCGTGGGCCTTGAAGTTGCTGATCTCGCCGCGCACCCACACGTTCCGCGCGAGCGGGTCCCCCTCGAGGAGGTTGGCGAGGTGGGTGGTGAGGGCCGTGATGCTGTGGATGCGCGGCTCCTCCGTGCGGGGGGTGACCGGCACGGGCGCGGGGCCGCCGACGTCGAGGGAGCTCTGTCCACGATCCACCCGCACCCGGCGCATGCCCCCCGCCACGCCGAGGGCGGGATAAGAGCGTTTCCCTAACGTCGCCGAAAGGGTTACTGGAGGATGAACTGGAACAGGGTGGGATAGCGCCGCGAGATATCGCCCGCGAGGGCCATGGCGAGCCAGAGCTTTCCGTCCCGCACCACGCGGCCCGGGGGGATCAGGTTGTGGTGGCTGAGGGCTTCCACGGCCATCATGTCGGCCACGTACACCGAGTTGTCCGCTTCCTTGTCGGCGTAGAAGAAGATGGGGACCTTCAGGAGGTGGCGGGTGAGGAGGGGGAGCGGCTCCCCGAAGGTGCGGAGGGCCGCGGGGTCGAAGAGGTAGGGGTCGGCGCCGCGGGTCTCGGCCTGGGGGCGTTCCTCCGCGAGGACGTCGCCGAGGTGGCGCTGCTGGCGGACGATGCTCTGCTGGAGCTTGCCCATTTCGATGGCGAACCAGCGGTCCATCGCGTCCATGCGGTGGGTCGAGCCCGCCCTTCGCCATAAGGCTTCCGCGGACCCCTGTTTCCTGTGAACCCATTGATCAAAAATGGTAAGGCGGTTTCACGAAACGCCAGGCCATGGTAGAGATTAACAAGCAACCCTTATGCTACGGCATGGCAGTCTCAGCCATGAGAGGGTTCAGGGGAGGAACAGTCACGTTGAAGGAGTTGACCTTCGCTCTGGCAGGTGGAGAACCTGTCAGTCCCGCCATCGCATGCCTCTTGACACGGCCGCCGCTCACGGGGCGCGTTGAAGCCCTCCGATGGTCAGGCGACTCCGTTTGGCTGCTGATGCACGCCACGGGCCCAGCCGAGGACCTCGAGGACCTCAAGGCCCTCGTCCAGGCGCCCCCGCTCGGCGCCGTGGAAGAATCGCACATCGTCGAGGAGGACGCTCATGGCCTGCTCTTCTTCACGAGCTGGCGCCGCCCCCGGGATGCCGCCGAGGGCGTGAGCCTCGAGCACCTCCTCCTCGACGTGGTCGGCCCCGAAGCTGTCCCGACCATGTCCATCCGGGACGGCTGGATGGAGTACCGCGTCGTCTCCCGCGACGGCGCCAAGCTTCTCGACTTCTATCAGATGGTCCAGCAGGCCCTCGGCCCCCGCCACCCCGTGCGCCTCCACCGCGTGGGCGAGATGCGGGGCAAGCTCACGGCGGCTCCCGCGGGCGAAGCGCCCGCCCTCAAGACCGAGGACCAGCAGCTTCTGCGGGAGGCCCTTGTCAGAGGCTACTATGACAACCCGAAGAAGTGCGGCCTGCGCGAACTCGGCGATGCCCTCGGCGTGAGCAAGTCTGCTATCGCCCGGAAGCTCCGCACCCTGGAGCGCCGCGCCCTTGAAACCTTCGCGACCGCTCAGGCACCCCGCAGCCCCTTTAGCGGCAAGTAAGCCCTGCAACCACCCGGTTGCAGGGGTTCCTCATTTTGTTCGGTGGGACAGGTTGCACGACAAGACTATCCCCACCCGTCGTGTTATGGCGCTCCCCGGCACCCTTTCTCATGAGAGGTCGTGTCGGGCCGGTGAGAGACATGAAACTCGCTTTCAGCATCGCTATCGCCACGCTCTTCGTGCTGGCGCCCGCCGCTTCGGCCAACCTCGTTGACGTGGCCATCACGGCCCCCGCCGCCCCCGGTGCCTACATCGTCGGCTTCCACGAGATGCCCGACCTCACAGTGGGCGACTCCTACAACGGCGCGGAGATCACCTCCACGACCCCCGACCTCCGCTTCATCACCGTGAACGTTGAGAACTTCGCGACCTTCCAGGCCGCGAGCCTCCTCGACGAGAACGTCCGCTACATCGAGACGGACGTCTCCGACCACAAGCTCCACTTCGTCCCCAACGACTACTACTGGAGCCACTCCTCCAACTGGGCCTTCAACAAGATTGGCGCCCCCACCGCCTGGGACAAGACCCTCGGCACGACCGCCGTCAAGAACGGCCACGTCGACTCCGGCCTCAACAAGGGCCACGAGGAGTACGCCGGCCAGTCCCGCGTCCTTGGCGGCTGGGACTTCTACTCCGGCGACAACAACCCCGACGACGGCCGCGGCTGCTCCTGGCACGGTACCCACACCACCGGCTCCGCCGCCGCCACGATCAACAACGGCAAGGGCTTCCCCGGCATGGCCCAGATGCAGATCCTCCCCGTGAAGATCTTCGGCGGCGGCGGCTGCCTTGCGGCCTCCGTCACCAACCTCGCCAACGCCCTCAAGTATGTCGGCGACCAGGGCGCCCACGTCTCCAGCAACAGCTGGGGTGGCGGCTCCTACAGCACCGCCATCAACGACGCCATCATCTACTCCTTCAACAAGGGCGTCATCTTCGTCGCCGCCGCCGGCAACTCCGACTGCACGAACTGCATCGGCAACCCCTGGAAGCCCGTCGCTGACAAGGTCATCATCGTGACCGCCACCGACGTCAACGACAACGGCGCCTCCTTCAACTCCGAAGGCCCCGAGGTCGACATCAGCGCCCCCGGCGTCGACATCGGCCAGTCCACGAGCGGCACCAACGGGTACCACATCATGTCCGGCACCTCCATGGCCACGCCCCACGTGACGGGTCTCGTCGGTCTCATCAAGACCCTCAACCCCTCCTACGGCTACAGCCAGATCGACAACCGCATCAAGAGCACCGCGGTTGACCTCGGCCCCGCCGGCCACGACAGCACCTTCGGCTACGGCCGGATCAACGCCGCTGCGGCGGTCTACTAAGAGACCGACGCGAGGCGTTGAGAGGACGAAAGGGCCAATGGCCCGTTCCGCGCAGCGGATTCGTCCGTATCAACGCCGCTGCGGCGGTCTACTAAGAGACCGACGCGAGGCGTTGAGAGGACGAACTGTCCAACAAGCAGGTTCGTCCGTATCAACGCCGCTGCGGCGGTCTACTAAGACTGAAGCCCCACTGACCGGGGCGAACGCTCCTGCGGGCGCCCCGGGTTCCTCTTTTTCAATCTGTTCGCTTCAGCGGGAGCTTCCCCCGTTGAGCCTTCCTGCGACGTGGGACAGGTTACGCAGCAACCTCTTCTCCTGTTGTGATGTTCATGCCCTACCCGCCGCCAGGCTGAGATGCGCGTGCGGGAAGGTGAGAGTAATGAAACTCGTCCTGACCACCGCTGTCGCGGTCCTGTTCCTGCTTGCTCCCGTCGCTACGGCCGACCTCGTTGAGGTCACGGCCACCACCTCCAAGACGGAGTACATCATCGGCTTCTTCGAGACACCAGCCTACACCGTTGGAGACCTCTACTACGGCGACCGCGTCGTGGCGGTGGACACCGACCTGAACTTTATCGTTGTCGAAACCCTCGCGCCTGCCCTCCTTGAGGCCCGCGCCGAGCTCGACGGCGCGGTGCGCTACATCGAGTGGAACAACCCCAACTACGCCGTCATCAACTACGTTCCCAACGACCCCCGCTACACCGACTCCAGCCACTACGGCCCGAAGATCATCGGCGCCGAAACCGCCTGGGACAAGACCCTCGGCACCACCGCCATCAAGGTCGGCGTCCTTGACACCGGCATCAACCGCAACCACGAGGACTTCGTGGGCGGCCGCGTCCTCCAGGGCTACGACTTCTACAACGGTGACAACGATCCCAACGACCAGGGCGGCTGGTGCAGCTACCACGGCAGCCACACGGCGGGCACCATCGGGGCCACCACCGGCAACGCGAAGGGCATGGCCGGCATGGCCCAGGTCCAGATCCTTCCCGTGAAGGCCTTCGGCGGCGGCCTCTGCGGTGGCAGCACCACGGCCCTCGTGAACGGCCTCAAGTACATCGCCGACCAGGGCAGCCACGTGAGCAGCAACTCCTGGGGCAGCAGTTCCGCGAGCACCGCTCTCAACGACGCCCTCACCTACGCCCACAACAAGGGCACCATCCACGTCGCCGCCGCCGGCAACTCCGGCAGCTGCACCAACTGCGTGAGCTACCCCTGGAAGAGCAAGCCTGCCATCACGATCGTGGTTTCCGCCACTGACAGCAAGGACGCCTTCGCCTCCTTCAGCAGCGAGGGCCCCGAGGTCGATGTCGCCGCGCCCGGTGTCAGCACCCTCTCCGTGGACGGCGGCACCACCACCGGCTACAAGACGATGAGCGGCACCTCCATGGCGTGCCCCCACGTCGCCGGTGTGGCCGCCCTCATCAAGACGTTGAACCCCAGCATGAGCTTCAGCAGCCTTGAGGGCCGCCTCCAGTCCACCGCCAAGGACCTCGGTGCCTCCGGCAAGGATGACAAGTTCGGCTACGGGCGGGTCAACGCCGCTGCGGCGGTCTACTAAGGGACCGACGCGAGGCGTTGAGAGGACGAAAGGGCCAACGGCCCGTTCCGCGCAGCGGATTCGTCCCCTCTCTTCCGGGCGGCCGCTCGGCCCGCTCCGCGGGGCGTGTGCCTTGGGCGGCTGTTCTTCCTTTTAGTTCCGTTCTAGTTCCTGTTCCAATCTTTGCTTGGGTTCTGAGGGTTTGTCGACTGCGAGGCGGTGGGTCGCATCGGGCGGCCAAGCCTTTCGATGTCGCTTCGCCGAAGGATCCGCTTGTCGGGAAGCGATCCGACAAAATAATGCCAATTTTTTGACAATCGAGTTGACCAGTTTAAAGATTAGCGATTGAACATAAAGCCGAAGTGGGACAGTTTGCACCGAACGTTCATTACCTCGCCTTGCGCTGGCATGGCAACCGCCCCTGGGCCTCGCGCCTTCCGGCGGAAGGTGAGAGAAAATGAAACTTGTCCTGAGCGCGGCCATCGTGGCCTTGTTCCTGATCGCCCCCGTGGCCTCCGCCAACCTCGTCCCCGTCGGAGAGGTCACGCAGACGAGCCGCTACCTCGTCGGCTTCTTCGAGACACCCGCCTACGCCGTGGGCGACTCCTACCTCGGCGACGCGGTCGTCGCCGTCGACACGGACCTCAACTTCATCGTCGTCGAGACCTCCGCTCCCGCCCTCCTCGCCGCGAAAGTCCAGCTCGACGCCGCCGTGCGCTACTTCGAGCCCGACGCGAGCGACCACCAGCTCCAGCTCACCCCCAACGACCCCAAGTGGACCGATGCGGGCCACTACGGCGCCAAGATCATCGGCGCCCCCATCGCCTGGGACAAGACCCTCGGCACCTCCGCCGTGAAGGTCGTCATCGTCGACTCCGGCATTCGCGCCACCCACGAGGATATCGCGGGCCGCATCCTCGCCCAGTACGACTTCTACAACAACGACGGCACCGCCGACGACTCCAACTACTGCAGCTACCACGGCTCCCACACCGCCGGCACCTCCCTCGCCACCACCAACAACGGCAAGGGCATGGCCGGCATCGCCCAGTCCGGCGTGATGATCGCGAAGATCTTCCAGGGCAAGAGCCCCAGCCCCATGGGCGGCTGCGCGACCACCACCACCGCCATCGTGAACGCCCTCAAGTGGGGCGGCGACCAGGGCGCGGCCGTCTCCAGCAACTCCTGGGGCGGCGGCAGCTTCTCCACTGCCATCAACGACGCCATCACCTACACCGTGAACAAGGGCACGACCATCGTCGCCGCCGCCGGCAACTCCGGCAGCTGCACCAACTGCGTGGGTGAACCCTGGAAGAGCGCCACGGCCCCCGTCATCGTGGTGAGCTGCACCACCGCCACGGACGCGTTCTGCAGCTTCAGCAGCCAGGGCCCCCAGGTGGACGTCGCGGCCCCCGGCCAGGACATCCTCTCCATCAACGGCGGCGGCGACACGAGCTACAAGCTCATGAGCGGCACCTCCATGAGCACGCCCCACGTCTCCGGCGTGGCCGCCCTCGTGAAGACGCTGAACCCCGGCTTCGGCCCCACCGACATCGAGGCCCGCCTCAAGGGCACCGCGAAGAACCTCGGCATGATCAGCGACCGCCAGGGCGCGGGCCGCCTCGACGCTGCCGCGGCTGTCTACTAAGGCCCCATCCGATAACCTGAGCCGGCGGCGGACGCCGCCGGCCCCTTCTTTTTCCGATGCCGATACCTTCATCAGCGCGTGCTCTAGTCTGGGGATGATACCTCATGGCTGCCCGCCTGGTTTCCGTCGTCGCGCTCGCTCTCCTTCTGGCCGCAAGCCCTGCCCTCGCGGCCCCCGAACGGGTGGGTGTGCACGAGGTGGAACTGAGAGGCCACCTCGTCGTCACCGACGGGGCCTACGCCCTTCAGGACATCGCGCCCGCCGAAGCCGCGGTCAGCGTGGCGGGCGATGCCGCGGGGGGCGCCGTGTCGCTCCAGTTCGCGCTTCCCGCCGACTCGAAGCTGCATGCGGTCCGCATCACCACGGCGCCTGACGCCTTCGGACCGGTCCTGCGCCCTGGCCAGATTGTGGTGGACATCAACGACCGGTTCGGTGTCGCGGTGAAGGCCGCGGACCTTGCGGAGATCGGCGAGGGCCTCGGCCCCTTCTACAACGTCACCCCCGCAGCCGGGGGCTTCCTGTTCCAGTTCCTCATCCTCGGGGAGGGGAACACGACGCTGAACCTCACCCGCGACGTGACGGCAGCGCGGCTTGCCCGCGACCCCCGGGTCGAGAACATCACGCCCGGGGAGCTGATGCTGTACACGGAGACGAACGAGTTCGCCTTCGTCTCCCTCGAGCTCGTGAGCGGCGCCCACCACCAGGAGCACCGCACCTCGGTTCCCGCGATCTATCAGACGTTCCCGGTGCAGGGCCTCCGCGCAAACAGCAGTTATCACTACTGGCTGAACGGCACGGACGTGGCGGGCAACACGGCGCCCCTCGGGCAAGGGGAATTCCGCACGCTTCCGGAGCCGGTGCGGCCCGCACCCGCCGTTCTTTCGATTTCTCCGGGCCGCGGCGCAGTCCTCACGACCGCCCCGAGCGAGATTGTGGTGGAGTTCGAGTCGCCGCTCGCCCCCGTCATGCTCGACCGCGTCCGCCTCTTCGTGGACAAGCGGGAGGTGGAACGCGAGCACTTCGAGGTCAACGAGACGCACCTCCGGTACGTTCCCGCCACGCCCCTCGGCCCTGGCCCCCACTCGGTGTCGGTGGAGCTCGAGAACATGCTGCAGGGGAAGACGACGGAACGCTGGACCTTCACGGTGGAGGGGAAGGGCACGCCCGGCCCCTCGGTGCTCGTGATCCTGGGCCTCCTCGGCATCGTCGGCGTGCTCCTGCGCCGGCGCTGAGGGTGCCGGAACAGCGTTTGGACGAATGTCGTATTAGAGCCACACTCCCCCTTCAGGCCGCCCATGTCCGAGCCGCACGGCCGGACCGGGAGGTTTGAGTGTGAAAGTCCTCGTTGCCGCTATCGCGGTTCTCCTGTCGCTGCCGCCCCTTGCTGCCTCCGTCTCGCCGCCTCTTGACGAGAGCGTGCCGCCCCTCGCCGTCTACGTGGTGGGCTTCCACGCCCTCCCCGAGGACGCTCGGGAAGGCAGCGCCTACGGTGGCGGCCACGTGACCCGGATCGATGAGGCGCTCCGGTTTGCCGTGGTCGAGACGGCGAACCCCGGCGTTCTCGAGGCAACGGCGGCGCTCGACGAGCGCGTGCGCTACCACTTCCTCGACTCCCTCGAGGCCTTCAGCGTGACCTTCACGCCCAACGACGCCCGCTGGAATGACGCCGGGATGTACGGCGCGCGCCACGTGAACGCCCCCACGGCTTGGGACACCACCCTCGGAACGACGAGCGTGGTGGTGGCCGTCCTCGACACGGGGATCCGTCGCACCCACGAGGACTTCGTGGGCGGCCGCGTTCTCCAGGGCTACGACTTCGTGAACTCGGACACGAACCCGAATGACGACTGCGGCCACGGCACCCACGTGGCGGGCACCATCGGCGCGACAACGAACAACGCGAAGGGCATCGCGGGCCTCGCGCAGGTGAACATCCTCCCCGTGAAGGTGCTCGGCCCGGTGGGCGGCCTCATCAATGTGCAGTGCTCCGGCAGCCACAACCAGATCGCCTCCGGCATCCGCTACGCGGCCGACCAGGGCGCCGCCGTCATCAGCATGAGCCTCGGCGGCACCTCCGGGTCCACTGCCCTCCAGGACGCCGTCACCTACGCGACGAACAAGGGCAGCCTCGTGATCGCGGCCACCGGCAACGATGGCCCCTGCACGAACTGCGTGAACTACCCCGCGAAGTATGCCGACGCCGTGGCCGTCGCGTGCACGGACGAGAACAAGAACCAGTGCAGCTTCTCCTCCGACGGGCCCGAGACCGACCTCAGCGGCCCCGGCAACAACATCCTCTCCACCTACACGAGCTCCGACACGAGCTACACCACGCTCTCCGGCACCTCCATGAGCACGCCCCACGTCTCCGGCGTGGCCGCCCTCGTGAAGAGCGCGAACCCCTCTATCAGCCGAGCGGACCTCCGTACCCGCCTCCAGTCCACGGCCCAGGACCGCGGCGCGGCAGGTTGGGACGAGCAGTTCGGATGGGGCCTCGTGGACGCGGCCGCCGCCCTCGCCGGCAGCACTCCGCCGCCCCCCAACGCGGCGCCCACCGCGAGCTTCACGGCGACCGTGAGCGGCCTCACGGTGAGCGTGAACGGCGGGGGGAGCAGCGACTCCGACGGCACCCTCGTGTCCTACTCGTGGAACTGGGGCGATGGCACGGCGGCCGGTTCCGGCGTCACGGCGAGCCACACCTACGCCGCGGCGGGCACCTACACGGTGACGCTCACGGTGACGGATGATGACGGGGCCACGGGCACGACGTCGAAGTCCGTGACGGTGTCCTCGACCTCCGACCCCGACCCGGGGACGCCCACGCTCTCGAACGGGGCCACCACCTCTGCGACGAGCGGCGCGACGGGCACCTGGCAGTACTACAAGATCAGCGTGCCGAGCGGGAAGAGCAAGCTCGACGTGGTGATCGACGGCCCGAGCTGCGGTCTCCTCGGGTGCAGCGCGGACCTCGACCTGTACGTGAAGCGCGCGGCGAAGCCCACGGCCTCCTCCTATGATTGCCGCCCCTACCAGAGCGGGTCAGATGAGACGTGCAGCTTCACGAACCCCGCCGCCGACTGGTGGTACATCGGCGTCTACGTGTACTCCGGCAGCAGCGTGGCCTACACCGTGAAAGCCACCTATTCCTGAGGCCCCGAAAGCGGGCACGCTCCTGTGCCCGCTTTCGGTTCCTTTTCAATTTTGACGGTTGTCCCCCTGGCGGGAACTGTCTCTCGCAACGCCCTTTACTCCCCCACGCCGTGGAGGGGTGCCGCCCTCTCGCGGCACAGGGAGTGAGAGAGAATGAAACAACTGGTTGTGTACGCTATCGCCATCGCGCTCTTTGCGCCCGCCGCCCTCGCGGCGACCCCCACCGCCTCCGTGACGCTGCCCACGGTGACGACGGCGCCGCTTGACTACCTGGTGAGCTTCTACGACATGCCCCGCGGCCTCGGCGAGGGTGACGAGTACCAGGGCGGCCGCATCGTCCGCACCGACACGGTGCTCCACTTCGCCGTCATCCGCACGGACGTTCCCACCCTCTTCGAGGCCCGCCTCGTGGCGGACGACAACGTGCGCCACTTCATCATCGACGACCCCGAGGCCTTCCGCATCACCTTCACCCCCAACGACCCCAGGTGGGGCGACCAGTACGGCCCCAAGAACATCGGGGCGCCCACCGCTTGGGACACCACCCTCGGCACAACGAGCGTGAAGGTGTGCATCGTGGACACCGGCGTCCGCTACACCCACGAGGACATCGCCGGCTCCCGCTGGCTCGGCGGCTACGACTTCATCAACAACGACAACAATCCCATGGACGACAACGGTCACGGCACCCACGTGGCCACCACCGCGGTCGGTACGACCAACAACGCGAAGGGCATCGCCGGCATCGCCCAAGCGAGCATCTACGGCGTGAAGGTGCTCTCCGCCTCCGGGTCGGGCTCCTACTCCGCCATCGCCTCCGGCATCCGCTGGTGCGCCGACCAGGGCAGCCACATCATCTCGATGTCCCTCGGCGGCTCCTCCACCACGACGGAGCTCACGGACGCTGTGAACTACGCCGCCTCCAAGGGTTCCCTCCAGATTGCGGCCGCGGGCAACTCCGGCCCCTGCTCGAACTGCGTGGGCTACCCCGCCAAGTACGCGGAAGTGATGGCGGTCACCTGCACGACCTCCACCCGGGCCCAGTGCGGCTTCAGCAGCGACGGCCCCGAGTCCGACATCGCGGCTCCGGGCAACAGCATCGTGGCCGGCTGGCACACGAGCGACACCGCCTACAACACCATCTCCGGCACCTCCATGAGCACGCCCCACGTCTCCGGCGTGGCCGCCCTCGTGAAGGCCGTGAACGCGGGCTTCACGAAGGAGGACATCCGCAACCGCCTCCAGTCCACCGCCCGCGACCTCGGCGCCGCAGGCTGGGACCAAGAGTTCGGCCACGGCGAGGTGGATGCGGCGAAGGCCGTTGGGAGCGGTACCACCAACCCCGCCTGCAGCGACGGCGTGGACAACGACGGGGACGGCAAGACGGACTACCCCAACGACCCCGGCTGCAGCAGCTCCTCCGACACGGACGAGTACGACGCGCCCGCGAGCGAGGCCCGCGTCTACTTCGAGGACATGGAGGACGGCGCCCAGGGCTGGACCAAATCTAGCTCGACGGACCTGTGGCACACGACGAGCGCTTGCCAGACCGCCTACAGCGGCACCCGCACCCTCGCCTGGACCCAGGACAGCACCTGCAACTACAACACGGGTGCCCGCGTGACGAACTGGGCCCAGTCCGGGGCCATCAGCCTCTCCGGCAAGACCCAGGCGACCCTCAAGCTCGCTCACATCTTCCAGATTGAGCAGTACACGGGCGGCGCCTACGACATCCTCCGCATCCAGGTGTCCAAGGATGCCTCCACCTGGACGACGCTCCAGCAGTGGGACAGCCGCAACACCAACCCCACGGCCTGGGCAGCCCTGAGCTACGACATCGATGGGTACACGGGCGGCAACCTTTACGTGCGCCTGTGGACGGACACTGTGGACAGCACCGCGAACAACTACAAAGGCTGGTTCGTGGACAACATTGAGGTGACGGCGGCCTAACCAGAGCCTTGGGCCGGGGACCGGGCGTCATGCCCGGTCCCGACACTTTTTCACTGTTCCTTTTTGGCCAGCGGGACCTGTCTCACCGAAAAATTATCCCCCGGACTCCGGTTGATGGGTGCGCGGGATGACGTCCCGCTCGGTGAGAGCATGAACACCAAGGCAATCTTCAGCATTTTCGCGATCGCGCTCCTCGTGCCTCCGGCGGCTGCCGTGGGCGACCTCGTGGTTCCTGACGTCGAGGCCCTCCTCGAGGGCGCCCCCCGCACGACAGGCGTCGTCGTGGGCTTCCACGTCTTCCCCGAGGAGGCCCGCACGGGCACCTATGCCGGCTACCGCGTCGTCGAATACGACGATGTCCTCAACTGGGCCGCCCTCGACGCCACGAGCGTCGAAGTGGCTCGGGCCACCCTCGTGGGCGACGAGAACGTCCGCTACGTCGAGGACAACGCCGCCACCCACAAGGCCTTCTACACCCCTAACGACCCCTTCTGGGGAACCTCTGACTACCAGTGGGGCGCCAAGCAGATCTACGCCCACATCGCCTGGGACAAGACCCGCGGCAGCACCGGCGTGAAGCTCTGCGTCACCGACACGGGCATCCACGCCTCCCACGAGGAGTTCTACGGCTACACCCGCATCCTCCGCGGGTACGACTTCGTGTACGAGGACACGACCCCCAACGACCCCAACGGCCACGGCACCCACGTCATCGGCATCGCCTCCGCCCAGATGAACAACGCGAAGGGCATGGCCGGCACCTCCCAGACCACCCTCCTCCCCGTTCGCGTTCTCGACGGCGCCGGCAGCGGCACCCCCACGGACATCGCCCAGGGTGTCCGCTACTGCGCTGACCAGGGCAGCCACATCATCTCGATGTCCCTCGGTGGCGGCGCGAGCACCACCATCCAGGACGCCATCGTGTACGCCCAGAACAAGGGTCTCCTCGTCATTGCCGCAACCGGCAATGACGGCTGCTACTGCACGAGCTACCCCGCGGGCTATTCCGGGGTCCTTGGTGTGGGCGCTACCGACAAGTCCAACGCTCGCGCCTCCTTCAGCAACTACGGCCCCGCAGTGGACATCGTGGCCCCTGGCGTGAGCATCGTCTCCGCCTACAAGCCCCTCAGCAACTGCACGAACAACTGCTACGTCTACCTTGACGGCACCTCCATGGCCACGCCCTTTGTGAGCGGTGTGGCTGCCCTCGTGAAGTCCTACAACTCGGGCCTCACGGCGAGCCAGCTCTCTGGCCGCCTCACGAGCACCGCGCAGGACCTCGGCAGCTCCGGCCGTGATGACTACTACGGCTACGGCCTTGTCCGCGCGGACCGCGCCGTCTACTAAGGCGAAGCCTTTGTGGACGCCGGCCCGCGCGGATAGGACGGGCTGAGGTCCGTCCGTGTCCGCGCGGACCGCGCGGCGTACTGAGGCGAAGCCGAAGTACCCCCGAGGTCTGCGCGGATAGGACGAGCCGCAGTTCGTCCGTGTCCGCGCGGACCGCGCGGTGTACGAAGCCATCCCCTCCGCCCCGGGTCCTCCGGGGCGGCCTCCTTTTGTCTATTGTTCTAGAAAGGCCGCTACGCGTTCAGCCGTCCCGTAGGCTTCGGCGATGAGGCCGTTCACGGCGACGGACCGGTAGCCTGCCCCCGTGAGGAAGAGCCCGGGATGGGTGGCCTCCACCCTTGCAGCGGCGTCGAGGAGCGCCCCGTGCCCGACCTCGATCTGGGGGATGCCGTTGGCGTGCCGCACCACCTTCGTAAAGACGGGGTCGCCCTCGATAATCCCGAGCCCGCGGAGGTCCGCGAGGGCTTTGGTGACGAGCTCGCCGTCGGGGAGGCTTGCGCGCTCGGCATCCCGGACGCCGCCCACGAGGCACCGGAGGAGCACGTGGCCGGAAGGAGCCCGCTCGGGGAAGAGATTGGACTCTGCGACGGCGCCCAGCAGGAAACGGCCCTCGGACCGGGGGGCAAGGTAACCGAAGCCGATGTCGCGCCGCACCTGCGCGGCCGGGAAACCGAGGGCGACGACCGTGATCCGGGCGAGGCGCTGCGGCGGGAAGGGCGCGTCCAGGAGGCGGCCCGCCTCCGCGGGGGACAGGGCGAGAACCACGCTGCGGGCCTCCAGGTCCCCCTCGCTCGTCTTGATGAGGTGCCCGCCCCCGAGCCGGGGAAGAACAGCCGTGACGCGAGTGTTCAACGTGGGCTGCACCTTCGCGGAGAGGGCCTCGGGAAGGCTCCCCATGCCGCGGCGGAAGCCTTGGAGGCGGGCGGGCCCGTCGGGACCGCGGGGAGCGGCGCGGAGCCCCTTGAGGAGCGACCCGTGCTCCTGCTCGAGCTTGCGGAGGAAGGGAAAAGCGTGGTCCACGCTGAGAGTGTTCGGGTCGCCTGCGAAGACGCCAGTGACCATCGCGTCCGCGAGGTCGAGGACCCCAGAGCCAAGGCGGCGCTGCGCGAAGGCGGCGACGGACTCCTCGCCGCCCGCATGAGGCTTCACGAAGGGCTCCCGCAGGAGGCGGACCCTTGCGCTGAAGGGAAGGGCGGGGGACGTG